>NZ_VSLZ01000004.1:0-300000 GCF_010747475.1 Halorussus sp. MSC15.2 | reverse complement strand
CCGAACAAAGAGACCGTGTTACGCTCGGTCGTCTGTCAGTCGTCGCCCGACGCGCCGTCCGTCGCGGGTTCGTCGCGGGTCGAACTCTCGTCTCCCGTGAGTGTGCGACCGCCACTTCCGGCGTTCGCGCCGCCGAGCGCCGAGTGTCCCGCGGCGACGGCGTAGAGGCCGACGACCCCGAGACCCGCGCCCGCCAGCGCCGTCTCGACCGACGAGATGACCCACGTAAACTCGTCGATGTGGGCCTCGACTGCACCGACCGCCATCGCGGCGACGAACCACGCTCCCGCGGGGACCGCGAGTCGGGCGTTCTCGTAGAGGCTCCTTCTCACGTCGGCCGTCGCGGGCGGAATGACCTCCGCCGCGAGCGACACGCCGCGGACCGTGACGTATAGCGCGGCCATGACGACGCCGGCAGCGCTCACCGGCCCGCCGACGCCTTGGAAGTGCGCGATTCCGGCGAGCAGGTTCCAGAACAGCAGAATCGCCGCCACCGGGAGCGCTTCGAACGCGGTTCGCTTCGGGGACTCTATCATGACCGACGCGTCTCGCCCGCGCCTCTTAAATTATCTCAACGGGCGGTCGAACGACGCGTTCCGGCCGTCGGGCATTTGTCCGTCTCCGTCGTCGCTCCGCCATGCGCGTCCTCGTCGCCGCACACGACTTCTACCCCGACCCCGGTTCCGGCGGGACGGGCCGGTACGTCTACGAGACGACGAAGCGACTCGCCGACCGGGGTCACGACGTGTCGGTCCTCACGCGCCGCCGGGGCGACGTGCCCGCCCGCGAGACGGTTTCAGGCGTCCGAGTCGCGCGATACGACCTCGACGTGGCCGAGCGCTCCGCGCCCGAAATCGCGGCCCGACTCCCCGGTGCGGTCCGGGCCGTCCGCGACCACTTCGACGCTCTGCCCGACCCCGACCTCGTGAGCCTTCAGGGCACCGTGACCGACCTACTCGCCGACCTGCTCGTCCCCGAAGATGTTCCCCGAAGCGCGACCTTCCACAGTCCGTGGCCGACCGAGTACCGCATCCGCGCGGGTCACGCCGATACCGTCTCCGGCCCGCGCCGCGGACTGAACGCCGCGCTCCGCCGGCGAATCGAGCGGTCCACCCTCGCCTCCTGCGAGCGGGTCCTCGCGCTCAGCGAGTTCATGGCCGGGAAACTCCGCGAGGTCCACGGTCCGGTGGCCGACCCCGTCGTCGTCCCCGGCGGCGTGGACGCCGAGCGCTACCGGCCGGACGCCGGCGTCTACGACTCGATGCGGTCGGCAAACAGTGGCGAGTCAGTCGGTGCGAGCGAATCGGTCCCCACGTACTCGTCCACTCCGGAGACGTCCGCCGAGCGCGCGATATCGGCCGCGGTGGAGTCCGAGGGCGGGGACGTCGCGACCGACTTCCTGACGGTCCGCCGTCTCTCGCCCAGAATGGGCCACGGGATGCTCCTGCGGGCGTTCGCCCGCGTCGCTCGCGAGCGACCCGACGTTCACCTCCACGTCGCTGGCGACGGGCCCCTGCGCGAGGAGTTGGAGCGAACGGCGGCCGACCTCGGCGTCGCCGACCGCGTGACCTTTCTGGGCTACGTCCCCGACGAGGACTTGCCCGGCGCTTACGCCACGGCGGACTGCTTCGTCCTGCCGACCCGGCGATTGGAGGGGTTCGGTCTCGCGACGCTCGAAGCCCTCGCGTCTGGGACCCCGGTCGTCGCCACCCCGGTCGGCGGCACGACCGAGATTCTGTCGGGACTCCGTGAGGACCCCCGAGTCCCGACCGAGATGGTCGTCGAATCGGTCGCGCCGGACTCGCTGGCCGACCGGATGGCGGCGTGGGCCGACCTCGCGCCCGCCCGCCGGGACGCCGCGGGTCGCGCCTGCCGGGAACACGCCCGTGAAAATTACGCGTGGGACCGGACCGCCGACGCCATAGCGGCGGAGTATCGGGAAATAGCGTAGTCGCTCGTTCGCTCAGTCCCCGCTCGCCGGTCGCTCGGCCGGAGCGTCGGCGGAGGTTCCCGAGACGCTGGCGCTCGGCCGGTCGAGCGCGTCGGCGACGATGCGCCGAATCTGGTGCTGGAACCGCTCGCGGCCGAACCGGCGGCGAATCGCGCGCGGTCCCATCGGTTCCCGGAGGTCCCGCTGGAGGTCCGGGTCGGCCGCCACCGTCGAAATCTTCTCTCGGGCGTCCGCGACGCTCTCGTACAGCAGCTGCTCGCGGTCGTTGACGATGGCGTGCTGCCCGCCGTCGTTCGGTACGAACGGAATCGTGCCGCCCGCCGCGAGTTCGGCCACTGCCATCCCGAAGTGCTCGTACTGCTTGCCGTGGACGCCGTACTTGTGGGTGCAGATGCGCTCGACCAGTTGCTCGCGTGGGACCTCGCCCTCCAGTTCCACGTACTCCCGACTCGCGGCCATCGCCTCGACCTCCTCCCGGTACTCCTCGTCCACCGTCGGGCCGATGACGTGGAGGTGAGTGTCGTGGCCTCGCTCGCGGACGCCGTCGGTGATTCGAATTAGCTCTTTGATTCGCTTGCTCCGCTCGATGCGACCCACCGTCACGATGCCGTCCTCGCGTTCGTCCCACGGTCGGTCCTCGAACTCGCGGGTGTCGATGGGCGGGTGGAGGACTCGCGGCCGGGTGCCGTACGCGTCCTCGACCACGTCGGCGGTCCAGTCGGAGTTGGCCAGCAGCGTGTTCTGCTGGATGTCCTCGCGTTCGACGCTCGCGACGCGGGTCGCGAGTCGCTCGTGGAACGAGTCCTCCTCGACGGTCGGGTGGAAGATGTGTTCGCGCTCCTCGCAACTCACGGTCCAGTCGAACGGGAAGTGGACGTACTGGACCGAGTTCGATTCGAGACCGAGTTCGTTGATAGTGCTGACCAACAGGTCGAAGTCGTCGCTCCGACGCCGGGCGTAGCGTCCGAGCAGGGCGTTCTGAAGGACGTAGTACTTCAGTCCCAACTGCCGGTTCAGCCACGGAGCGAGGTACCCCGCTCGCTCGACACGCAGGTCCCGAACGTCCACGTCGGTGTCGAAGTAGTCGTTGAGTTCGCGGAGGTCGGGGTCGGTCAGCGTCAGCACCGTCACGTCGTGGTCCTCCTGCAGCGCTTCGAGGACGTTCATGGCCACCGCTTCGCCGCCACCTTTCGACATCAAATCCATATGGATAACTGCAATTTCCCCCATCGTATCGCTCTCCTGTAACAAGGAGGGGTCGGCCGAAGTTAGGTATTCTGGGCGGAGAGAAACACGTCATCGGCCGGGTAGGAGCGACTGTAAGCCGACAAACGTATTGTCGGAAAGTGACGGGACCTCTCGACGGCCGTGACGGTGGTCTCTCGGCCCACGAACGGTCCAGACGACTCCCGGTGGAATCCGACGACGGTGTGATAGATGGAAAGATAGTTGACTCGGTGTTGGCTCGCCACAGACATGGGATACCTACGGCACACGTTCGCGGACCTCCACTGGGTGGCGACCAGACGCGCGCGGTGGCTCCTCGGCGGTGCCGGCGTCGTCGCGGCGTTCGTCGCCGCCACGGTCCTCGCTACTCACCTCGGCTTCTACCCCTTCGGCGCGCCCTCACCCAACGCGGGAGACGTGCTCGGTCGGCTGGCGACCGGGCAAGCGGCGGTGCTGGGAATCGTGTTCTCGGTCGGTCTGGTGATGCTCCAACTGCTCTCCCAGCGCTACTCCTCGGCGCTGTTGTACGGGTTGATACGTCACCCCGTGTTCAACCTCGTGTTCCTCCTGTTCGTCCTCTCTATCGGTCTCGACCTCTGGGTCCTCTACAACGCTCCCGAGGAGACCACGCTCGCTCTCGGCGTCGCCGTGGCCGTCGCGGCCGGTCTCGCCGCGGCGGCCATCTTCTCGCTCCTGCTGGTCCTCACCTACGGGCTGAAGTTCAGCCGTCCGGTCGCCGCCGTGGAGGATTACCTCGATGCGGTGTTCGCCAACGGGAAGCCACCCCTCCAGCCGTTCACGGACTCCCACTCGCTCGACCCCGTGGCCGAGCAGGTCGAGTCCGAACTCGCAGACGGCGAAGTTGTCGCTCCGAAGGTCGCTAACTGCTACGCGACCCGTCTCTTCGCGGAACTCCGCCGAGCGTTCGAGAGCGACGACTTCGACGCCTCGCGCGTCCCGGCTACCGGGGACGTGTCGGTCGAGACCGCCGAGGGCGTCGTCGAGTGGTTCGAGCGACCGGTCGCGGACCACCTCCCGACGCTGGCGGTCACTGCGTACGCAGAGCGGGCGGACGACGCCGGACACACGTTGGTCGCCACGCTGTTCTGGGTCTCGCTCCTCGGCAGTGAGGCGCGTAACTCCCTCGCTGGCGCGGCACACGGCGCGCTCGGCGATATCGTCACGGCGGACGCCGACTTCCCCTCGGCGTCCGGACGCGAGGACGCCGTGGACGCGGCGCTGCTCCTCGCGCGATGGAAGTTCGACCGCGGCAGTCCGATACTCGCCGAGAAACTCGCCGAGCGGTCGGCCGACTGGACGGCCGACGTCAGCGGGACGGTCCCGGAAGAGGAGTACGACAGACTCGCCGACCGGATTTTGACCCACTCGTCCGGTCTCGTGGACGAGCGCGCGGCGACCGACGGACGCGAGACGCCGTCGGACGTGTACGACCAGACGCTCGACCAACTCCTCCGCGGGTCGAGCGACCTCCTTGAATCGGACGCGGCGACCGGTCCCGAGTCCGGAGCGGTCCCGTACTCGTTCGCCGACTGGCACCAGCACCACCGCCGACTAGTCGGGACGCTCCTCACCGACAACCCCGACGACGGTGACCGGATTTTCACCACTGTCCGGCGATACTACGAAAAGTTACTGTACCGGGCTGACGACGACGGGGCGGGGTTCGTCGCTCCGGAGAGCCTGATACTCGACCTGCTGCAGTTGACGTACTTCGCCGCCGACGGTGAGGACGACGTTACCGACGGCGATGGCGCCGTCGACGGCGGGCGGTTGTTCGCTAGTGTCCGAAACTACGGCTACTACCGCCTCGTGGACGACATCTGCGACCGACTCACCACCGAACCGGAGGTCGATTACGACTACGACCCCCTCGAAGACGAGGCGGTTGCCTTCCTCGTCGACGGACCCGGTCTCACCGAAGACGAGGCCTTCGGTGAACTCGGCTACGACGCGGACGTCGTCTACGGCATGAGAGATACGATAGAGCGCGTGCAGCGGCGGTCCCGACGCCGGTTTTGGGAGGTCAACTTCGAACAGTACGTCCAGTACGTCGTCCGCCCCGATACCGATATCGTCAACCCGGACCTGGACGAAATCCGGTTCGGCTCCCTCGGGTCGGGCGTGGGCCGACTCTTCGGCGTCCTGCGGGGGACGGACGTCGTCGTTCAAATCGTGACTGCGGTCACGGTTGACGACGAGACGCTCCGCGAGGTGGTCGAAAAGCGGGAGCAACTCGAATCGAACGAGCAACTCCACGTTCTGGTACCGGGCGACGACGAGGTGCGCTCGCCGCAACTCGACCGCCTTCGGGAGGAGTCGGTCAGGGTCCACGAAGTCCCTCCTGAGGCCTTCCCGAAGCCGAAACGCCCGCCGGACTGGCTCTGACACGTCCGAGGGACGAAGTTGAACCGACGGGTTTACATTGAATAACTCCTCGGCCGTGGTATGGCACTTCGACTGGGAGCTATCGGACTGGGTGGACTCGGAAACATCGAACTGGGACTGTACGACGAGATGGACGACGTGGAAGTCGTCGCTGGCGCGGACGTGTCCGAGGGCGCGCGCGAGGCGTTCGCCGGAGAGTACGGCGCACCGACCTACGAGACCCACGAGCAGATGTTGGCCGACCACGACCTCGACGCGGTGAACGTCGTCACGCCCCACACCCTCCACTACGAGCAGGCGATGGACTGCTTCGCGGCGGGTGCGGACGTGTTCCTCGAAAAGCCGATGGTCACCGGCATCGAGAACGCGGTGGACCTCGTGGCCGCCGCGGACGAACGCGGCCGCGTCCTGCAGGTCGGCTATCAGCGCCACTTCGACCCCCTCTTTCGGGAACTCAAGCGAATCGTCTCGTCGGGGCGCCTCGGCGAGATTCACGCCGCAAACGCCTACCTCGGACAGGACTGGATAGCGATTCAGCGCGGGTCGTGGCGCACCGACCCCGGTCTCTCGGGCGGCGGCCAACTCTACGACTCGGGGAGCCACCTACTCGACGCGCTGCTCTGGACCCTCGACGCCGAACCCCGGACGGTGGCGGCAGTCACCGACGACCGCGGCGAGACCGTGGACGTGAACTCCGCGCTGGCGCTCACGCTGGACCGCGAGGGCGGCGACGCCCCCGTCACAGCCAGCGTCGGCGTGGTCGGCGATGGGACTAACGGGGAACCCGACGAGGGGATGGTCGTCTGGGGCACCGAGGGTCACGTCCGCTACGAGGACGGCGGACTCACGGTCTACGAGGACGGCGTGACCTACGAGGGCGAGGTGGCGGGCGACCGCGATTTCGAGACGCTCACGCGGCGCAAACTCTCGGACTTCGTCCGCGCGTCCGAAGCCGGGACCGAACCCGCGGTCCCGGGGTCGTTCGGGCTACGAGTGACCGCGCTCACCGAGTCGGCCTACGAGGCGGCCGAGACCGGCCGGACGGTGGACGTGCGCGAGCGAATCGAGCAGGCCCGTGAAGAGCGTCAATCGGTGCAAGCCGACTGACCCCGCCCCATCACGGGGACCCGATTCGGACGGTTACGGT
This sequence comes from Halorussus sp. MSC15.2, assembly GCF_010747475.1. Lineage (NCBI taxonomy): Archaea > Methanobacteriati > Methanobacteriota > Halobacteria > Halobacteriales > Haladaptataceae > Halorussus > Halorussus sp. MSC15.2. The sequence goes on along the minus strand of NZ_VSLZ01000004.1, from coordinate 293,269 downwards.
CGGTCCCCCCACGAGGACGGTGAAGGCGTGCCGACCCGACCTCGGTTTGCGCTCGATTCACACGAACTGTCGGAAGATGACGAAAAGTGTTTCTACGTTGGCCTGACAATCCATTCAGTAATGCGCGAACTCGACGAAACCGACCTCGAAATACTGCAACTGCTGGTGGCCGACGCTCGCCGACCGTACAACGAAATCGCCGACGCGGTGGACCTCTCGCCGCCGACGGTCTCGGACCGCATCGACCGCCTCAAGGAACTCGGCGTCGTCCGCCGGTTCACCGTGGACCTCGACCGCTCGCGCCTCTCGGAGGGCGTCGCGGTCCTCGTGGACCTCCACGTCGAACCCGGGCGGGTCTCGGAGGTTCGCAGCGACGTCGAGGACATCGACGGGGTCGAGCACCTCTTCGTGACCGCCGACGGGAACGTCGTCTTCCACGCTCGACTCCGGAACGGCGCTATCGAACCGCTGCTGTCGAGCGCGGTGGACACCGACGCCGTCCGGGAGTACGACGTGCGACTGCTCACCGACTCGGCGTGGCATCCGGAACCCCGCGGCGTCGAGTTCGCGCTGGAGTGCGACGAGTGCGGTAACACCGTCACCAGCGAGGGCGAATCCTCCCGCATCGACGGGGAACTCTACCAGTTCTGCTGTTCGTCCTGTCAGGAGCGGTTCGAAGAGCAGTACGAGGAACTGAAGAAAGCGGCCTGAGCGCTCTTCTCGCGTTACGTGTCGTCACCGACTCGTGGGTCGAGTAGGGTGTACGCGAAGTCCTGTAGCAGGTTGCCCGAAAGCGCGACGAACGCCGGGAGGAGCGTGGTCGCCAGAATCGTCGCGACGTCCCGGCGCTGGATGGCCTGATACGCCAAGTCGCCGACGCCCGGAATCCGGAACACGACCTCGATGACGTAGACGGTCAGGAAGAGGACGGTGAGCAGTTCGGCGAAGAACACCGTCATCAGCGGGAGCGCGGCGTTCCGGAGGACGTGTCGCCCGACGGTCCGGGCGTCGGCACCGCTGGCGCGGAGCGTCTTGACGAACTCCGCGGGGAGGTACTCCCGGGACTCCGCGCGGGCGTATCTGGCCTGCGCCGCGAGCAGGTTGAGTGCGACCACGAACGACGGGAGCGCGAGCGACGCGAGGTTCTCTGGGGTCCAGAGACCGAACCGCGTGTCGTAGTACGCCCGGTACCACGAGAACTCCATGATGGACACGACCAGCAGGAGTTCGCCGAGGACGAACCCCGGCACGCCCAGACCGACGTAACTCAGCGCCGCGCTCACACGGTCGACGACGCCGTTCGGGTTCATCGCGGAGACCAGTCCCACGCCGACGCCGAGCAGCGTCGAGAGGACCACCGCGGGCACGAGGTAGACGAGCGTGACGGGAATCCGCTCGGCGAGCGCGTCCGTCACCGGTTGGCCCGTCGTCCGAGACGTCCCCCAGTCGAACGTAGCGTAACTCACCATCCATCTGCCGTACCGCTGGAGGACGGGTTCGTCGTAGTTTCGGGCCTCCTCGTAGGCTTCGACCGCTTGCTGAGAGTTCTCGGACATGTTTTCCGGGTCCTCCGGGTTCGCGGCACCGAACGAGACCAGCGCCTTGTTCGGGTCCGGCGTGTACGCGAAGACGAAGAACGCGCCCGAGAGTATCAGGTAGGCGGCGAACATCGTCCACGCCACCCGCTTGGCGAGGAACCAGTGCGTATCGTTCACGTTTGGCTGTGAATCTCACACTGTCCTGTTAAATTTTACTGTCTTGATACGAACTGGTCGCCGGCCGAGTCTCCGGACCGTGTCGCGATGTCGATTCGTGTCGTCTCTGTCTCGACGAAACGCCCGAGACCGACACCAATCCAAACGTTTTAGTAATTTTGCTATGACTTCGCAAACCAAATGTCAGCGCACGTATCACGGCGGCCGTCGGGCCGACGTCGGGAGGCGAGATAGTCCGTGGCGGCCGATTCCGGCGACTACGAGACGTTCGAGTCGGTCGATTGGTCGTCCATCGACCGCCCGAAGTACCGGCCGAGCACTGCGACGGTGGGCTTTCTGGCTGCGCTCGGCGTCCTCGTCTCGGCGTTCGCGTACGACTACCTGCTCGCCGACGGCGCGCTCGTCGCCGACTGGTCGCCGACCCCGCTCGACTGGTTCTCGCTAGTCGGGGTGGCCACCTTCGCCTGCTACGTGGTGGTCCCGCTCGCGTGCAACCGACAGTTGACGCGGCGCTACTGGCGGCAACTCCGACGTGACCGTCTCGCGCTCGCCAGTCTCGGCTGGCTGACCTTCTTCGTCCTGTTCGCGCTGGTCGGTCCGGTGATTCTGGGCGACCCGGAGACCGCGCCGATGGGGATGGGTGCGTCCCAAGGGCGCTACGGCATCCCCATCTACCAACCGCCGGTCGGCACCAGCATCTCGGAGTACGCGACGACCGTCTGCGGCGGGCCACTCTCGAACGGTAAGTGCTGGGGGACGTTCCTCCACCCGTTCGGTACGACCAACACCGGCAAGGACGTGCTGGCGTTCGTCGCGCGGGGCGCGCGAATCGAGTTGAAACTGGCGTTCGTCTCCGGCATGATTCTGGTCCCCATCGCCACCGTCGTCGGGTCGGTCGCGGCCCAGTACGGCGGCTGGGTGGACTCGGTGCTGATGCGGTACGTGGACCTCCAGCAGGTCATCCCCGCGTTCTTCGTCTACCTCGTCGCTCAGTTCCTCTACGGCGGGAGTCTCCTGCTGATGGTGGCGGTGTTCGGCCTGTTGAACTGGGGCGGGGTCGCCCGCCTCGTCCGGAGCGAGGCGCTCAAGAAGCGCGAGACCGCCTACGTCAAGGCCGCGCAGGCCGCCGGGAGCAGTCGGCTCGCGGTCGTGCGCCGTCACCTGATACCCAACGTCTCGAACGCCGTGGTCACGGCGGTCACGCTCCAGATTCCGATGCTCCTCATCGTCGAGACCACGCTCTCGTACCTCGGACTCGGCCCGATGCAGAGCCAGTCGTGGGGCTACCTCATCGAGACCAGCATCCACGACGACAACTTCCCGACGCTGGTGTGGTGGGGCGTCGCCGCGCCGGTCGGCTTCCTCGTCGCCACCGTGGTGTCGCTCAACCTGCTCGGCGACGCGCTCCGGGACGTGCTGGACCCCCGAACCGACGGCCACTCTGACGGGGGGCACCGATGACCGACCCCCTGCTGTCGGTGCGGGACCTCCGGGTGCGGTTCGAGGGCGAGTCGGGCGAGGTCCGCGCGGTAGACGGCGTGAGCTTCGACCTCGACGCGGGCGAGACGCTCTGTCTGGTCGGCGAGTCGGGGTCCGGAAAGACCGTCACCTGCGAGGCGCTGACCCGCCTCGTTCCGGCCGACCTCGACGGCGAGATTCGGTTCGACGGGCGGAATCTGCTCGACTGCTCGGAGACGGAACTCCGCGAGATTCGGGGGTCCTCGGTGGCCCACGTCTTCCAGAATCCGCAGGGCGCGCTGGACCCGGTGTACTCAATCGGCGACCAGCTCCGAGAGGGCGTCGAGCGCAACCGCGAGGTCTCGGGCGGGGAGGCACGCGAGGTGGCCATCGACCTGCTGGACCGCGTCGGCATCCCCGAGCCAACCGCTCGGTACGACGACTACCCTCACGAGTTCTCGGGCGGGATGAAACAGCGCGTCGTCATCGCGCTCGCGCTGTCCGGCGACCCCGACCTGCTGGTGGCCGACGAACCCACCACCGCGCTCGACGTGACGATTCAAGCCCAGATTCTGGACCTCCTGCGCGACCTGCAGGCCGAGCGCGACGTCGGGGTCCTCTTCGTCACCCACGACCTCGGCGTGGCCGCGCAGGTCGCCGACCGAATCGTCGTGATGTACGCCGGGAAGGTGATGGAGCGCGGCGGCGTCTCGGCGGTCTTCGACTCGCCGGGCCACCCCTACACCCGCGCTCTGATGCGGTGTCTGCCCGGCGTCGGGTCGGCGCTTGACCCGATTCCGGGCGACCCTATCGACCCGACCGACCCGCCCGAGGGGTGTCGGTTCCACCCCCGATGCACCGCCGCGGTCCGGGAGTGCGAGTCGGGCGACCAACCGCCGCTCCGCGACGCCGACCCCTCCGACGACGCCAGCGACCCGGGCGACGCCGACCACTGCGTCTCGTGCGTGTTCTACGGTCCCGACTACGACCGAGCGGACCTCGCGTCGTCCGTGCCGCTCGCCGGGGTCCAGACGGAGGGCGACGATGACTGATTCGACGTCCGAGTCGCTGTTGTCGGTCCGCGGTCTGACGAAACACTACCCCGTCACCGAGGGACCGCTCCGGAGCGAGGTCGGCCGCGTCCGGGCGGTGGACGGCGTGGACTTCGAGGTCGAACGGGGCGAGACGCTCGGTTTGGTCGGCGAATCGGGGTGCGGGAAATCCACCGTCGCCACGACGTTGATGGGACTCGAAGAACCGACCGCCGGTCGAATCACGTTCGACGGTGTCGGCGTCGCGGACCGCGACGACAGCGAACGCCGGGCGTTCCGGCGGCGCGTCGGCATGGTGTTTCAGGACCCGACGTCGAGCTTCGACCCCCGGATGACCGTCGGCCAGTCGGTGGCCGAACCCCTCGCGATTCACGGTCTCGACGACGCCGACCGCAGGCGAGACATCGTCGCGGACCTGCTGGAGCGCGTGGGCCTGTCGGCCGACGACGCCGACCGCTACCCCCACCAGTTCTCTGGCGGCCAGAAACAGCGCGCCGCCCTCGCGCGGTCGCTGGTCCTGAACCCCGACTTGCTGGTGGCCGACGAACCCGTCTCGGCGCTCGACGTCTCCGTACAGGCCGGTATCCTCTCGCTGTTGGACGACCTCCAGCGCGAGTTCGACCTCGCCGTACTGCTCATCAGTCACGACATGGCGGTGGTCCGGGAAATCTGCGACCGAGTTGCCGTGATGTACCTCGGCGAAATCGTCGAGGTCGGACCCACCGAAGCGGTTCTGTCCGACCCCCAACACCCCTACACGCGTGCGCTGACGTCGTCTGTGCCCCATCCCGACCCGGACCAGCGCGGGTCAGGCGTCCGGCTCTCGGGCGACGTCCCTTCGCCCGCGGACCCGCCGTCGGGGTGCCGGTTCCACACGCGGTGTCCCGAGGTGATTCCGCCCGAAGGTTACGACTTCCAGCAGGACCACTGGCGTGCGGTGCTGGACCTGCGAACGGCGCTGGCGGCCGACGACTTCGACACCGGAAACGCCCGACGGTCGGCGAGCGCGGTCCGCGAGCGGTTCGGTCTCCCAGACGAACTATCAGACTCGGACGCGGAGGCGGTGCTGTCGGAGGCAATCGACTCGCTAACCGGCGGCGACCGCGAGGCGGCCCGCCGCCTGCTGGCCGAGGAGTTCGAGACTGTCTGCGAGACCGACCGTCCGGACCTCCGGGCGACAGACGTCGGCCATCCCGCCGCCTGTCATCTCCACGACAGCGCGGCGGCGAAGTCGCCTCGGTTGGAGTCCGACGACTGACCCGAAAGCCCCGTTTCGTCTTCGAATCCGGTTTCTGTCCGATACGAACTCGACCTAACACCATATTTCGGGAATACGAACATTTATGATAACGCTTTCAGAAACCCCCTCTGCAAGACGCTCGCAAGACATCTCGTTCCGAGTCGGTCCGCGCTGTCGGTGACGCCATCGTCGTCTGCCGATTCCACCTCGGCCGACGCGCGTCTCCCGACCCCGCGCGGACGCCCAGTCGGACGGACTCACGAGCAGACGCCGTGCGAGGTGCTACACGACGTGTTCGGACAACTCTCTCCGTCGAAGACGACGGGTCGCGCGAGTCCCGGCCGCGAGGTCGGTCCCGGAGGTGCCCGGCCGTGAGCGACGCCGACCGCGACTTCGGGCCGAGCGAGTACCTCTGTTACCGCCTCCTCGTGGAACTCGAAGACTCGCGGAGTTACCCGGTCTCGGGGTCGCGGTTCCACAAACTCAGTTGCATCGCCGACCGTCACCTCTCGTCGGAACTCGACTGCGACATCGCGTTCCCGCGCCACTGGTACGTCTACGGCGAAGTCGTGGACGAACAGTCGCTCGACGGCGACTTCTACATCGCACCCTCGGCGAACCACTGGTCCGGACGGCGCTACCTCCCGGTCGAGGACGTGAACGACTGGGAGTTCGCCGTGTCGAGCGACCGCAAGGACGCCATCGACGAGGCGGTCGAGTGGGTCGTCGAGTCGTTCGAGCGCGCGAACGCCGAACGCGTCGAGACCTACCAGTACCGCCACCACGTCCCCAACGAGTTCGTCCGGACGTACAACGACCTCCGGACCCAGTTGAAGGAAGTCGATTTGAACCGCCAGTACACCCTCGGCGACTTCCGGGTCACGTCCCACTCGACGCGCGGGTTCGTGGTGGAGTCGCTCGAAACCATGGTGGACACCTACCCCCGCGACGATTACCCCGAGGCCTACGACCTGTTCTTGGAGTGGCACGACGCGGTGGAGCGCCTGCTGGAGGCCGAGAACCCCGACTACGCGGTGGTCGAGGAGTTCCTCGATTCATTCGTCACCATGCTCGCCAAGGTGGAACTCCGGTTCCACCACCGCCAGCACATCCCGGACGACCGCATCAGAGTCTGGGAACGGGAGCGACTCGAGACCAAGGAGGCGTTCGCGTCGATGCTGGCCGACCGGCGCGAGGAACTCTTCGAGGACGCTTCGGGGGGCGCGTCCGCGCGAACCGACCCGGCCCGCCGCGACGGCCGCTCCGGCACGGACGGGTCGGCGTCCGTTTCCTTCTCGCGGCACCTCGACTCGTTCGACTGAGTTCGGCGACAGAGCCGCCCCGAATACTGTCAGCAGGCGTACAAAATATCGTTTCAGCGAATTGTTTTGAGAGTTGCTGACGAACCCCGTCCCATGGCGACACAAGAGTCAGACGACACGGAGTACGTCAGCGTGGCCGACGCCGAGGAACTCCGCGAAGAGGGTCGAATCGTGACGCGAGCGGGCGGCCGTGCCATCGCCGTCTTCCACCACGAGGGCGAGTTTCAGGCCGTGGACAACCGGTGTCCCCACATGGGGTTCCCGCTCTCGGACGGCACCGTGGACGACGGCATCCTGACCTGTCACTGGCACCACGCCCGGTTCGAACTCTCCTGCGGCGACACCTTCGACCCATGGGCCGACGATGTGCAGAGTTTCCCGACCGAAGTCCGGGACGGCGAGGTGTACGTGGACCCGAACCCGGACCCCGACCTGCCTCCCGTCGAACACTGGACGGACCGACTCCGGACCGGACTGGAGGAGAGTCTGCGCCTCGTGGTCGCGAAGTCGGTCATCGGACTGGCCGACGAGGACGTGGCGTACACCGACCCGTTCCGACAGGGCCTGACCTTCGGCGCGCAGTATCGCGACGACGGGTGGAGTTCGGGACTGACCATCCTCTCGGCGATGGCCAACCTGCACGACGCGCTCCGGCCCGAGGATAAAAAACGGGCGCTGTACACCGGACTCTACCGGGTGGCCGAGGACTGTCGGGGCGAACCGCCGAAGTTCGACCAACCGTCGTTCTCGGCGCGGGACCTCTCGCGCGAGCGCCTCGAATCGTGGTTCCGCGAGACCATCGAGGTCCGCGACCGCGAGGGCGCGGAGCGCTGCCTCCAGACCGCTATCACCACGCTCGAACCGACGGAGGTCGCGGACATCCTCTATCTGGCCGCGACCGACCACCTCTACATGGACGCGGGCCACACCTTCGACTTCGTGAACAAGGCCTGCGAGGCGCTGGACCACGTCGGGTGGGAACACGCCGACGAGGTGCTGCCGAGCGTGATTCCGCGCCTCACCGAGGCCACGCGCTCGGAGGAACGCTCCTCGTGGCGACAACCCATCGACGTGGCCCGACTCACCTTCGACGCCTACGACGAACTGCCGGACCTCGCGGCGGACGGCGCGGACGGCGAGTGGGACGCCCCCGACGGGTTCGGTGACACGCTCCTCAGCGACGACCCCGAGGAGATAGTCACCGGGATGAAGGCCGCGGTCCAGAACGGGGCGACACCCGAGCAACTCGCCGCGGAAGTCGCGCAGGCCGCGGGTCGCCGGGTCGCGCAGTTCGGCACGTCCAACGAGTTCGACGACTGGGACACGGTCCACCACACCTACACCTACGCCAACGCGGTTCACGCGGCGGCCCGGCGCACCGACTCGGCGGCGACTCCCGACTCGCTGGCAGCGTACCGCGGGGCCTTCGCGGGCGCGACGAGCGTCTACCTCGACCGGTTCCTCAACACGCCCCCGACGCCGATTCCGGACGGGACCGAAGTCGAGGCCCCCGACGACCTCCGGACGGAACTGCTCGCCCTCTTCGACGCGGAGGGAGAGGTCGATTCCGCCGGACGGTTGGTCGCGGCCTACCTCCGCAACGGAGGCGACCCGGCCGAACTGAAGACGGTCCTCGGCGAGGGACTGCTCCGCGAGGACGCCGACTTCCACACGCTCCAGAACGTCGAGGCGGCCTTCGAGCAGTTCGACCGGACCGAAGACCCGGCGGAGGCGCGGGTCCACATGGTCGCCACCACGCGCTACGTCTCCGCGCACGTCCCAACTCGTCGCTCGGCCGAGCAGACGTTCACCATCGCGGACCGCCTCCACCGCGGCGAGAAGGTCCACGAGTCGTAGCGCCGCGGCCCGTAGATTGAATGACGTGACTCCCGTACAAATCGAGGCATCATGCCAGTAGGCGACCTCGGCCCCGACGAAGTGGTCACGACAGCACGCGACAGCACGCTGAGCGACCTCGCGGAGCAGTTGCGCTCCGAGAACGTGGGCGCGGCAGTCGTCACCGAGGACGACGAACCCGTCGGCATCGTCACCGACCGCGACGTCGCGCTGGCGGTCGCGGAGAGCGACGACGCGGCGTCGATGTCGGTCGAGGACGTGATGACCGAAAACCCCGCCACGATTCGGGAAGACGCCGAAGCGATGGAGATATCCCGGACAATCGACGAACAGAACGTCCGGCGCATCCCGGTCGTGGACGAGAACGACCAGCTGACCGGCATCGTCACGCTCGACGACCTCGTCGCCACGATAGGCGAACAGCTAGACCACGTCTCGGAGACCATCGAGTCCCAGTCGCCGGACTACCGACCGTAAATTCTCGTCTCGACCCCGCAGACCCTCTTTCCGACCCCTTCTTCCCAACGTCCGGTCTCCGGAGCACGCCGCAACCCCGCCGCTACTCGTCCGACGCGAAGACGAGCAGTATCGTCATTCCGTTCCCGTCCAGCGATATCTCTTGGTCCACGAGGTCGTAGCCGTCGGCCTCGAACTCCTCGATGCGGTTGTTGGCCGAACTCTCGACCTGCTGTCTGCTCCCCGACTGAACGAGTTCTATCTGCCTGTTCACGCTGTCCGTATCGTCGTTCTGGACTGTAAGTAGCGCGGCCCGCTACGCCTCGGGCACCCCGAGCGCCGACAGGTCCACGTGGTCTCGGAGCAACTCCGCCGCGGCGTCGTAGGGCGATTCGTCGGTCGCCTCGCGCTCCGGAGGCGTCTTCCCGGCGGACTCGAACGCGCGGGCGACGAACGCCGACCTGACCGTCTCGTTCTCGAAGAGACCGTGGAGGTAGGTCCCCAGCGCCTCCTCGGTCGCCGCGCTCCCCTCGCCGAGGGGCCGGGCCACCTCCTCGGTGGGTTCCGAGTCGCCCATGTGAATCTCGTAGCCCGAGACCTCTCCCGTCGCGTCGGCGATGGGGCCGACGCCCTCGACCGCTCGGACGACCTGCTCGACGCGCTTGTCGGTCGAGAACCGCGTCTCCACCGGGAGCAGGCCGAATCCCGCCACCTCGTCGCGGTCGCCCGTGCTCTCGACTCCGGCGTTCGTGATTCGCTCGCCGAGCATCTGATAGCCGCCGCAGAGGCCGACCACCGGCCCGTCGAACGCCGCCAGCGCGTCGCCGAACCCCGTGTCGCGGAGCGCGAGCAGGTCGTCCACGGTGTTCTTGGTACCCGGGAGGACCACGGCGTCGGCGTCCGCGATGGCGGCGTCGGGCGAGACGTAGGCCACCTTGACGCCCGCCTCGCGTTCCAGCGGTCCGAGGTCGGTGAAGTTCGACACGCGCGGGAGTCGGGGCACCGCGACCGTGACCGACCGGTCGTCGGGTGCGTCGTCGCCCCGAACCGCGCGTTCGCCGGGGGCCGGGAGTGAGACGCTGTCCTCTTCGGGGAGTCCCGGGTCGTCGTAGGGCAGGACGCCGAGTATCGGGACGCTCGTCCTGTCCTCGAACTCCGCGACTCCGGGTTCGAGGATGGACTCGTCGCCCCGGAACTTCGTGATTACCGCCCCGACGACTCGCTGGCGCACGTCTTCGGGCATCAGTTCGAGGGTCCCGTAGAGACTGGCGAAGGCTCCGCCGCGCTCGATGTCGGCGACGAGCAGCACGTCGGCGTCCGCGAACCGCGCGGTCTCGACGTTGGCGAGGTCGCGGTCGTGGAGGTTGATTTCGGCGATGCTCCCCGCGCCCTCCGCGACGACGACGTCGTGGTCGTCGGCGAGTCGCCGGTAGGACTCGACCGCTGCTTCGCGCGCCGCCTCCCAGTGGTCGTCGTAGTACGACCCCGCCTCGAAGTGACCGACGGCCTCGCCCTGTACGACGAGTTGGCTCTCTCCTTCGCCGCGGGGCTTGAGGAGGACCGGGTTCGTGTCGGTTGTCGGCGTCACTCGGGCGGACTCCGCCTGCACGTACTGGGAGACGCCGATTTCGCCCCACTCGGCACGCTGCGCGTCTGAATCATCCCCGTCTGCTCCCTCGCCCGATTCCTCGCCCCTCCCCGACTTCCTGTCACTCCCCGACCCCGGCGAGAGGACCGCTCGCGCGTTGTTACTCATGTTCTGGGCTTTGTACGGCGCGACCGAGACCCCCGCGTCGGCGAGCAGTCGGCAGAGTCCGGCGGCCACGGTGCTCTTGCCGACGTGGCTCGCGGTTCCGGCGACGAGTAGGCTCCGGGTCACTGGTCGGTCGTTCGGGCCATCTCAGTACTCGGTCCCCTTCCGCGCGCCGTGGCCCGCGTCCATCGGATGGGTCTCCTTCTCGACGTGCGTGACGAGGTCCGCGAGGTCGCAGGCGAACGCCGGGCGGTCGTGGCCGCCGGTCAGGACCAGTTCGAGGTCGTCGGGCTTGGACTCGACGAGGTCACGGACCGCCTCGGCGTCGAGCAGGTCGCGGTTGACCGCGTAGAGGATTTCGTCGAGTATCAGCATGTGGACGCCCTCCTCCGGGGGCGCGTCGAGGGCCACGGGGCCGGGGTCCGCCGAGGCCGCGACTATCTCCTCGGCGCGGGCGAGACCGCCGCTGGCCTTGGCCGCGTGTTCGTCGTCGTCGGAGCCGTCCAGAAAGCCGTGCCAGCCGTAGTGGCCGGTGTTCTCGTAGCTGAACCCCGGGAAGTTCTCGATGGCGTTGTACTCGCCGCGCACGTCCTCGACGCTCCCCGCGCCGCCCTTCATGAACTGGACCATGTGGACGCGGTAGCCGTGCCCCGCGGCCCGGAAGCCCATGCCCATCGCGGCGGTGGTCTTGCCCTTCCCGTCGCCCCACCAGACCTGCACCAGTCCGAACTCCTCGGGGGCCGCTGGTTCTATCGCACTGGCAGTCGGTGCGGTGGCGTCCTCGTCGGTCTCGCTCTCGATTCCTCGCTCGCTCGAATCGTCGGTGGTGTCGTCGGTCATAGATTCTCGATGAAGGCGTCGAACGCGCCGCTCTCCGCGTGGACGTGGCAGTAGGTGCCGAGCGTCCGGTACTCGGTCAGTCCGTCGCGGTCGCCGTCGATGCCGTCGCCCCGCTCGACGTCGAAGGCGAACCGGGCGTCGGTGTCGGGGTCGGCCTCTGAGTAGTGGAACTCGTGGCCCCGTAGCCGACCGCCCGCGGGGGCGGTGAGCGTCCCGTCGCGTGCCCGGAGTTCCACGTGGTCGAGCGCCTGATACCGGTTGCGCATCTCCACGTCGGCGGGGAGGACGCCCGCCATCTCGCGGGTCTCGCCCTCGGTGGTGGTCAGCGACTCGCAGAGCGCCATCAGACCGCCGCACTCCCCGAGGACCGGCAGGCCCTCGCTCGCGCGGTCGGACAGCGTCGCGAGCGCCGGACTCGATTCGAGTTCGTCGGCGCGGAGTTCCGGGTAGCCGCCGGGGAGGTAGACGCCGTCGCAGTCGGGCAGGTCGTCGCCCGCGACCGGCGAAAACGTCGTCACGTCGGCGCGCGCCCGGAGTCGCTCGGTCGTGGCGGGGTAGCAGAACCGGAAGGCGGCGTCGCGGGCGACCGCGATTCGCGCCTCGGTCCGCCCCCAATCGTCGTCGTCGGCCGGTCGGGGCGGTTCGCGCGCGGCGTCCAGCAGTCGGTCGGTCCGGACGTTCTCGGCCGCCGCGGCGAGCGCCTCGTCGCTCAGCGGGCGCTCCTCGCCCATCTCCAGACCGAGGTGGCGGTCCGGGATTTCGAGGTCGGAGTTCGGCGCGATTCGACCGAAGTACGTCAGGTCCTCGGGCAGGGCCTCGCGGATGCCCTCGGCGTGTCGGCCGCCGTGGGCGCGCTGGACGAGGACGCCAGCCACGTCGATGTCCCGGCCCGCACGCTCGGCGTACTCCCGGAAGCCGAGGGCCGTCGCGGCCACGCTCTCCATCCCGGCGCTCGCGTCCGCGACGAGAACGACCGGGAGGTCGAGCGCCTCCGCGACCATCGCGGTGCTGGACCCGTCGCCGTCGTAGAGACCCATCACGCCCTCGACCACGCAGATATCGCCCTCTCCGCGGTCGTAGTTGCGCCGCAGGCCGTCGGTCCCTTCGAGCCACAGGTCCAGCGTCCGGGAGGGCCGTCCCGCGACTTGCTCGTGGTGGCTCGGGTCGATGAAGTCGGGACCGCCTTCGCGGGTTGGACCTCCCTCCCGGCGTCCTGTAGCGCCCGCGTCACGGCGAGGGCGGCCACGGTCTTGCCGACGCCGGAACTCGTCCCGCCGAGAACGAACCCCCTCACGTCTCGGCCCTCCGTGTTCGGCCGTCGTCTGCGCGTTCAATAGCTCTCTCGCGGGCGAGTTCGTCCGACCCGCCCCACCGCGGCCGGTCGCTCGGCGACCGCGGCGGTCCCGCACTCGGGTTGCTCCGCGCCGAAGTACCATCGTCCCGTAGTTAACACAAGCTAAGTTTAATTAACTGCCGCTTCGCGGTCCCCGGCCGTCGGCGCGGCACAGTTCTGCCCTCTCGGTGGCGTCGTCGCGCCTCGTTCGAGTTCACACCCTCCGGTAGTAGCCACTGACCACAGCACGTCGCCGTCTCACCTCGACGAGAGTACAAGCCAAGTAGTACAAGCAAGATTGAAGTAAATCAAAACTCGTTGTAGTAACGATGGACGAAGACAGCGGTGACCGCTACAGGGCCGACGCCGAGGAGGGCCAACGCTCCGACCGCCCGTTGGGAGACTCGATACCGGGAGCTACCCGGCCGAGCGACGGGTTCGAGACGCTCGCCGCCGACTCGACCGCGGGGACCGACCCCGGCGGGGTCTCTCGGCAGGGGGACTCGGTCGGCGGTCGCGCTCCCGGCGACTCCGACCCCGAGGGCGACCCGGCCGCGGCGTCGGGGTCGGTCGCGGATTCGGCCGCGGGCGGCAAGGTGTTCCTCGTCGGGTCGGGACCGGGCGACCCCGAACTGCTCACCCGGAAGGCGTGGCGACTCCTCACGGACGCGGATTTCGTCCTCCACGACTCGCTGGTGGACGACGCGCTCCTCGACCAACTCCCCGCCTCGGTCGAGGTCGTGGACGTGGGCAAGCGTCCGCCCGACCGGACCTCGCAGGCCGACATCAACGACATGCTGGTGGACCTCTCGCGCGACGGCGCGGCGGTCGTCCGCCTGAAGGGCGGGGACCCCCACGTCTTCGGCCGGGGCGGCGAGGAGGCCCAGCACCTCGCGGCCGCCGACGTGCCCTTCGAGGTCGTCCCCGGCGTGTCAAGCGCGGTCGGGGCACCCGGCGTCGCGGGCATCCCCCTGACCCACCGCGACTGCGCGTCGAGCGTGACCGTCGTCACGGGCCACGAGACCCCCGACAAGGACGAGAGCGCACTCGACTGGGACGCCCTCGCCGACACGATAGTCAGCGGCGGCACCTTGGTCGTACTGATGGGAGTCCGACGACTCTCGAACAACGTCGCCGCGCTCCGCGACCACGGCGTCCCGGCCGAGACCCCGGTGGCGATGGTCCAGAAGGCGACGTGGCGCGAGGAACAGACGGTGTCCGGGACGCTCGCGACCATCGAAGCCGAGAAGGAGGCGGCGGGAATCGAACCGCCCGCGGTCACCGTCGTCGGCGACGTGGTGGACGTGAGAGCCGACACGCGAGAGTGGCTCGACCGGTGACCCGGCCGTTTCGCCCGCTTTCCAGTAGATTTTCTCCTCGCCTCTCGTTCGACTGACCTCTCTCCTCCGGTGTCAAAACATATTTGGGGGACGCTCGCGTTGACGGAATCAAGCCCAATTGTAGTAACTAAAGCAAAGTTGATTGGGCGGTGCGAGGTCCACTAATGACAGAGGAAGCAATCGTACTCGTCGGCACGGACACCCCGGACGCACGCGAGGTACTCCGAACGCACGCCCGCCGTCTCCGCGACCGAGCGGTAACGGACGCAGTTCACACCGGTTTCTACGGTTCGGAACCGATTCGTGACCTGCGCGACACTCTCGAATCGGTCGCGGCCGACGCGGCCTACGTCGTCCCGATGCGGGCCGCCCACACTCACGAGACGACCGACGACGTTCCCGCGGCGCTCTCGTATCTCCCGTGTGACGCCCGGTACTGCGAACCGGTCGGCCGGAGTTCGGCGACCACCGGCGTCCTCGCGGAGCGGGCCGCCGCCCGCGTCACGCCCGGCGAGGACGCCACCCTCGTCCTCGTCGCCTTCGGGAGCAGTTCGCTGCCCTATCAGCGACAGACCGCGGAGTACCACGCCGCTCGACTCCGCGAGCAGTCCGACTACGGCGAAGTCGTTACCAGTTTCCTCGTCCAGAACCCCGCCGTCGAGTGCGCCCGCTACAACGTCTCGAACGACCGCGCGGTGGCGGTCCCGCTGTTCGTCCACCGCAGCGAGGCGACCGACGAGCGGATTCCCGCCAAACTCGAACTCGACCGCGGCGGCGTCGAGTACGCCGACCCCCTCGGCGCGCATCCCCGAATCACCCGGGCGATTCGGGCCGAGGTCGAGAAGCAACGAATTCTGGCGACCGACGACGGTCCCGCCTCGTTCGAAGCCTCGCTCGCGCAGGCCCGGCGTCCGGTAGCGACCGACGGACACGGCGCGCTCTGACGGGGTCGGTCCTCCAACCGAGAGAATCGAAGCCCTCTCGTGATACACCGGGCAAATCAGTCGGAATCCCCCGACTCGGAATCCCCCGACTCGGAATCCCCCGACTCGGAACTGCCCCGCGAGTAGACCTCCTCGACGTTCTCCTGCAATTCGTACGTCAACACTCGCTCCGTAAAGGTCGCCATCCCGTGGTTGATACCGTCGCTCCACGCCGCCGTCTCGTTGGGCACGCCCGGCAGTCGCTCGTCGTGAAGCGCGCTCACCAACACCGGTCCCCGGTCCACCATCAGCAACCGCCCGACTCGCGGGGCACCGCTCATCTCTTGGAACCACTCGATTAGCCCGGTCGAGAAGACGCTGGCATCGAACTCGGCGTCCGCGACGCGCTCCCGGACGGAATCGACGACCGTCCCGACGTTGATGGCGACGCCGCGTTCGTCTGCCTCCGTGAGATACGCGAGGAGTTCGTCGTCGAGGAGCGCGTCGTCCAGCACGACTAGCACTATCTCGTCGCTCGCCTCGGAGACGAGGTCCACGACGCGCTCGGTGACCTGCTCGTGGTCGCTGAGCGCCCAGACCGCCTGTTGGACTTCTTTGTATATCGGCTCCATGCGACGGAGCGACCGCTCCATGGTCTCGAAGTGCGAGTCGTACTCCTTCCGAAGCACCCGGACGGCGGTGTCGATGGAGACGCTCTGGAACGTCCGGGGTTCGCCTTCCTGTATCTCCACCAGTCCCCGCTCCTGAAGGCGGTCCATCGTCTCGTACACCCGCGAACGGGGGATGTCGGCCACCTGTCCGACCTCCTTGGCCGTCGCGTGGGGCAGTCGCGTGAGCGCCACGAAGCACCGCGCCTCGTATTCGGTCAGACCGAGTTGCTCCAGCGAGTCGATTGCGGTCTCCGCGTCGTCCATACCCGCACCGAAGTTCCGAGAAAATATGACATTGTGGATGTTCGCTATGTGTGAACTTTAGGCAGAATCCGACGGGTTGCCGCCGAATCGTAACCTATCGGGAAGCTCGGGTGGGGCGACGAGAGTTCAGTCCGCCCGGACGACCAGCACCGAGAGGTCAGAGAACGGCGTGTCCTCCCGTCCGGTCCCGCCCGATTCCTCGGCGAGGTCGCCGAGCGTCGTCCGCGTAATCGCCTCGTCGTCGTGGGTCAAGCGCTCGCAGACGATTGCCTCCAGCGACGCGGACGCGCCCGCGTCGAGCAGGTCCGCCGCGACGTCGCCCGGCATCCAGTCGAACGGTCGGGGCAGCACGAGCAGGTGTCGCTCGCCCGCCGCCGACCGGAGTCGGTCGAGGTCGGCCGACACGTCGCCGCTCTTGTGGAGGGTGACGAACGCCGAGTCCTCCATCGGCGTCCGCGCCCTGCTCGCGGCCATCTGGAGCGACGAGATGCCCGGAACTACGCGGACCGGACGGTCGATTGCCCGCTCGACCTTGCCGACGAACTGGTAGCCCGAGTGGTTCGGGTCGCCCATCAGCACCGCGGTCCCGGTCTCGCCGTCGGCCACGCGCTCGGCGAACCGCTCCAGCGTCTCGCCCTCGTCGGCGTAGCCGCAGGTCAGCAGGTCGGCCTCGGTCCGGTCGGCGACGAACTCCACGACCGTCTCGAAGCCGACGACCACGTCGGCCTCCCGAATCGCGCGCTCGCCCCGCGGCGTCAGGTAGTCGAGGTTCCCCGGTCCGATGCCGACCGCGCGGAACGACCGCGCGGCGTCGTCCGCGCTCTCGGAGGCCGACTCCGGTTCCGCCGCCGCGAACGACGCGGGGTCTGGTCCCGAATCGAGGTCGTAGTCGTCGCTCATTCGAGGTCTACTCCGTCGTCCCGCCGCCGTTCGCTCGACTTCTCGGCGGTCTCGCCGAGGTCGACCTCGCCGTCCCGCACGTCGCTGGCGACGTGAATCAACTCGTTCGTCAGTCCGGCCGCGAGACCGCTCCCGCCGCGCCGACCGACGTTGGTGACGACCGGCACGCCGTGGTCCGCCGCGACCTCGCGCAGTCGTTCGCGGCTCTCGGCGGCCTTCACGAAGCCGACAGGGGTGGCGACCACGACCGCGGGGCGAGTCCCGTCTTCGATGCAGTCGGCCAGCGCGAGCGCCGCGGTCGGCGCGTTGCCCACCGTGGCGATGGCGCCGTCGTAGACGCCGCGCTTGTCGAGTTCGAGCACCGACGCGGCGGTCCGGGTCATCCCGGTCTCGGCCGCCAGTTCCGCGCCGTTGCCGATGGCCTTCCGGACCTCGCAGTCGTGTCCGCGGCCGGTGATTCCCTCCTTGACCATCGTGATGTCGGTCACGATGGGTCGCTCGTCGAGGACGGCCCGCGCTCCCGCGCGGACGGGTTCGCTCTCGTCCGTGCCCGTGAACCGCAGCAGGTGCTGGAACTCGGGGTCACCCGTGGCGTGGACCGACTTCTGGCGGACTCGGTCGGCCAGCGTCTCGTCGGGCACGAGTTCCCGCACCCGGTCCATGCTGGTCTCGGCTATCTCCATGGCGTTCGACGTTGTCGCGCCGAGGTCGGCGTACTCCTCGAAGTCGCCGTCCTTAGTCGTCATCGCCGGTCACCTCCGCGGGAGTCGCCTCGCTAGCACGCGCTTCCAAGTCACCGTCCACGTCGAGATTGAGGTCCCGCAGGCGGTCGGCGGTCTCCTCGTCGGCGTCCCAGAGACCGCGCTCGATGGCCTCCAAGAGGGTGTCGGTGATGCTGTCGAGCGCCCACGGGTTCACGTCCCGGAGCCACTCCTGTCGCTCCTCGTCGAACGCGTACTTCTCGGCGACGTCCTCCCAGAGGGTGTCGCTGACGACGCCCGTGGTCGCGTCCCACCCGAGGGCCACGTCCACCGCGGACGAGAGGTCGCCCGCGCCCTTGTAGCCGTGGTCTTCCATGCTGTCGAGCCATTCGGGGTTCAGAACCCGGGCGCGCATCGCCTTCCGGACCTTCTCCTCGTTGGTGTAGACGTCCACGTTGTCCGGGTCGCTGGAGTCGCCGACGTAGGAGGCCGGTTCCTCCCCGGCGGTCTCCGCGACAGCCGTGATGAATCCGCCGTGGAAGGCGTACCAGTCCGAGGAGTCGAACTCGTCCTGCTCGGCGGTGTCCTCGATTTTCACGGTGGCCTCGACGTTGCCGAGTCGCCGCTCGAACGCGTCGTGGGCGTCCGAGACCGTGCCGCGCGACCCCATGGCGTAGCCGCCCCACTGCTTGTACACCTCCGCGAGGTCGGCGCGGTCGTCCCAGTTGCCCTCGTCCACGGCCTTGTTCGTCCCCGCGCCGTAGCCGCCGGGCCGGGTGGTGAACACGCGGTGTTTGGCGGCCTTCTCGGGGTTCTCGACTCCCTCCTCGGCCAGTTCTTCGGCCTCCTCCTCGACGTGCTTCTTCACGTAGTTCATCTCGTGAGGTTCGTCCAACTCGACCACGGCGTCCACCGCGTCGTGAATCACGCCCGCGGCCTGCGGGAAGGCGTCCCGGAAGAGTCCCGATACGCGGGTCGTCACGTCGATTCGCGGCCGGTCGAGTTCGTCCAGCGGAATCGGAGCCACGTCGTCCACGCGCCCGGCGTCGGTCCACTCGGGTTCGACGCCCATCAGCGCGAGGACCTGCGCGATGGTCTCCCCGCGCGTCCGGACCGTCGGGGTGCCCCACGCCACGACGCCGACCTCCTCGGGGTACTCGCCCGCTTCGGAGCGGTGGCGTTCGGCCACTCCGTCTCCGACTTCCCGCCCGACGCGCCACGCCGACTTCGCGGGCACCTTCCGCGGGTCGAGCGTGTAGAAGTTCCGCGCGGTCGGGAGCAGGTCCACCCCGCCGCGGGTCGGCGCGCCGCTCCCGCCCGGCGGGACGTACTCGCCCGACAGCGCCTCCGCGGTCCGAGGAATCTCGTCCTCGGCACCCGCGACCCGCGGGGCGGCCTCCTCGCAGATGTATTTCAGGGCCTCGCGCAGGTCGTCGTGTGCGCCGCTCTTCGCGCGCCCGTCGCCGAGTTGGTCGATGTCTACCACGAGCAGGTTCCAGTTGATGGACTCGGCGTCGAAGTCGTTCTCCGCGAGGTGCGTGACCAGTTCGAGGCTGGTCTCGTACACCTCGTCGGCGGCCTCGGCGTAGGTCATCCCGAGGTCGTCGTCGTACGCGCCCGGTTCGTCGAGCATCCGCTGGTACTCGACGCCGAGCACGCCCGCCACGCTCTCGCGGAGACTCGGTGCGCCCGGATTTTCGAGACGGGTGAGCGCGACGAGGTACTCGACCAGTCGCTCGTCCGCTGGCGGTTCGCCCATGGTGTGGAGACCCAGCCGAATCTGGGTCGTCTTCACGTCGGTCACGTACTCGTGGACGCGCTCGACCAGTTCGTCGATGTCAACCTTGTCGCCCGCAACGTCGCCCTCGGCGAGCGTGGTCCCGGCTTCCTCGGGACCCCGCACGTCGGCCGTCTCGTCTATCTGCCCCTCGATGCCGAGTTCGACCGCGAGGTCCAACTCGTCCACCAGCGCCCGAATCTCGTCGGCCAACTTCTCGCCGTCGTCGGCGCGGGCGTCCTCCATCCCGGCCTCTCGGTACTGGCGGGCGAGTTCTTCGAGTTCGCCGATTTCGTCGTAGGTGCCCGCGTTGGACATGACCGGCGTGAGGTAGTCCACGATGGCGGCGTACGACCGGCGCTTGGCCTGCGTCCCTTCACCGGGGTTGTTGACGATGTAGGGGTAGACGTTCGGGATGTCCTCGATTAGCTGGTCGGGCGCACTCTCGCCGTCCAGTCCGACCGTCTTGCCCGGGAGCCACTCCAGACTGCCGTGAGTGCCCAAGTGGACCACCGCGTCGGTCTCGAACTCGTCGCGGAGCCACGAGTAGAACGCCACGTAGTCGTGGGGCGGTTGGAGGTCAGAGTCGTGGTACACCTTCGAGGGGTCCATGCCGAACCCGCGCGGCGGTTGGACCGTGACGAGGACGTTGCCGAACTCGACGCCGGGGATGGCGAACGGTCGCTCGGGCGGGTCGCCCCACTCCTCGACGACGTTCTCGCGGAAGCGCTCGTCCTTGGCCTCGAACCAGTCGCGGTACTGGTCGGAATCGACCACGTCCACGCTCAGGTCGCGCACGTCCTCGGGCGCGACCCAGCGGTCGTCCAGCGTGAGCTGAGCGGTCAGCTTCTCCACGAGCTTCTGGCCGCTCTCGGGCGTCTCGCCGCCCGTATCGTACCCTCTCCCGTCGAGTTCTTCGAGCAGGTTGACCGTGCTCTCGGGGCTGTCGAGTCCGAACGCCGTCCCGATGCCGTCGTCGCTCGGCGGGTAGTTGTGGAGGACCACCGCGACCCGCTTGTCGTCGTTCGGGGTGTGGCGCAACTCGGCCCAGTTGACCGCGAGGGAGACGGCGTGTTCGACCCGGTCCTCGATGGGGAAGTGCTGTTTCGGGGCGCTGCCGATGTCGGCCTCGTCGTCGGTGCGCTCCTTGCCCGAGATGGGATGAGTAATCACGTTCCCGTCGAACTCCGGCAGGGCGACCGAGAGCGCGAGTTCGAAGCCCATGACGCCCGTGTCCGACGACTGGTAGCGCGAGCGCGAGCGCATCGTCGTGACCGTCTGGAGGACGGGGACGCCGAGTCTGTCGAGGAACACCTCCTCGGCCCCGTCGCCCTCGTCCGCGGCGCTCCGGCCGCGCTCGTCCATCGACAGCGAGAACATGAACGACGAGAGGACCGCGTCCACGACCGGTTCCCCGTTCCCGTCGGTGAACCACTCGTCGGTGACCCACTCGGCGTCCTCCTGCTCGTCGCTGTCGGTCGCCGGGTTGCAGAACACCGGGAGGGCGTTCGCGCCCTCGGATTCGATTTCCCGGACGAGCGCGTCCACGTACCGGGTGTTCTCGTGGGTCCAGTGGGACTCGTAGAACCAGACGCCCACGGTCGGTTTCCCGTCGTCCAGTTCGGCCCGGAGGTCGTCGTACGTCGCGCCGGGGTAGTCGGGGTGGTAGACGCCCTCGGTCGGAAGTTCGACCGGGTCCTCGGGGTCGAACGCCTCGCCCGTGTCGCCACCGGCGTACTCCGCGACGAGGAACCGACAGAGGTTGGCGACGTTGACCGCACCGCCTCGCTCCAGATACTCGTAGGCCCGGTCACGGTCGGCGTCGGCCACGCTGGTGTCCTCGAACGCGAAGGCGTCACCGGTGGACTTCACGACGAGGGGGACGCCCGCCTGTCGCAATCGTTCGACCGCGTGGTCGTAGCCCGGCATGCTGTCTTCCGCGCCGTGGAGCCAGAACACCGCGGCCGTCGCGTCTTCGATTTCGTCCACGAACGCGTCCACGTCGGTCCCGTCGTCGAAGTCGCTCTCCGACCGGGCGACGAGGTCGATGCCCTCTAGTCTGTCGGCGGCCCGCTGTACTGCCCCGAGTTCGTTCTCGGTGGCGGTGTAGAGTCCGATGGTTGGCATAACGTTGTTAAACCTCCATTGTAGTAGTACAAGTATGATTGAATTACGCGGCTCCAAAAAGGCTTCGACCGTCCCCTTTCCGGCGATAGTCGGACAGGAACGCCTGAAGCGGGCGTTGCTCGCGGTCGCAACGGACGACGGTCTCGGCGGGTTACTGGTCTGCGGCGAGAAGGGGACGGCCAAATCGACCGCAGTACGGGCGCTGGTGGACCTCCTCCCCGACCAGCGGGCGGTCGC
This sequence comes from Halorussus sp. MSC15.2, assembly GCF_010747475.1. Taxonomy (NCBI): domain Archaea; kingdom Methanobacteriati; phylum Methanobacteriota; class Halobacteria; order Halobacteriales; family Haladaptataceae; genus Halorussus; species Halorussus sp. MSC15.2. The sequence continues at coordinate 271,303 of NZ_VSLZ01000004.1, read as the reverse complement.
TGACTGCCCGTACGGGTGTCCGCCGGACGACCCCGGAGCGCAGTGCGCGGACTGCCGGACACGGACCGACCCGCCGGTCGAGACCCGGGGCGTTCCGCTCGTGACCCTCCCGCTGGGCGCGACCCGCGAGCGCGTGGTCGGCACGCTCTCGGTGGCCGACGCGCTCGATGGCGAGGCGGAGTTCGACCCCGGACTGCTCGCCCGGGCGAACCGCGGCATCCTCTACGTGGACGAGGTGAACCTGCTGGACGACCACCTCGTGGACGTGCTCCTCGACGCGGCGGCGTCCGGGGTCAACCGCGTCGAGCGCGACGGCGTCAGCGTCTCCCACCCCGCGAACTTCACGCTGGTCGGGACGATGAACCCAGAGGAGGGCGACCTGCGACCGCAACTGAAGGACCGCTTCGCCCTGCAGACCACCGTCACCGGGTGCGAGGACATCGAGGACCGCGTGACGATTCTCGACCGGGCGCTGGGCGAGACGGGCGACCTCCGCGAGGGGTTCGCCGACGAGACGGCCGACCTCGCCGACCGCCTCGCGGACGCCCGCGAGACCCTCGGGGGCGTGACCCTCCCCGAACAGTTCAAGGCCGACATCGCCGAACTCTGCCGAGACGCGGGCGTCGAGGGCCACCGCGCGGACATCTCGGTCGCCCGCGCGGCCCGGACCGTCGCGGCGCTCGACGGGCGGGCGAAGGTCGTCGAGTCCGACGTCCGGGAGGCCGCCGAACTCGCGCTCCCCCACCGCCTCCGGAGTCGCCCGTTCGAGGACGCGCCCGACCCCGACGACGTTCTCGACGACCACTTCGACGACGAGGCGGACGCCGCGGAGGACGAAGGAGACGAGCCACAGGGAGACTCGGACGCCGAGGACTCCGCCACCGAGGGCGGGCCGAACGACGACTCCGGCAACGCCGACGATTCCGGTCCTCACGCCGAGGCGGACTCCGAGGATTCCGACAGCCCCGAATCCCAATCGGGGAACTCGGACGCCGAGGACTCGACGAGCGACGATGACGACTCCCACCGCGGCGACCGACCCGGCGCGGAGTCGCCCGCCGACGTGAAGACCGGAGACGGCGACGAGCCTGACGCCGCAGACGAGGACCGCGAGAACTCGGAGTCGGGGGGCGACTCTGAGGGTGGCTTCGACGAGTCCGAGGAGGGAGTACCGCTGGTGCCCGGACAGGCCCGTCGCGGCGTCGGCGAGGCCGAACGCCCGGACATCGACAGTGTGGAGGCCGACGCAACTTCGACCGCGACCCGCAACGGGGACGGTTCGCGGGCGGCCGCGACGCCGAGTTCCGAAGGCCGGGGTGCGCAGGTCAGAACCGAGCGCGCCGAGGCGGGCGACGCCGTGGACGCCGCCGCGTCGGTCCGCGCCGCGGCGAGTCGCGGCGCGGACGCGGTGGCCGAGCGCGACCTCCGCACGTCCGTCCGGACGCGCGAGCAGTCGGCGCTGGTCGTCTTCGCGGTGGACGCCAGCGTCTCGATGCGGTCGGCGATGCGGACCGCGAAGGGAGTCGTGCTGGAACTGCTGCGGGACGCCTACGAGCGCCGCGACGAGGTCGCCTTCGTCGCGTTCGCGGGCGAGGACGCCGAGGTGTTGCTCCCGCCGACCGACAGCACCGACCTCGCCGCCCGCCACCTCAAGGACCTGCCGGTCGGCGACCGGACGCCGCTCCCCGCGGGACTCCGGACCGCGGGCGAGGTGGTCGAGCGGGCCGACGCGGCGGCGAGCGTCGTCGTGGTCGTCACCGACGGCCGGGCCAACGTGGCGTCGGGGAGTCCGACCGAGGCGACCCGACGGGCCGCCCGCGGACTCGCCGAACGGGACGCCCACGTCGTGGTGGTGGACGCGGGCGATAGCGACCGCGGACTGGTCGGCGAGATAGCTACGGCCGCGGACGGCGAGCGAATCCCCTTGGAGTCGCTGTCGCCCGAGCGAGTTCTCGCCGCCACCGACCGATAGCGCAGACGGAAGTTTTACAAACATACTTGTATAATAAGCAAATGAATTTGCAATGACGACTGCAAACGACACCGTCTACGGTCGAATCGAACGTGCGCGAGTCGAACTCACACCGTTGAAGGCGGCGCTCGGAATCGCTCTCCTCGCGGCCGTGGGGTTCGCGCTCCTGTTCGGACAGGACCCGATGCTCCACGATTCGATGCACAACTTCCGACACGCCGCGGGAATCACCTGCCACTGACATGTTCGCGGACTACGTCCTCCGCGGGCTGAAGGCCGGTCTGGTCGCGGGACTCGCCTTCGGGCTGTTCGTCGCTCTCGTCGGCAATCCCATGGTGGGGTTCGCGGAGACGGCGGGCCACGACCACGCCGAGCACGACCATGCCGACGCGGCCGTCTCGGAACACGCCACCGAACTGGTCAGCGTCGCCGCCGGTGTCTGCTTCGGGGGGCTGCTCGGTGCCGTGTTCGGACTGGCGTACTACTTCCTCGAACCCGGTCTTCCGGGCGGGGACGCCGCGAGCTACGTGCTGGCGGCCGCGGGATTCGTCACCGTCTCGGGCGCACCGTGGCTCGTCCTGCCTCCGCGACCCGCGGGCGTCGAGCAGACGCTCGGGGCCGACGCTCGACTGTCGTGGTACGCGGCGATGATGGTCGCTGGCGCACTGACGTGCGCGTTCTCCGGATACGCGTATCGGCGACTCGAATCCCGTTCCGGTCGCCCGGCCGCGGTGGCGGGGGCCGCTGTACCGCTCGCACTGCTCGCCGTGTCGGCCGGGTTCGCGCCCGCGAACCCGACCCACGGTGCGGTTCCAGCGGGCCTCGCGGCCTCGTTCAGCGGTCTCGTCGTCTTCGGTCAGGTCGGTCTCTGGTCAGTCCTCGCGAGCGGGCACGCGTGGTTGCTCCGCCGCGACCGGCGGTCACCCGACGTGGATTCTCGCTCGGTCGGAGCGGGGCGTCACGCCGACTGATGCGCGAACGCACCGAGGAAGTCCGTGTGAACGGGTTCACCGACCATGTGCTGGTTTGCACGCACGCCCGCGACTCCGAACACGCCTGCTGTGGGGACGCTCACGGTCCCTCGGTCTTCGAGGCGACGACGGCGTGGCTCCGAGAGCGCGACGTGCTCTGGTCGCGGGTCCACCTCGTCGAGACGAGTTGCCTCGGTCTCTGTAGCGCCGACGGGACCGCAGTGGCCGTCCAGCCCCGCGGTCGGTGGTTCTCGGGAGTGACGCCCGACGAGGTGCCGGAGGTACTCGCCGACGTGTTCGGCCCAGACGCGACTCGGTTGGGTGTCGGCCCGTCTGACTCCGACGGGTCGCCGTCTGACGGGTGCTGAAGGCGGGACGCTTCCAACTCCTTTTCGCAGTCGAACTACTCGCAGTCGGTCTCGCGGAACTGCGAGAGGCAGTCGAAGTCCGCGCCGCAGTCCTCGCACTCCCAGCGGTCGTTGACGCGATGGTCGCCGATTTCTCGCGGCCAGTTCTCCGTGGACATGTTCGGTGGTTGGCGGTCAGAGGGGGTAAAGATTCGGCGTCGAACGCGCGTTCCGCGATGGAATTTCTACAGCGTCGCTGTGCGGGCGGTCGAAGCGGTCGCCGACTGCTACCTGTTCGAAGCCCCGAGAGACCGGCCTGTGCGTATCGAACGCCGATTCTCCGACGATAGCGTACGAAGCGGACGTGGAGCGAACGAGGACACTGGCTCTCCGAATCACGCCACTCGTGGGATAGGAGTATCGTCGCACTGCGAACGTCGGTATCGTTCGGTTCGGTAGCGAAGTGAAAGTTCGACCGAGAAGCGGGGGCTTCGCGTCGAGCGGACCGTGGCGGGACCTCTCGGTAGGAAAAACTGATACGAGGAGAGTCAGACGGGTCAGTCTGCTGCTCAGACCGCTTCGATTCGCAGTCGGTACTCCCCGCGAACCTCGCCCTCGTCGTGGTACTCCACTGGCTCCTCGACGAAGGCGACGCGGTCGCCCGAGAGCGCGGCGGCGGTCACGATGCCCTCCGCAGCGACTTCTCTGGCGGGTCCCTCTCGGGCGTCGAACACCCGCAGCGCGTGGGCCTCGGCGTCGCGGTCTCGGAAGTGCTGTGCGCAGGGCACCGCGACGCGCCCGTCAGATGCCGACAACTCCGCGACGAACCCGCCGACGGGGGCCGTCCAGAGGCGCTCGCCACCCTCGCGTCCGAGCGCGGCGATGGTGTGTTCGTTCGGGTGGCGTCCCTCGGCCTCGCGGCCCTCCTCGGGGAAGGTGTTGCCCGTGACGAACAGCGCGACCTCGTCCGCGAGGTGGACGTGGTTCGGGTAGGCGTACAGCGTCTCCTCGCCGACCTCGCGTTCGACGCCGAGGTCCGCGGCCCACCGCTGTTCGGCGCGCTCCGCATCGAGCGCGTACCCACGGTAGTCGCCGTGACTCGCCGCCGCGACGACGCCGCCGGAGAGCGACGCGTCCCCGACGCGACGCTCGCCGTCGGTCTCCGGGTCCCAGTCCGAGACGGGGGTACCGGACTCGGCGTCCAGCACGACGAGACCCCGGTCGTGGTCGCCGCCGCAGCGGTTGTAAGCCACCGCGAGACGCTTCGCGCGGTCATCGTCGTCGGACGACGACTGTCGGTCGCCGAGCGAGAGCGCGATGGGAGAGGCGTCGGTCTCGTACCGCCAGCGGACCCCGCCGTCGGGGCCGAACGCGTACACGGCGCTGTTCCAGACGCGCTCGTCGCCGTCGCGCTCGTACCGCCGGGCCGCGACGTAGAGTCGGCCCTCTGCGGTCCCGTCGGACGCGTCGTCGCCCTCGACCGGCCCGTCGGCGACCATATCGACCACGAAGGGGTACCAGAACAGGCTCTCCTTCGCGGGACCCCCGAGGTCGTCCGCGGTGTCGTAGCGCCACCGCTCGCTCCCGTCGCCGTCGAGCAGTCGAATCCGGCCGCGGTCGCCCCGGGTGCCGACGGCGACGCCGCCGTCGGACCGACGGTCCGACGAGGTTCGCGAACCGTCGGTCCTCTCACCGCCCGCGAACTCGGTGAGCGCGACGGCCATCTCCTCGCCGGGCGCTCGCCACCGCTCCCGTCCGTCGGCGTCCAGCGACCGGATGGTCCCGTCGGCGGTCCCGACAGCGAAGCCACCGTCTCCGAGCGCGGTCACGCTGGACCGCCGCCACTGCTGGCGACTTCCGCGAGCCGTCGCCTCGCCCAGACCGACCGAGACGCTTCGGTCGAGGCTCATTCGTCTTCGACCGGGAACGCCTCGTGGAGCACGTCGTGGGCCTCGCCGAGACCGTCCAGTACGCTCTCGCCCTGCGTCGTCAGGCGCTGGACCGCGCGCTCGGCGTCACGGACCGCGACCAGTCGCCCGCGGAGGTAGTCGTACTCCGGGGCGTCGTCGCTGGTCTCGGCGATTTCCGCTTCGAGGTCCACCAGCGCGGCGTCGAGGTGGCGCTCGATTTCGGCCAGCGTCTCGGCCGCCGCGAGCGCGCCGACCGGCCCGTCGAGGTGGCCCTCCAGTTCCTTCTGTGCGTGTCGGCGCGCGCTCTCGTCTTCGGTTCCCAGTACGTTCATCAGTCCGAGTCGTAGTGCTTCGATTTCGTAACAGCTCATGGTTGAATGGTTTCGGAATCCGTTTTCAGAGCGTCTGGTCCACGATGTCGCTCACGATGCGGTCCCTGTCGAGGTGGGACGAGACGATTCGCTCGGCGTCGTCCTCGCCGACGCCGCCGTACCAGACGCCGTCGGGGTAGACGGCGACCATCGGGCCTTCGCCGCACTGGCCGAGACACGACGACCGGGTGATGCGGGCGTCGGCCTCCTCGGAGTCGCGTACTTCCTGTCGCAGGCGTTCCAGCACGGCGGCCGACCCGTCCGCGGCGCAGGTCTGGTTCGTGCAGACCGCGACGTGCTTGTCCGGCGCGTCGTGGACGTGCGGGTCGTCGTCCACGTCCTCGCGGTCGGCGTGGGTCTCCTGATGGGTCAGCGCCCGGAGCATCGCCCGCGCACCGCCTTGGTCTTCCTCGTAGCCGTCGAGTTCGACCTTGTACTTGCAGGTGTCACAGGACATCTCCACGCTGCCGGTCCGGGCCTCCTGCCAGCGGTCGGCCAGCACGTCGAGCAGGCGCGAGTCGGTCCCGAGCGGGTCGCCCGCCGCGGCGTCGACGTAGGGGTACTCCTCGGCGAACTCGTCGGTCCAGTCGCGGACCCGCTGGGTCAGCACCCCGTCGCCGAGCATGTACGGCAGCGCGACCACGGCGTCGGGTCGCTCCTTGGCGACGCCGTGGAGCGTCTCGTCGAGCGTCGGTTCCGTGACGCCGATGAACGTCGCTTCCACCGACGAGAACTCCCGGCCCTCGTAGAGCAGGCGAGCGAGTTTGTGCACGTCGGCGTTGGCGTCGGGGTCGCTGGACCCGCGGGCGCAGAGCGCGACCGCCACGTCGTCGTCCTCGCGGTCCACGCCGAGTTCCGCTTCGACTTCGGCCGCCCGGTCGTCCAACAGGTCGAGCAGCGCCGGGTGGACCCCGAGGTGCGACCCGACGTCGAACGTCGTCTCGGGGTGGTCCCGGCGGGCCTGCTCCACCGCCAGCGGCACGTCGTTCTTGACGTGACTGGCGGCGAACAGCGACAACTGGACGACCGACACCTCCTCGACGGCGGGCGCGAGGGCGTCTATCGCATCCGGTATCGACGGCTCCGCGAGTTCGAGGAACGCCGCATCGACCGCCACGCCGATGCGCTCCTCCAGCGCGGCCGCGAGTTCGCGAACCTGCTCGTTAGATTTCTCGCGCCGGGACCCGTGGCCGACCAGCAGGACGGCCTCGCCCGCGAACTCCGTCGCGGTCCCTTTAGCGCGACTCATCCCTCGGCCCGTTCGAGGCTCTTCCGCAGTTTCCGCCGCCGGGACGGCGAGAACAGCCCCGATTCCTCGGTTCCCTCGTAGAGCCATTCCCCGAATCGGCCCGCGGCGTCGTCGTCCACGCCGAACCAGTACCGCCCCGACGAGGCTTCGGCCACCTCGCCGGTGGGGGGCGTCCGGCTCCGAACGCTCGACGAGACCCCGAACGGTCTCCACCAGCGTCCGGTCATCGTGGACGAACGAGATTCCGACGGTCCCGCTGGAACTCTTGAGGCAGATGGTGCCGCATCCCTCCGAGAGTCCCCGGAGCAGTTGGCGGTCGTGGTCGGCGAACGCGCCGAACCGGTAGCCGCCGGGTTGGTCTTCGACCGGGAGACCGAGGGCGGCGCTCGCGCGGTCGGCGAGCGTGCGTCCGACGACCTGTACCGTGAACTCGTCCTCTGTCCGGGTGACGGCGGTGTCGTGCGCGTAGTCGCGCTCGGAGATGCGGTGGTCCACGCGCTCGGCCCCGGCGATAGCGGCCAGTCGTCGGGCCGCGGTCTCGTCGCTGGTTCTCACCTCAACGGCGTCCCGTGTCACGTCGCCGTTCCCGGCGACCCGGCCCCAGAAGTAGGCCAGTTCCGGGTGGCTCGCCAGCACGTCGTCGGGCGCGCTCGCGCCGACCTCGGCGTCACTCATTCCCGCCACCTCCCGCTTCGCCCACGGTCTCGACGCGAATCGCGCTCGGGGGACAGGCCGCGGCGGCCTGCTCGGCGTCCGCGCGCCGGTCGTCGTCGAACTCCGCGACGACGCGGCCGTCTTCCCGGCGGACGTTCTCCCCGTCCGCCTCGATGGTCGCGAGACCGTCCTCGCCCTCGGCGAACCGGTCGTCGCGGGTCAGGCACGCGAAGATACCGTCGCACGCGTCGGTGTCGATGGTCACTCTGTACATCAGTAGTCGTACTTGGTCTCGTACCCGCGCGGGGTGACCATCCGGTCGTCCCACACGTACGTCTCCTCGTTGCCGACGAGGAGGGTGGTCGTCATGTCTATCAGGTCGGTCTCGCCGAGTTCCGGGAGGTCGCCGAGCGTGGTGATTTCGACCTGCTCGTCGTCTCTGCCCGCGCCGTGGACGACGCCGACAGGGGTGTCCGCGTCGCGGTGTTCCAGCAGAATCTCGCAGCACTTCTCGAAGTTCTCCCGGCGCTTGCGACTCCACGGGTTGTAGATGGCGATGGTGAACCCCTCCTTCGCGGTGGCGTGAAGCCGCGACTCGATGGTCGGCATGTCGGTGAGGTGGTCCGAGAGGCTGATGCTCACGGTGTCGTTGACCAGCGGCGCGCCGACCCGCGCCGCGCACGACTGGGCGGCCGGGACGCCGGGCACGACCTCGAAATCGACCATCGAGGCCGTCCCGCCCTTGGATTCGAGGATTTCGAGCGCGAGGCCCGCCAGCGCGTAGACGTTGGGGTCGCCGCTCCCGATGATGGCCACGTCGTTGCCCGCCAGCGCCCGGTCGATGGCTTCCTCGGTCCGGGACACCTCGCCGCACATCGGCGTCGAGTAGATGTCCTCGGCGTCGTCGGTGATGTCGTCGGGCAGGAGGTCCACGTAGGTCGTGTAGCCGACGATTTGCTCGACCTCCGCGAGCGCGGTCTTCGCGCGAGTGGTCATCCCCTCGGCCTCGCCGGGTCCGAGACCCACCGCCACGAGGCGGCCGGGGTCGCCGTCGAAGTCCTCGACGGTCGAACCGACCTCCTGCTCGTCGTCGTCGCTACTCGCACCGCACTTCGAACTCGAAGACGACGAACTGCTCGACGCGCCGCACTTCGATTCGGAACTCGTCTCGGTCTTGGTCGCGCTCGCGGCTTCGCCGCTTGCGTTCGAGGCGCTACGCGCCTCGCTAGCGCCGCACTTCGATTCGGCCGTTTCCGTCTCGGTACTCGATTCGCCGGTCGATGCGCCACACTTCGATTCAGTATTATCCGTACTCATGGTTCAGAAGTCGTCTACGTCACGCCCGCCGCGCGGGGTGACGAGGAAGTCTCGGTCGTCGTTGCTCCACACCTTCGTCTCGTGGTTGCCGACGAGGATGGAGGTGCCCATTCCGCCGACCTTCTCGTCGTGGTCGGTCGCTTCGCCGAGCGTCGTGATGGTGTGGGTCTCGTCGTCGAGGTTCCGCCCGGACTCGCCCCGGCCCGCGTCGTTGAAGATGCCGACCGGCACGTGGTCGGCCCGCTCCTCGCGGACGACCTCGATTGCGCGCTCGTAGTCGCGCCAGCAGTTGTAGAGGACGATGACGAAGCCGCTGATGGCGGCCGCCCGTAGCTTCTCCTCGATTTCGTCCCAGCCTCGCCACTTGTCCGACAGCGAGACCGTGCAGAAGTCGTTGCTGAGCGGCGCGCCGAGGTTGGCCGCTCCGCCGAGCGCCGCCGTGACGCCCGGCACGATTTCGATGGGAACGTCGGTGGCGTCCTCCTCCTCGGCCATCGTGAACACGAGGTCGCTCTTGCCGTACACGTTCGGGTCGCCGCCCGAGACGTGGGCCACGTCCTGCCCGTCGCGGACGCGCTCGAACGCCTCGCGTGCGAGTTCGACCTGCTGGCCCATCGAGGAGCGGACGATTTCCTGCTCGCTCCCGTCGGACTTGGTCGCGACTCCGCCGTCCGTCGCCGTCTCCGGGGGAATGGTGCCGTCCTTCCGCAGGAACTCCTGATACAGGTTCGAGGCGACCACGCAGTCGGCGGTCGAAATGACGTCCTTCGCCTCTTGGGTCATCGCGTGGGGCAGGCCGGGTCCGATGCCGACGACGTAGAGGGTGCCGGTCCCCTCGCCGTCGTCGGTCGCTCCCCCGGTGTCGTCAGTCGCTCGGTCGCCCGCCATGCTACCGCCCCACCGCCACGGTCACGGCGTCGTCGTACCGCGTCTTCTCGGCTTCGAGTTCGTGGTTGCGTCCGCCAGCGATGGCCGATGCCTCGGAGATGCCGGGCCACCCGATGAGTTCCTTGGACTTGGACGGGGAGGGTCCCTCGAACTCCTCCAGCGTCTCCTTCTCGAAGGCGACCACGCCGAGGTCCAGCGCCTCGGCCGCCGCGAGCAGGCCCTCCTCGTCCTCCTTGCGGGTCGCGGTGGCGACGAACTCCACGTCGCCGAGGTCGTACTCGGTCGATTCGAGGGCCTGCTCCCACGCCGAGACGAACTGGTCTTCGGTCGCGCCGGAGACGCTCCCGGTCCCGAGGACGACGCCCTCTTCCCCGTTACGCTTGAGGACCGTCACGTCGTCGCCAACGAGGACCGCCTTCGGCCCGTCGAGTCGCTCGACGGGGCCGAGTTCGTCGTCCAGCACCGCGAGGTTGGTCGCGACCGTCGAGTCGCCGTTGACGACGTGGGCGTCCAGCGCCTTGGCCTGCTTCTCGACGCCCTGCTTGTCGGCGGCCTCCGAGGCGGTCGTCATCGCGGGCACCGCGCCCATCGTGGCGAGGTCGTCGGCGACCTGATTCGCGCCGTGGTGGCCGCCCGTGATGGGGATGGCCCACGTCAGTTCCTCGTCCACGACGCAGATGGCGGGGTCGTCCCACTTGTCGTCGAGCAGGTGGGCGGTCTTGCGCATGGCGATGCCGCTGGCCATCAACCCGACGAAGCAGTCGTACTCGCCCCAGTACTCCTCGAACACGTCGCCGTGGTACTCGATGATGTCGATAGTGTCGTATCGGTCGCCGATGCCCTCGACTATCTCCTCGGCGGTGTCGAGTTTTCGCTCAAAACTGATTATCGCTATCTCCTCTGCCACTTCGCCGTCCGAATCCGGCGTGCTGCAGTGGCTTCCGTCGGAACTGTTGGTATCGTTGTCAGTGCTCATATCAATCGTCTGCCTCCGTCTCGCCGTCGTTCGGTCCGCGGTTCGCCCAGTCGCCGTAGAGGTACGACCGCTCGTAACCCGCACCGGTGCCCGCCTGCCCGATGATGACCATCGCCGAGGCCCGGTATCCGGCGTCGTCGAGTCGCTCGCCGATGGTCTCGATGGTGCCCTCGATAATCTCCTCGTCGGGCCACGAGGCGTGGTAGACGACCGTGACGGGCGTCTCGGGGTCGTGGCCCTCCGCCAGCAGGCGGTCCATCGTGTCGCCGACCGCGTGGGTCCCGAGGTAGATGCAGGTCGTCACGTCGCCCATCTCCACGAACTCGGAGATGTGGTCGTCCTCGGGGTCCAGCGTCTTGCCCTGCGGCCGGGTGAACGCGACGTGGTTCGCGGTCTCGTTGAGCGTGAGTTGGGTCCGCAGGGTCGCGCTCGCGGCGAACGCCGAGGTGACGCCCGGCACGAAGTAGGTCGGCACGCCCTCGTGTTCCAGCGCGTCCATCTGTTCGAGCGCCGCGCCGTAGATAGCGGGGTCGCCGCTGTGGAGTCGCACCACGTCGCGGCCCTCCTCGTACGCGTCCCGCATCAGCGGAACCAGTTCTTCGAGGTCCTTGCCGACCGAGTTGACCAGTTCCGCGTCGGCGCAGTACTCCTCTAAGAGTTCGCTGTTGACCAGCGACCCCGCGTGGACCACGAGGTCGGCGGCCTCGACGAGCCCCTTCCCGGTCACCGTGAGCAGGCCGGGGTCGCCCGGTCCCGCGCCGATGAAGGGGACGCCCTCCTGCACGTCGCCCGCAGTGTGGTCGTAGACGCGGTCGTCGCGTTCCCGCCTCCGGCCCTCGGTCTGGGCGTCGATGGCGGTCTGTGGGTCGGTTGCGGTCTTGGCGTCCGTATCGCTCGGGGAGTCGGTCACGCCGACCCCTCCTCGGTCTCCGCAGTCGGACCGTCGGTCTCTCCGGCCTCTGCTCCGCCGTCCTCTCCCGCCTCCGCACCGTCGTCCACGTCGAACTTCGCCGTCGCGCGGTCCTTCTCGATACCTCGTTTCTCGGCGTAGGCGAGGGTGTAGTAGTCGCGCTCGGCGACCTCTTCGGGGTCGCCGGTCACGGCCGTCTCGCCCTGCTCCATGTAGAGGCGGCGGCCGTAGGTCACGTCGTAGCCCGCGGCGTCGAGACCCTCGTGGGTCGCGGGCGCGTCGGTCACCTTGAACAGCACCATCCTGTCGGGACCGGTCGGGGACGCGCCGCCGGACGCCTCCCGCAGCGCGAGTCCCGCCCCGGCGTCGATTTCCACGTCCAGCGCGGTGGTGAACGCGGTGACCGCGCTCACGCCGGGGACGATTTCGAGGTCCACGTTGGGGTGGAAGGCGTCCATCGTCCGCCGGAGGTGGCCGAACGTCGAGTAGACGTTGGGGTCGCCCAGCGTGACGAACGCGGCGTCGCCCTCCCGCGCTTGAGGGGCGATTTCGTCGGCGGCCTCCTTCCACGCGGTCCGCAGCGTCTCCGGGTCGCGTGTCATCGGGAAGTCGAGGTCGCCGACCTTCGACTCGGGGACGTGGTGGGTCGCCACGGTCCGGGAGAGTCGCCCCGGCGAGTAGACCACGTCGGCGGTCTCGAGGACGCGCTGGCCCCGGACCGTCACGAGGTCTGCCTCGCCCGGTCCGAGTCCGACGCCGTAGAGGGTCACGCCGACACCTCCTCGGTCTCCGGCGTCGTCTCGCCGGAGTCGGTGCCGCCGACGAGCATGTAGACGGGGTTCTGCGAGTCGAAACTCGTCGCCCCGGCGAGTTCGTACCCGTGACTCACCTGAAACTGGACGACTTCGTCCAGTAGGTCGCGCTCGCGGAACGCCTCGACCGCCCGCCCGGCGACCTCCAACCGCGAGACGTTCATGACCACTCGCTCGACGCCCGTCTCGACCGCGCGGTCGAGTACCGCCTCGTAGTTCCGACTCCCGCCGATGAACAGCGCGTCGGCGTCCTCGGGGATTCCGTCGGGGGCCTCGGTCTCGCGTAACTCCACCGTCGCGGACGTGTCGTCGGTCGCGGTGTCGTCGGTCTCGATATCGTTGGCCGCGAGGTTCTCGCGGGTGACTTCGAGTCGGTCCGCCTTCCGTTCGAGGGCAGTGACCCGTCCGGCCCGTCGCGCCGCCTCGACGGTGACGGCACCCGTGCAGGACCCTACCTCGACGAAGTGGTCGTCGGGATTCAGGTCGAGTTTGCCCAGTAACACGGCCCGAACCTCGGATTTCGTCGGGCCTGCTTTCGCGTCTCGTGGGAGCGCAATCCTCGCCATCACCGAATACAACCTCGACTGGGAATAAAACAATTTTGGTTGTATTAGGGAAAGTCTGGTTTCAGGAACGGCCGATATCGGCGCGGATAGCGAAAATGGACCGGAACTAAAGCAAAGATACTTTCACTTCCAATCCGAAGCCGGGACCATGTCGGAGCGTTCGGAGGGCGAGGACGGAAACGTGCTTCGCAGCAAGCGAGACGCCACGCGGTACCAGATACTCGCCGAAATCGCGGAACGTCAGCCAGCGGTGAGTCAGCGCGAAATCGCCGACGCCATCGGCGTCACTTCGCAGGCGGTCAGCAACTACCTCCGGGACCTCGTCGAACAGGAGTACGTCCGGAAGCACGGCCGGGGTCGGTACGAAGTGACCAAACAGGGCGTGGACTGGCTCATCTGCCGGACCGACGAACTCCGGGAGTTCGTCCGGCACGTTTCGGACGACATCGTCGGCGGGGTCGAAGTCGAAACCGCCATCGCCGCCGCCGACGTGTCCGAGGGCGACGCCGTGTCGCTGTCGATGCGCGAGGGCGCACTCCACGCGACCCCCGGTCGGTCGGGGAGTACAACCGCGGTTGCGGTCACGGACGCCGACGAGGGGACCGACGTGGGCGTCACCGACTTCGAGGGCGTCCTCGACTACGACCTCGGGAAGGTCACCGCGATTTCGGTTCCGGCGGTCCGGGAGGGCGGAAGCGACGCGGTCGAGTCCGACGTGGTCGCCGACTGCGCCGCTTCCCACGACCTGCTCGCGGTCGCGGGGACCGAGGCGCTGGCCGCGGCCCGAACCGCGGAACTCGACCCCGACGTTCGATTCGGGACCGTCGAGGCGGTCCGGGAGGCCGCCACGAAGGGTCTCGACGTTCTCCTCGTCGCGGTGACGGACGAACTCACCGCTCACACCGACGCGCTCCGCGAACAGAACGTGCGGTACGAGGTCATCGACGTGCGGGCCTGACGAGTTTCGGAGGCCAGCCCGCGTCGCCGTCCTCGATATCGAGGGCGTGCACTCGATTTCGCTGACACCGAAACAGCCGACCCTCCCCGACAGTTTTGAAACTAAGATACTCGCTCTTAACTGCTCCAGTCAGTAAAACAAACGACACACAGACATTCGATTGATAAGGCACAAACCGCATTAACGTGGGTCCCCTACCTTCTATCAAGGAGGAAACTATGGCGCGAACCGCACACCTCGACGTACGAGGCATGAGTTGCGCCAACTGCTCGGGCACGGTCGAGGACGCCCTGAGCGAGTTGGCGGGCGTCGAGTCGGCGAACGTCAACTTCGCCACCGACGAGGGCACCGTCGAGTACGACCCGGAGGTCGTCTCGCTCGCCGATATTTACCGGGCCATCGAAGACGCTGGCTACGACCCGGTCGCCCAGCAGGTGACCATCGGCATCACCGGGATGTCCTGCGCGAACTGCTCGGAGGCGAACGAGGAGGCGCTCGAAGAGACGCCGGGCGTCGTGGACGCCGAGGTCAACTACGCCACCGACGAGGGGACGGTCCGGTACAACCCCAACGACGCCGACTTGGAGGACCTCTACAACGCCATCGAGCGGGCGGGCTACGAACCCATCCGCGAGAACGAGTCCGACGAGGACGGCCAGACCGCGGGCGACAGACGCGAGGACGCTCGCGACGCCGAGATTCGACGCCAGCGCAACCTGACGATTCTCGGCGCGGTCCTCTCGGCCCCGCTGGTGTTCTTCCTGCTCGAACACTACCTGTTCGACTTCCTGCTGGGCGACGCCATCCTCGGCGTTCCGCTCGAGTGGCTCATGTTCGGTCTGGCGACGCCCGTCCAGTTCTTCCTCGGCAAGGAGTTCTACGAGAACTCGTACAACGCGGTTGTCAGGAACCGGACCGCGAACATGGACGTGCTCATCGCGCTCGGGTCCTCGACCGCGTACGTCTACAGCGTGGCGGTCCTGCTCGGGTTCACGGGGAGCCTCTACTTCGACACCGCCGCGCTCATCCTCGTGTTCATCACGCTGGGCAACTACCTCGAAGCCCGGTCGAAGGGCCAAGCCAGCGACGCCCTCCGGAAACTGCTGGAGATGGAGGCCGATACGGCCACCATCGTCGAGGACGGCGAGGAGAAGGACGTCCCGGTCGAGGACGTGGACGTCGGCGACCTGATGGTCGTCCGGCCCGGCGAGAAGATTCCGACCGACGGCGTCGTCCGCGAGGGCGACAGCGCGGTGGACGAGTCGATGGTCACGGGCGAGTCGGTCCCCGTCGAGAAGTCGCCCGGCGACGAGGTGGTCGGGGCCACCGTCAACGAGAACGGCGTCCTCCGCGTCGAGGCCACCAAGGTCGGGTCGGAGACCGCCCTCCAGCAGATAGTCCAGTTGGTCAAGGAGGCCCAGAGCCGCCAGCCGGAGATTCAGCAGGTGGCCGACCGCATCTCGGCGTACTTCGTGCCCGCGGTCATCACGAACGCCCTGCTGTGGGGGACGCTCTGGTTCCTGTTCCCCGAGGCGCTGGCCGGGTTCGTCCAGTCGCTCCCGCTCTGGGGACTCGTCGCGGGCGGTCCGATAGCGGCCGGGGGAACCGTCTCGACGTTCGAGTTCGCGGTGGTCGTGTTCGCCTCCGCGGTCCTCATCGCCTGTCCCTGCGCGCTCGGACTCGCGACTCCGGCCGCGACGATGGTCGGTACTTCCATCGGCGCGCAGAACGGCGTGCTGTTCAAGGGCGGTGACGTCCTCGAACGCGTCCGCGACGTGGACACCGTGGTCTTCGACAAGACCGGTACCCTGACCGAGGGCGAGATGCGCCTGACCGACGTGGTTGCGCTCGGTCCTCGGGCGGACGGCGGTGCCGAGGTCGATACCGCTTCGGACGGTGGCGCAGTGGCCCGAGAAGAACCCGACGAGGAGTTCGTCCTCTCGGCCGCCGCGAGCGCCGAGAAGGGGAGCGAACATCCCCTCGCGGAGGCCATCGTCGAGGGCGCGCGCGACCGTGGCATCACTGTCGAGGACCCCACGGACTTCGAGAACGTTCCCGGTCACGGCGTCGAAGCCGAGACCTCTCACGGCGAGGTCTTAGTCGGCAACCGGAAACTGCTGACGGACCGGGGCATCGACGTCTCGCGCGCCGAAGAGACCATGGAGCGCCTCGAACGCGAGGGCAAGACCGCAATGCTCGTTGCAGTCGGTGGCGAGTTAGTCGGTGTGGTGGCGGACGCCGACACCGTCAAGGAGAGCGCCAGAGCGGCGGTCGCCGACCTCCGCGAGTCGGGCCGCGAGGTCATGATGATTACCGGCGACAACGAGCGCACCGCCCGCGCCGTCGCCGAGCAGGTCGGTATCGACCCCGACAACGTCCGCGCGGAGGTACTGCCCGAGGACAAGGCCGACGCGGTCGAGTCCATCCAGTCGGCGGGCCGCGAGGCGATGATGGTCGGCGACGGCGTGAACGACGCGCCCGCGCTGGCCGCGGCCTACGTCGGCGCGGCCATCGGGTCGGGGACCGACGTGGCCATCGAGGCCGCCGACGTGACGCTGATGCGCGACGACCCGGCCGACGTGCTGAAGGCCATCCGCGTCTCGGAGGGGACCCTCGCCAAGATAAAGCAGAACCTCTTCTGGGCGCTGGGCTACAACACCGCGATGATTCCGCTGGCCAGCCTCGGCCTGCTCCAACCCGTGCTGGCGGCGGGCGCGATGGCGTTCTCCAGCGTGAGCGTCCTCACTAACAGCATGCTGTTTCGCAGGTACACGCCGGACGAGGACTATCGCCTCCTCTATCGGTGGCGGTAGTCCGAGGAGGCGTGTACCTCGAAGCGGCTTTTCCGCTTCGGCGGTACACGCCGGACCACGACTACGAACTGCTCGGGTTCCTACGGTAGTGGCCCGTTCTCTTCTACGGAAAGGTTGACGTTCAGACGACTCGACTTCGCTCTCGTGCAGTTCCTCCCGCTCCACGTTCCCGGCACGCCGTGGTGGTCGTTCCTGCTCGTCGCGTTCGCCGTCGCGGGTCTCTGGCGGACCGTCCGCTGGCTCTCGACGCGTCTGCGAGCGCGGTGACTGTTCCAGGAGGACGTCGGTCGTCGTTGAGTCCGACTCCGCCCACTCCCGACCGAGACAGAAATATTGACTATCGCCCCGACCGTACGTCCCCACATGTCGCTCCTGCCGCTTCACGCCGGTCACGGCGGACTGGAACCGACGCCGATTCTCGTCGGACTACTGGCCGGGGTCGCCATCTGGTATCTGATTCGGCTGGCCGCCCGCCGGAGCGCCAGTTAACCGCTGACGGCGGTGCCGTACGTGTAGTGCGGTTCTCAGTTGTTCAAGGACTGACCCTCACTAGATTCTAGGCCGTCATCGCTGCGCTGGAGCAGTGCAGTACGAATACTATCGGCCAGTCGCGGTTCAGTCACCTCTCGATTCGAGCAGCGAGAGGCGACTTCACTCGACAATCTCCCGACGCAGGAGAGAACGGGACTGCGCCTCAGAACAGTCCCGTCACGAATCCGAGACCCATCAGTATCAGCACGGCCGCCGAGAACGCCGGGAGGTAGTCGGTGTACCGCTCGACGCGCTCCTCGTAGTGCTGGTAGCCTGCGACGAGCAGGAGCGTGAGCGCCACGATGCCGAGAATGACCGTCAGCGCGTAGACGGTCATCAGCGAGAGGCAGTAGTCCGACCCGGCGCACATCGCGATAATCTCGAACTCCTCCTCGTGGGCGAACCCGAGGACGAAGGCGAACCCCGCGATTCCCCACAGGCCGCGCTCGGCGGCGTCGTCCGCCGACCCGTGGCTGTGTCCCCCGACGAAGGGAATAGCCAGTTTGATGCTGCCGAGAAGGCCGGGTTCCTCTGGCTCCGGATGGTCGTGGTCGTGCGAATGGCCGTGGTCGTGCGAATGGTCGTCTGCGTCTCGACCAGCCTCGGATTTGTCCATCCGGTATGCAGTTGCGTTATCAGCGACGTGATACCGCTGGTCGTCGTGAGCGACGTGGCCGTCGTGACTGTGCCCGGACTCGCCGTGGCCGTGCGAGTGGTCACCGTGGTCGTGACTGCTTCCGTCGTGACCGTGCGAATGGTCGTCGCCGCCTCCGCCGTGGGAGTGGCTGTGGCCGTGGTAGTACTCCCGAACCCCGAGCAGGACGAGAACCACTCCGGCGACGATGCCGACTGGGCCGCCCAACTGGACCCCGAGCAGTTCGATTGGCTCGTTGATTTGAGTGAGTTCGAAGTGGCGCTTGGCGAAGAAGAAGACGACCACCATGGCGATACTGCTGACGAGGTGGCCGAACCCGAGGAGGAAACTCGCCGCGAAGCCGTAGAGCCACTGGTTCGACTGGTCCATGGCGTAACTGGCCGCGACCGGCCATCCGTGGCCCGGTTCGATGCCGTGCGCCACGCCGAGCGCGACGGCCCCGGCGAACAACCCGACTGCGTCACCCGGTATCATTTGCGTCGGGACGTTGGCGAACCGCCCGTAAACGGGTTGTTATTACCGAATCGGGGTTCGCGTAATACGCCGAGAGACTCCTACGGGAGCGACGTTCCTCTCGCCGCGAACGAAATACCCAACCGCCCCGACGACCCACTCCCCCACATGCGAACCAGCCTCAACGTTCCCGACGACGTACTCGCGGCCTTCGACGAGACGTGGCAGGCCGAGGGTCTCGACTCGCGCTCGCGCGCCGTCCGCGAGGCCATGCGCGAGTACGTCGAGTCTCACGCCGAACTCGAATCCGCCGAGGGCGACGTGATGGCCGTCCTCGCCTACGACTACGAACACGACGCGGTGATTCACGACCTCCACGCGGTCCAGCACGAGTTCGGCGAGGTCATCACCGCGACCAACCACGTCCACCGCGGCGACTGGTGCATGGAGACCGCCTTCTGTGAGGGTCCGGCCTCCGAGGTCCGCGAACTGGTCTACCGCCTCCGGGACTTCGACGCCGTGGCGCGGGTGAAAGTGATGGTGCTGGAGGCGGACAGATAGGTCACGAATCCGGTACCGTCGCCACTGGCGACCTCCGAAACGCGTTTCCGTGACGTCGTCTTCTCCATCACGCATCGAAGACGCGGCCGACCGTCAAGGTGAACCAGACGACTCCGGAGGGAGACTCCTACTCCCCCCGCTCGAACAGCACCGCGAAGCACAGCACCGCGACCAGCAGGAGCGCCACCGCGAGTCTCGCGCGCCACGCGGGCGGCGTGAGCGGGACCGACCCCATGACGAACGCGGTCAGTCCAGCGAACGCGACTCCGCCGGTGCCGACCAGCAGCGACCCGACCGCGTGGGTCGCCTCACCGGCGCGCGTCTCGGCTTCGGACCCGACCTGTGCGCCGAGTTCCACCGCGTGGGTCCCGAGGTCGTGGACCAGCAGCGCCGCGGCGACGCCGGCGAACACCGCCAGTGCCGACCCGCCGCCGTCGGCCACGACCAGCGACGCGACGAACAGCGCCCCGCCGGACACCGCGAACCCGCTCGCCGAGTCGGTGATAGCCCACGGCGCGACCGCCGTGGCGAGGACGCGGCGGGCGGCGGCGACCACGAACAGCGTTGCCGACATCGTTCCGGCGACCGTCGCCGTCAGACCGACCGCTTCGACAGTCTCCGCCCAGTCCGGCCCAGCGAGGCCCGCGAGCGCGTCGACGGTCTGCGGGAACGCGACCGCGAGCAGGGCAGGCGCGACGAGCGTCACGATTCCGCCCGCGGCGTGGGCCACCGACTGCGGCGGGTCGCTGCCCGCCCACGCGACGAACACGGCCTGCAGGCCCCGCGCGAGCAGGACGGAAACGAGGAAGCCGATGAGTGCTGCCAGCGGAACGTGCAAGACGCCCGAGAACAACAGCAGCGCGACCGCGTCCCCGAAGACCGACAGCGAGTCGAGAAACGCCCCGAACCAGCGCGGCCCCCACGAACTGAGCGCCAGAATCACCTGTAGCGCGAAGACGGCCCAGTAGGCCCGCGGCAGGTCCTCGGCCCGGAAGCCGAACCGCTCTACAGTCGCGGCCCGGAGGTCCCGGCTCTCGGGGAGCCACCGGTCCAGCACGGGCACCGCGACGTGGACTAACTCCACGACCAGTAGTAACTCGATTTGAAGCACGACCAACAGGGCGAGCGCGCTCGACGCGACGACCGGGACGGCGTCGGTCCCGACGCGGAACAGGGCGACGAACACGCCCGTGTAGAGCAGGACTCCGAGAACGGCCCCGACCGCCAGTACCGTCGCCGAGCGCCAGACGGCCCTGACGGCGGGCCGCTCGACTCGCTCGTCGAACGAGATGGTCGCGTTGACAGTGACCGCGGCGACCGCCGCGCCGACCAGCGGGGCGACCGCGCCGCCGCCGAGCAGTGCGACGCCCGCGAACCCGGCCGCACCCGCGACGATGCAGACGCTCCCGACCGCCCGCCGCGCGTTCGTCTCCGACTGCGCGGCCCGGACCCCGAGCGAGGCAACGATAGCCCCGGCCGCAGTTCCGAGGACCGACCTGAGACTCCCGTCGGCGGCCCCGAGCGCGAGTCCCGCCAGAACCGCGACCAGCACGGCGAGCGTCCCGCTGAACGGCGTGGCCCGAATCTCCGGGAGCAGTCCGGTCTCGGCGTCCTCGGCCCACTCGCGCCGCGTCATCCGGACCACCTCGCGGTCGCGGCGGACACGGCGGTACGAATCGGTTCGTCGGGCGACCAATCGACGACTCGCACGCTCCCCCGTAGCGCGGTAAGTCGTTCGTCGCGTTCGATTCGGTCGATGGCTCCGCCCACCGTCCCCGACCCCGTCACGTCCGGGCTGACGACCGTCACTGCGTGGCCGTACGCCCGGAATCGCTCGGCGACGTCGACGGCGTAGTCGTCGGCCATCGGCGACAGGAAGACGACTTGGGCCGCGTCCGGCATCCGCTTCCGGAGTGTGTCGAACCGGTCCTCGTTTGCGCGGTTCCGACGCCTCTCGGAGAAGATGCCTTCGAGGTGGTCGGTCGGCGGCGCGGTCGATTCGAGTTCCGCCCGGACCCGGGCGACCTGCTCGTCACCGCCCGCCGGGGCGAGGTACCGCTCGTCCGGCCCGAATATCGCGAGACCGACGCGGTCGTTCCGACGGACGAACGCCTCCGCGAGTCGTTCGGCGGCGTACTCGCCGAGTTCCACGGCGTCGGGTTCGCCCGCCCGGCGTGCGACGAGCGCGGGCGTCCGGGCGTCCACGACCACCATCACGGTCGCGGCCCGCGTCTCGCGGAAATCGACAGTGGTCAGTTCGCGGCTCTTGGCGTACCGCTTCCAGTCGATTCGGCTCATCGGGTCCGACGACTGGTACTCGCGCGTGGCGTAGAACTCCACGCCCTCGCCGCCCGAGTCGGTCGTGACCTGCCCCGGATGGGACGAGGTGTCGGCCGGGAGCGGAACGTCGTCGGCGCGGGTCTCGCAGGTAATCGTCGTCGCGGCGTCGGCCGCATCGCCCGGCGCGCGAGCGTTCCGCTCGGTCCGGCGCTCGGCGCTCCCGCTGACGTTCCGCGCCACGAGACCGGTCCGGCCGAACTCGTGGGTGCCGCGGCGCGCACGGACCTCGTAGGTGAACGTCGCCTCCTCGCCGGGGCGGAGGCTGGTGCAGTGGCGCGGCGACCCCGAGACGACGCCGAGTCGCTCTGGCACCCCGTCCACGATTCGGAGGTCCGAAATCGGTTCGTCGCCCTCGTTTCGCACCGTCAGGGCGATTTCCACGTCGCTGCTCGGCAGGGGCGACCGTTCGGCGATGGCGCGCTCGACCGACACGTCGAGGTCGGGCGGCCGAGTGCCGTACCGGTAGGCGGCGTAGGCGAACCCCACGACCCCGGCGAGGAACACGGTCGTGTTCTTCGTGAGGATGCCGCCCGCTCCCGCGAGCAGGGCGACGGTGGTGCCCGGGTCCCACTGCGGGCCGATTCTAGTGGCGGGCGGAAGACCGTCAGTTGGTTCGTCTTCGCCGCCGGCAGCCGACACTTCGTCGGCGTCGCCGTCCGCCGTGTCGTCGTCGGTGGTCGTCTCCGCGTCCGTCGCTCGGCGCTCCTCTCGCTCGGATTTGTTGTTGGCGACGCGGAACGCCGCGACGTAGATGCCTCCGAGGAGGCCCATCATGAGGACTGCGACGAGGGCCGTTTCACTCATCGCTCGGCCACCTCCAGTCGTGCGTCGCGGTTCCGCTCGCGGACGTCGCCGCTCGCAGTCGTCGAACCGCGAGACCCGGCGTCGATATTTGGCCCGCTCGCTTCACCGCCTTCGATGGTCTCTATCTCGGCGACGGCGCGAGTCGCCCATCGCTCGAACCGCTCGCCGCTGGCCCAGTCCCGGATGCGGGTCCGGAGCGGCGCGAGGTGTCGGCCGCCGAGAAAGGCGGCCGCTCGGGGGTCATCGGTCCACGACCCCGCAGAGATTCGGTCGGCGGCGGTCTCCGAGTCGATGCGTTCGGCGTCGGCGACCACGGAAATCGCGGTTTCGCGGATTCGACCGCGCACGTTCCGTCGTCGCGCGTAGAGGTCGTCGGTCTCGTCGGGGTTCGCGCCCAGCACCGAATCGACCGTCTCTCCGGTCGTCCGATGTTCGTCGTAGTAGCCGCGCTCGGGCACTCGGTCTCGCGTTCGGCGGTCGAACCCGACCGCGTGCGGGCCGGACTCACTGTCCCCGCTGGACGCGCCCGTCGCGCTCTCGCGGAACGCGTTCGCACCGAGCAGTCCCGCGGCGACGCCGAACAGCAGAATCGAGATGGGCGAGGCGACCACGGTCGAAATCGGCCGGAACACCCCTGGGGGGAACAGCCACGGGAGGAAGGCGACGCCCAGCGCGAACGCCAGCGACACCCCGCCCACGACTGCGAGGGTCTGGGGTTGCTGGACTCGGGCGCTCGCTCGGCCGAGGAGTCGCGGAATCACTGCTCACCCCTCCAGTAGTCGCGGAGTCGGTCGAGCGCCGACCGGGCCGAGTCGGTCCGGTCGTCTCGCGGCAGGTCGCCGTACCGGACTTCCCGGAAGGCTTCGGTGAGGCGGCGGACCGCCTCGTCGGGGTAGCCCCGCCGGGCGGCGGCCCGGGCGACTTCGCCGGGCGTCCGGGCGTCCCGGTTCCGGACCGCGACCCGGTCGCGCATCGTCCGCCACGCCTCCTCGACGGAGGGCGGCGAGGTGTCCTCGGGTCCGTCTCTCGGTGTCCCCCCGGAGTTTCCGCTGTCTTCGCTTCGACTCCGCCCGCCGAAACTCGGCACGCTGACGTTCCCGAGACTCGTGAGGACGCCCGCTCCGGCACCGAGACCCGCGAGCGCCCGTGGAACCGCGGTGAACGTCACGGCGAGTCCCCGTGCGCCGATTCGCAGGGCGTCTGCGGTTCCGCGTCCGGCGGCCGAGAGGACGGTCCCGAAGCTCCGTCCGACCTCGCGGGACAGGGCGGCGGCGTCGTCCAGCAGACGGGGGACCGACGCCGAGAGACCGACGACCAGCGTCATGGTCCGGGTCGGGATGCCACCGATTAGTTCGCCGAGCGGGGTATCGCCGACGACGAGGGTGAACGGGAGGGGTCCGGCGGCCCGACTCAGAGAGAGCGCGCCGGTCCAGAACCCGACGAGACCGAGGACGCCGACCAGCGCCAGCGGGACGCCCACGAGCGCACCGAGGAGGTCGCCGCCTCCGCCGGTGTCGCCGCCGCTGGCGGCGGTCGTGGTCGCCGTCGTGGTCGTCGTCTCGGTCGTCGTGTCACCACCGTCTCCGGAGTCGGCGTCCGACGTGGTCGTGTCGGGTTGCGGGGTCGATTCGGCGGTCGTCTGCACGTCAGCGTCGGGACCGCCTCCGCCACCGAGCGATGCGTCGGCACCGCCGCCACCGACGCCGACGCCAGCGGGTTGACTCCCGAATCCGCTGGCGGGCAGGAGGGTAGCGGCGACGGCGACGGCGAAGACGCAGAGGGCGGCGAGGGCGGCGCGGCGGCGTTCGTGTGCCACGAGTGATGCGAAAACTTTCAGTCAAATATATCTTCCTCTCCGTCATAGCCCCAACCAGTCCGCCCTCCATGTCACGACACTCCGCATCGAACGACGGTCCGCCCGACAACTCCGCCCTCACGTACCGAATCGCGGTCACGTTGGCGCTGGTGCTGGCCGCCGACGCGCTGTTCGTCGCGGTCGTCGCGTACCTCCTCAGGCCGTGGCTCCTCCCGCTGCTCGGCGGTCGGTCGGCCGCCGGGCAGTCGCTCGGCGGACTGCCCGTCGCGTGGGTCGCGCTCGTCGCACCCGTCACGCTCGCGCTCGCGTGGGCACAACTCCGGTACACGCGTCGAGAGGCGCTCGCGGCGGCCGACGCCCGGCCCGTCGGCGAATCGGCGTACCCCGACCTCCACGCTCGCCTGCGCCGACTCGCCCAGTCCGCCGACGTGACGCCACCGACGCTCGCCGTCGCGGAGACCGACGCGGCGAACAGTTTCACGGTCGGCGACCTGCGCGGCGGGACCGTCGCGGTCTCGACCGGCCTGCTCGACGCGCTCTCCGACGACGAACTCGACGCCGTGCTGGCCCACGAACTCGCGCACCTCCAGAACCGGGACGCCGCGGTGATGACGCTGGCGACGTTCCTCCCGGCGCTCGCCAACGACGAGTACTCGCTGTTCGAGGAGGTCTCCGGTCCCGTCCGGACGCTCGCCCTCGGCGTCGCCCTCGTCGGTGGGTACGCGGTCAGTACCGCGCTGGTCGCCGCCCCGCCGTTCGGTGTCGAATCGCTGCTCGCGTTCGCCGGGTTCGTCGCCTTCACGGTCCTGTTCGGCGGCGTCGCGCTCGGCCTGCTGGCGCTCCCGGTGGCCGTCCTGAGCGGTCGCCTCTCCCGATACCGGGAGTTCGCCGCGGACCGGGCCGGGGCGCTGCTCGCGGGCGACCCCGCGGCGATGGCCGGTGCGCTGGAGACGCTGGCAGACGACGCTCCCTCGCGGCCGACCGACGACGCGAGAGCGAGCGACGGTGGGTCTCCCGGCGTTCGCTCCGGCGTCCGCGAACTCTGTTTTCTGCCACACAGTATCGCGGACGCAGACGAGGAGGGGGACGCTCCGCTCGCGGACCTGCCGGTCGAAGTGGAGACGCATCCGCCGACCGAGGAGCGAATCGCACGACTGCGCGACCTCGCGGCGGAGGGACCGGAGAGCTATCGATAGCTCATCGTCTCGTCTGCGGGGCTACGCGGTCGCAATCGAATCAGTGTCACATCCAACGGTTGCGGAGTCTACGCCGGAACCGCTCGTAATCGGTGAGTCACGTCCCGGGGTCCCGGGAGAGGAGTCCGGTCGCCATCAGTCGTCGCGTGATGACCACGAGTCCGTTCTCGAACCCGCGACCGAAAATCGCCCGTTCGGTCCGCGCTTGCTCGTTCATCGAACTCAGGAGAATCGTACTCTCGTCCACCAACAGCATCCGGCCGATGGCGGTGTCGTCACCGGCCGTGCCGTGGAGCCAATCGAGTTCGGACACGAGCACCTCCGCGTCCGGGATGGCGTCTCGGAGTTCGTCGCTCCGGCCCGGCACGGCCGTCCCGATTAGCACGTCGAGGCCTCGCTCGGTGGCGTCGTCGAGTTTCTTCACGGTGTTGTCGGTGTCGATGGATGGCGAACCCACGGCGAAGATGACCTCTTCGTCGGCGTCGTCGAGGAGTTGTAACATTCGGCTGGTGGTGCCCTCGGTGCCCGACAGCGACCACACCTCGTGGGTCACCTTGCTGTCGCTCTCGTTCGCCGGTTCGATGTCGTCGAGAACCCCCTGCAGTTCGTCCACGCGGGACTCGTACTGCCGACGGGGGTCCGGGTGGCCTCTTCGAGGGGGACTGCCCGGTACTGGCGGGGGTTCGTGTGCTGAATTTCGACCAGTCCCTGCGCTTCCGACACCCGAATCGCGTCGTAGACCCGCGTCCGGGGAACGTCCGTGATTTCGCTTATCTGTTTGGCCGTCGCCGTCCCTTTCCGCGTCAGGACGACGAAACACTTCGCCTCGTACTCTTTCAGGCCGAGTTGTTGGAGCAGTCTAGCGGCCCGCGTTTGTCTGTCGGTCTCGACCATGGTGTCCCAACCACCACCGGGTGGACCCCGGAGATACCTTCATTTGGTGTTCCCGTATCTTCGTCATTGTCGTACTGTTCTCACACCAACTCCGTCCCTCGTAGACTCTCACTCCGTTATACCACTGTCTTTCGTCCGTCGGCGCTCCGTCGAACCCCTTCACTCACTTAGTCACCCAAACTGCATAGGACGCGATACCGAACGAGAGAGTAGCACGCAGTCCGTAGTGTCCCAACCACTCGTCAACTGCGTGCTACGTCTGCCACACCGTGGCAGGATTCGAGTGAGATGTGGCCCGACTTCACCGAGAGACGCTGAACGTCGTGACGGATTTCGGAGTTAACTCTGGGTGGCTCTGTCGTGAGGAACTGGGTGAACGCTGTTTACAACAGCCTCAGGCTCTGCCGTTTGTATGCGTGAAATAATAGGTTGGATAATGAGCCTCTGAGTTTGGAATAACCGCGGACTTATCCGTCTTCCGACCGACTATCATCGTATCACCTATCAGCGAAAGGACACGCTACAATGAACGACGAACCGGGACAAATCGACCGCATTCTGAAGGTCCTCCGGAACAAGGAGCGCCGGAAGATAGTCGAATACTTCGCCGACAGCGATACCGACACCGCTTCCATGGAAGTTCTCGCCGCCCAACTCGCACGGCTAGCGGTCGAGGCAGACGGCACCGTGGAGGCGTCCACGGACGCGACCCGGACCCAACTCCACCACGTTCACCTCCCGAAACTGGAGGAGTTCGGCATCGTCGAGTACGACTCGCGGACCGGCGACGTGCGATATCACTCCGACGACCGAGTCGAATCGATTGTAGCGTCCCTCGCGGACCCGTAGCGCGAATCGTTCTCCGGTAGTCGAGCAGTGTGGAAGTGTGAGTCCTCCGACCGCTGTAACGAGCGAGGAGAGAAACGCCGACCGAACAACCGAACCAAGTTACCGTCCTCGAAGGTCCCTGTCGGGGTCGCGCCCGAACAGGACCAGCGCGAACGCTATCGGCGACAGCAGGCCGAGCAGGACGCTCCCGCCGACCGCGTACTCGTCCGCCGACAGCGAGAAGCCACCCGAGGCGGCCCCCGATGCGGCCTCGGAACCGACGACGATAGCGCCCTTCATGCCCATGGCCTTGTGGGGCACGCAGGCGTATTTGACGACGCCCGTCTCCTCGAACGTCTGGCTGAAGGTGTGACCCTTTTTATCGGTCATCTCGCTCTTGAACGACCCGTCTTCGGCGGCCACGTTGTGACTGCCGCCGTTGCCGGTCCACTTCCAGACGACCTTCGTGCCGGGGTCCACCCGAACGGCGGCCGGGCCGAACGCGAAGTTGCCGTTGTTCCCCTTCGTGCCCACCTCGACGGTGACCTCGGATTTCCCGGTCTCGTCCACCACGCCGTCGTAGTTCGACACGTTCTCGAACCACGACGACAGGCCGCTCTGGGCGGCAGCAGTCCCGGAGAGTCCGGCCGCGGCGGCTGTCCCCGCGGGGACACCCTTCATCACGTCGCGTCGCGTGCATCGTGGCGTCATGGCTTATCCCTCGTATCCGGCGTACTCCATCAGTTGGGCGAAGATGTCGGTGTCCATCGCCGACTCGTAGACGACGCCGTTGAGCATCCCGCCGGGGTAACTCCGGCCGTTCATCACGTGGTTGACCTTGTGACAGTGCATCAGGTAGATGCCGGGTTCGGCGTCGGCCGTGAACTCGATGGTGTGGCGCTCGGCGGGCGCGATGTTGGTCACGTCCATGTCGTGGCGCGCGGCCTCCGGGACGACCCCGCCGTCCTTCTCGACCCGCTGGAAGCGGTGGTTGTGGATGTGCATCGGGTGAGACATGTACCCGCCGTTGACCATGTGGAGGCGGACCGACTCGCCCTGCTTGACGATTATCGGCGACCCGTCCTCGGGGTGGAGCGTCCGGGGCGCGGACTTGCCGTTGACGGTGAACACGTCCGGGTTACGCTTGCGCGGGTTGTAACTCGCGCTCTCGCCCGCCATCATCCGCGAGAGCGAAGAGTCCCACTCCTTGACCGTCATGAAGTACTCCCTGTCGGCGGGTTCGTACCCCTTGGGGTCCACGCGGAAGATTCCGAACATCCCCATCTCGATGTGGCGCGGCGTTTGGAAGTGACAGTGGTAGAGGTGGGTGCCGGGGACGTTGGCGGGTATCTGGTAGGTGTGCTTCTCGCCCGGTTTGACCGTGATTCCCGTCGTCGTGGGCACGCCGTCGTTCTTCCACGTCTTCTGGACGCCGTGGAAGTGGACGGTGTGAGGGCGCTTCCCGCCGGTGTTGTCGAGCGTGACCTCCATGTCCTCGCCCTCGGTCGTCCGCAGGATGGGACCGGGGACGCTCGGGTCGCGGTCGTCGGCCTGAAACGCCCAGACCTTGGGGAGTTCGACCGGGCCGCCCATGGTGTCGAGGGGGTGGACCTCGTGCTTCGCGGGTTGGGTCTTGAGGGTCACCTTCCCGCCCTGTTCGTTCACGTTCACTACTTCCGGGGGACTCGTCGTGGGGAGCGCGTTCTGAGATTGCATGGCTCGCTGTCGGGTCGTCGGTTGGTCGCGTCCGCTCGGTGCCGTACATCCCGCCGCGGCGGCCAGCCCGCCAGCGCCGGTCGCTTTCAGAAAGTCGCGTCGAGACGGACCGTCTCCGGGTGCTCCGATGTCGGTCATTGGTACAGTTCCATCTTGGATGGGCTACTTAAAGAGCGCCGACGGTGATTCCCACTGGGTGGGAGACGATTCGAACGTGTTCGGTGTGTCGTGCGTTCCCTCCCTTCGATGGGCGTCCGCGGGCCTGTCGTCACCGAAGTCGAACGAATTATGTGCGGGCTTTCGGAACGTTCGACTAGATGGTTCGAAATCCGGTGGGCGTGGAGGACGCGCCCGACCTGCAGGCTATCCTCGATGCCCTCGACGACCCGGACTGCCGGGCCATCGTCAAGCAACTCGACGAACCCATGACAGCGAGCGAAATCTCGGACGCGACCGACATCCCGCTCTCGACGGTCTACCGGAAACTCGACGCGCTGACCGAGGCGTCCCTCCTCTCGGAACTGACCGAAGTCCGGAGCGACGGCCACCACACGACGCGCTACGACTTGGACTTCGAGGAGGTGTCGTTCTCGTTGACCGAGGACAAGGAGTTCGAGGTATCGGTCTCGCGGCCCTCGCGCACGGCCGAGGAACGACTCGCGGACATGTGGTCGGAGGTGCGCAAGGAGACATGAACGGAGACCTCGTCAGCGTCACGTCGCTCGTCGTGGCGCTCAAGACCATCACGCTCACGCTCGGCGGTCTCATCACCTACTTCACGTACCGGGCCTATCGGCGTACCGACTCGCCCGCGCTCCGGGCGCTCGCGCTCGGATTCGGCGTCGTCACGCTCGGCGCGTTCTTGGCGGGCATCGCCGACCAGATAGTCGGCGTGGACCGAACGACAGTCCTCGTCATCGAGAGCACGCTGACCGCGGCCGGGTTCGGCGTCATCACCTACTCGGTGTACGTGGAGTGACGGCGGCCGTCGTCACTCCGCGCCCGACTCCCGGACGAAGAGGTAGACCGCGAGACCGAGGAAAGCGGTGCTTATCGCGCCCGTGACGAGACCGACGCGCTCGTACTCCGTCCCGCCCAGTAGCCAGAGAACTCCCAGCGTCGCGACGTAGACCGCCGCGAGCAGGTAGACCGTCGCGCGCCAGTACTCCGTGAAGAACAGCAGGATGCCCACGACGAACACCCCGGCGACGACGAAGAACTGTCGTTCGTCGGCGACGACGCCCAAGTAGACGTGAATTCCAGCGAGAGCGACCGCGAGAAGTAAGACTAGCCAGTCGAACACGGTCTCGGTCTCGCCGTGAGTCCCACGCCCGATGCTCATGCGTCGGACGTACGTGACGTACGGCCAAGTCCCTGTTCACGGGACCACACTCTGTTGTGAGTCCACTCTCACTCGCGGAGTCACACCGTCGCGCTCCGGTCGGCGACGACGACGCTCTCGCCGTTCTTCACCGCGAGGACCGTCACCGTCACGCGGTCGCCGTCCGAAATCGTGGGTGACTTCCACTGCCCGACCGACCCGGAACTCACGGTCACGCCGTCGCCGTCCACGACGACCCGGTCTCCCACGCCGTCGAGTCCGACGACTCGTCGCTCGTCACCGACCAGAATCTCGACCTTCAGTCGTTCCGCCCCGGCGGTCGCCAACCACGTCACCGCCACGCGGTCCTCGCCCGGCGAGTAATCGACCGTCGCGCTGGCGAACGTCCCCTGCTGGCTTCCGGCGAGACCGAACAACTGACTCCCCGCCGCCGTCGCCAGCAGGACCGTGATGCCGACCAGCAGTACCGCGCCGATAGTGGGTGACGTGCCACGGTCTCCGGACAGCACGTCGGCTAGTCGGTTCCGTCTCATGGAGTCTTGGTCTCTCGGGAGGACGACCGAGCATCACTTTGTTATGCACGAACTGTCGCGAGACAGCGTGCGACTGTCGGGACTCGGTCCGAACTCGTTCTGAAGTACGCAGACCGTACTCGCTCGCTGACTATCGATTCCGCGCTTCTCTCTTCTATTCGATAGGTTCTAGTCAAACACGCGATAGAAGCCTTCGTTTTACCAACGTGTCGCGTACCACATTATAAATAATTAACTACATATGCGATAGCGTGGTCCATCTATTCGCATGTCCGAGAAATCCAACATGTCACGGCGGTCGTTCCTCAAAGCGACCGGTGGGGCGGCATCGGCTAGCGTAATTACGGGTACCGCGGCCGGACAGGAGACGACCACGCAGGAAGACGGGGACGGTGGCGCTAGTGGGACGCTCAACCTCATCAACACCGGCACGATGAGTACGCTCGACCCCATCAAGGCGACGGACACCGCCTCCGGACGAGTCATCCAGCAGATGTTCGACGCGCTGATGAACTATCCCGACGGAGCGATAGAGGTCCAGACGCAACTCGCGAAGGGGTACGAGCGGTCCGACGACTTCACGACCTACACGTTCAACCTCAAACAGGGCGCGCAGTTCCACGGGGACTTCGGCGAGGTCACGGCGCAGGACTTCATCTACTCGTGGGAGCGATTGGCCGCCTCGGACAACTCCCGACGAGCGTACTTCATCCTCGATTCCATCGGCGTCCAGCACGAGACCGACAGCGAGGGCAACTACAAGCCGGGGACGCTCGCGGTCGAAGCGGTAGACGACTACACGCTCCGGGTGTCGCTCGAGGAACCGTTCCACGCCACGCTTCCGATACTGGCGTACACGTCGTTCGCGGCGCTCCCGGAGGGCGTCGTCGGTGACATTCAGGGGTACGACGGCGAGATGCAGTATCAGACGTTCGCCACCGAGAACCCGGTCGGGGCCGGTCCGTTCCAGTTTGAGACGTGGCAGTCCAACGACCAAGCCGAGGTCTCGCGGTTCCCGAACTACCACGGACAGACCGCGCAGGTCGAGGCCGTCAACTGGCGCATCATCGAGGACGACAACGCCATCTACACCTACGCGATGAATCGGAACGCGGACTACTTCCCGATTCCGACGCCGTTCTACGACCCCAACAAGGTCACCGTGGAGAACACCGACGACAAGGGGCGCGAGACCGGTACGTACGGACCGGTCCGGAACGGCGCGACGGTGAACTATCTCGGCGTCGCCACCATCAACGCCTTCTACATCGGGTTCAACACGGCCCAGGTCGACAAACCCGCGCGACAGGCCGCGGCGTACGTCATGAATCAACAGCAGGTCATCGAGCAGATATTCAAAGGCCGCGGGCAGGCCGCGTACCACTTCACACCGCCGAACATCTACCCCGGCGGCCCGGACGCCTACACCCAACACGCCGAGCAGAACTACCCGTACGGCTACAACCAGACCCAGATTCAGCAGGCCCGGCAGGTGATGGAGGACGCGGGCTACGGCCCGAACAACCAGTACGAGTTCACCTTCACCATCTACTCCGGGTCGGACACGTGGAACCAGACGGCTCAACTCCTGCGCGACCAGTTGGCCAGCGCGCACATCTCGATGAACATCGAGAGCGCGCCGTTCTCGACGCTGCTCCAGCGGGGCCGTGAGGGGAACCTGCAGGCGTACTCGCTGGGGTGGGTCATGGACTGGCCCGCGCCCGACAACTTCCTGCAGTTGCTCAACCCGCCACAGACCGACACCTCGAAGGACGCGCCCATCTCGTACGTCAACTGGTCGGGGACGCAGGCGGCCAAACAGGCGACCCAAGCGTACCAGAAGGTGCAGAACAACACCGCACCGACCGACGAGGCCGAGCAGGCGCGCAACGAGGCGTACATCCAGATAGAGGAGGCCAACTGGGAGGACGTGGTGTTCCTGCCGGTCTATCACGAGACCGACGAGCGGTTCTGGTACCAGAACGTGGACATCTCGAAGTTCGGTGCTGCGGGACCGAGTCGCCAGATGTACAATACGACCTCGATAAACTGACCTGACCCGCCGTTACTCGTTTTTTGGACGCGACGCTGACCCTTCCGCCGAGCGATAGCTAGATTCCCCTCGTAGACGGAGAGTCGCCGAGAACGGCACGCTACGTGACGATACCGACTCGATGCGGGCGAAAAGACCGCGGCGACGAATCGACCCACGGGCGGGGCGACGGACGGGACTCGAACGATGGGCGACAGACCGATTCGGGCGGTGGGGATTACAACGGCGTCCACTCGGTCGTGATGTCCCGACCGGGGACGTGCCACCGCTGTTGGGCGTCGTGCCCTTGGTCGCCGGGGTCCACCGCCCGGAGTTCGATGATGGCGTCGGTCTGCGCGCCGAGCGACCGCACCCGGTCGCTCTCGTATGCGTCCGGGAGCACGTAGTGGGCCATCCCGCGGTGGTCGCGGACGTGGCCGCCGACCATCTCCAGACATCGCCGGACGACGTCCACGCCGTGGTGTTCGAGGAGCGGAACGAGCGAATCGACGCCGACCCGGAGGTCGGCCGGGGAGAGGACGTCGGCCGAGTTCGCGCTGGCCTCGATGGCCTCCACGAGCGCGGACTGCAGGCCGCGGAGTTCTGGGTCGGCGATACAGGTCTCCTGAATCCCGGCGAGTTCGGGGACGGTCGTCGGGTCGGCCGCGGCCGTAATCGACCGCGGCGCGCTCGCGTGATTCAGCAGTCGGGTCGTCTCGGCCAACGGACGCGGTGTCACGTCCGAGTCCGGAAGCCTGTCGGCGATACTCTCCGGTGTGGCGTCGGTGACGGCCAGAACGCGGTGGCGAAGCACCTCGGAGTCGCCGAGGAGTTGGGCGCTCGCGCGGGCGAACAACTCCCGCGGCGCGTCGCCGACGACCAGCAGGGTACAGCCGGTCGCCTTCAGTTCGTTCAAGAGACCAAGAAACGTCGTGAATTCGTCCTCGGATGGCGCGTCGTCCGGCGGCCCTCGTGAGGTGTATTCGTCCGTCGCCATGGTTTTGTTTATCACGTGTTCCACCCGTTGGGTTATAAATTTTCCCACCGATGATAGAATATATAAATCAGAGGCGGCGATATTTACGATTCTATTGCGTCGGTCTAGCGATTTGCGTCGGGGAAATTAGGTCGGTTTGCGGCAGTCCAAACTGCGTCGTGAAACGACACTGGGGTCAGTTCCGACTTCGATTAATTTCCGATATCGGTTCGATTCACTCACGTCAGAATCTGCAATCTGAGACCGTGGAAATAAGTATCGCCAAAACGACTTCATTCTGTAATCGCATCTCACAGCCTTCGTATTTGTATATTACTATAGGTAAAATATAGAAAACTAGATAGTAACGGCGGTTGGAAGTGAAGATGCAATGTCGAAAATGTCAGAGGTAACAGATTGGCTCGCAGAGAATCCGAGAATAATAGGTGCGCTATGGATGGCTATGCTCTTGCTCGCAGAAGTCGGACCAGTTCTCGCTAGCGGTGATGCAAGAATGGGTCCCTAAGTATTTAACCACGTATCGGTCCACTTCAATTCACCGTTGACAATCAACGGTTCTGAGATTGGCTGAAACTCTGCTCGAAGTCCGTCAAGTGTTGTTTCCCATTCCTGCCCTGCTCCGACTGCAATGTGTTGGTGGCTAACTTCTGGTAGATGTGTTCGGAAGGTAGAACCGATACCACAGTTCCGTATCGGATATGAATAGGCTTCGACGGCCAGTTCACTGGTCTCAGAACAACATCCTGTTTCTTGATTGATGTGGTACATGCAAGGGAGAATATTTTCGCTATAAGTGAGCGTCTCACCGGGGTCGCCGACGACCACGTAGTCTTTCCCAATCGAGGTGTATTCGC
The DNA here is from genome assembly GCF_010747475.1 of Halorussus sp. MSC15.2. Taxonomy (NCBI): domain Archaea; kingdom Methanobacteriati; phylum Methanobacteriota; class Halobacteria; order Halobacteriales; family Haladaptataceae; genus Halorussus; species Halorussus sp. MSC15.2. The sequence goes on along the minus strand of NZ_VSLZ01000004.1, from coordinate 237,037 downwards.
GCACTATCGTCATCGCGTGGCCGATGCTGAAACCATGGAAGAACAACTTCGCCAGCGTCTCGCCGACTTCTACCGCGCCCTCGTTCCACAGGTCGCCGAGGCTAACAACTGCGGCGCTCGCGCCCGCCCGGACGAGTTCGACGCCTTGGTCGTGTGAGCGACACCCGTTCAGAAGGACCGTCTTGGCGTTCGTCTCGTCGAGCGTCGCGGCGTCGAGGATTCCGTCCGAACACTGGAATCCCAGTCCGTCGATGTGGCCGACGAAGTGGAACATGTCGCTCTCCTCGGCGAACAGGTCGCGGAGTTCGTCGGTGGTGACGTCGAACTCGCTGCTCACGTCCGCGCGCAGGTCGTCTCGGTCGTCGTAGATTTCGGCGGCCGACTCCAACTCCGCGCGCATCTCCGCGTCGTTACAGACCACCGTTATCTCGACGCTCCCGTCTTCGGAGTCGGGCGTGTCGTGTTCGAAGGCTTCCTTCAGCAACTTCGTCCCCTCGACCGGCGTGCGGTCGCCTATCCACGCCTGTTCGAGCGCGTCCACGTCCGGGAGCGGCATGTAACCGCCTTCGCCGGGCACGCCGCGGGCGGTGTTCTCGTTTTCGCGAGGGGATTCAGAAGCCTCCATCCCGTCGTTGCGGCGAACCGAACGACGGAGACTCGCGGACCGCAGGAAGTCCCCCTCGCCGTCCGCCGGTGTCGGACTCCGGACGAACGATTCCAACGCCTCGCCGGTCTGTCGCTGGGACTCCGTCGGCGACCACTGGTCGTCGCTGGACTGCTTCACGCGGACCAGCGACAGGTCGTTGACGACGTACGGCAGGAGTTCGACCGGGTCCGGGCCGGGGTCTTCCTCGACGTGTGTGATGCGATGCCACGGCGAGTCGATGGCCGCCATCGCCTCGTCGGACACCGCGAGGTACGCCCCGAGGCGGTCGGCGGGCGGGGCGTCGTACAGCGCGGCGAAGTCGAGGTCCGTGTGGGTCTCCAGCACGTCGCGCTCGTGGAGGTCGTCCGGATACAACCCCTCGGTTCTGGTCACGCAGTCCAGCAGTAAGACGCGCTTGAGTATCTCCTCGACCGATTCGCCGACCGACGCCACGTCGTCGCCGAGGTGTCGAATCTCTTCGGAGTCGGCCGTGAGACTCGCCGTCTCGCCGGGGAGGACCTCCGCGCCGAGATAGTAGGCCAGCGGTGCGACGGTGTAGACGTACCCGTACTCCGGCGGGACGGAAATCGTGATGCCGGTTTCCGGCACGTCCAACTCGTCAGGTATCACCAGTTCGTCTCCGCGCTCGACCCGCGGCGGGTGTCCCCGCAGAGTCGGCCACGCGCGCTCGGGCGAGGTCGTCTTGAGTGCGGAGGGGAACGCCGACACCGCCTCCATCATCGCCTCCGGGTCGTCCGGAACGGTAATCGTCGCGGCGGGGGAACTGTGGTAGGACCGCGCGCCGACCGTCACGGTCACCTCGTCGCCGAACTCGATGACCACGCCGTCGTCGGTGGCGTCGATACTCATCGCGCCGTCCACTCGGAGGTAGATTTTTATCGGCGAGTGAAGTTCCAGCAGGTACTCGTCCGCCGGGAACTCGGTCGTCATCGGGAGGTCGATGGAGGAACGGTGGTCGCCCTCGGGCGTCCGAACGTCCATCGGAACCGCGTAGGAGAACGAGAGCCGCCCGGTCCGAATCCGGCAGGCGGTCGCGACGGGGAACGCGAACTCGTCGGGGTCGGTCTCGGACGGACTCACCGGCGAGTCCGTGGACAACGAGAAGTGCCGCGTCTCTATCGGGTCGATGACGTCGAGGCCGGTCGCGCCGGTGAGCGAACGGAACCTCGGATGCGTGGACATAGCTTGGCGGCCCCCTGAACTGTACGAGTAAACTCAGCCACCCCCTAAAAATCCTCGGTCACGTTTCACGTTTCGCCGAGTCCGTTTCTTTCACCCGGCTTACGTTTCGGGTCCGTCAGTTACGCTTCGTCGATGTCGCTCGTTTCGTCGGTCTCCACGCGCTCCATCTCGTGGGTTCCGGCCGGAACTCGATACCGGCGCAAGAGGCGTTCGCGCGCGTCGGCCGAGTCTACGCCCCGGTCCACGGCGTAGGCCGAGTAGACCAACTGGTCACGCTCGACTTCCACGACCGCGTACCCCCAGTGACTGCTGTCGAACCACTCAACGTGGGGGTTCTGGGCCTCCACTGCCGCCACGATGGTCTCCGTCGAGGAGTCCGAGAACGCCCCCTTTGCCGCGAGATTGTCGCTACTGACTGCGGGGGCCATGAACTCCACGCCTACACGTTCGCCCGTCTCGGCGTCAGACCGGTCACCCGACTCGGAGTCGGACCGGTCGCCCGCGGCCGAAGTCAGGCGATACTCGGCGAGCAGATAGGCCGCGAGGTAACTGTGCATGTCGCCGGTCAGCGCGACCACGTTGTCCACGTCGGCGTCCGCGAGGTGCGCGAGGACTCGCTCGCGTTCGGTCGCGTAGCCGTCCCACGCGTCGGCGTTGACCGTCACGTCGTCGCCGTCTACGAACCGGAAGGCGGCCGCCAGTACCTCGTTCGCCCAGAGTTTCCAGCGAGCGTCGGAGTCGGTCATCCCGCCGAGGAGCCACTCCCGTTGGTCGGTACCGAGCATCGTCCGACCGGGGTTCTCCGCCGCGACTTCGGCGGGGACCGCCGGACCGGGACCGTCGGTGTCCGGCGGCGTCGAACGATACAGGCGCTCGTCGGTCACGAACAGGTCTACGAGGTCCCCGAACTGGAACGACCGAAAGAGTCTGAAGCCCTCCCGAATCTCGTCGGGTGCGAGTTCGCGCCCGCCTTCGCCGGAGGGGTCGTACTCGGCGCGCACCGGGACGTACTCGGTGTACGCCCGGATACCGGCGACGTACAACCGGCGCATGAACTCGGGGTCGTGGCCGCGGGGATGACTGTTCGTCTGCGGGGCGTCGGCCTCGTAACTCCACCATCGGTCGTTGACGATTTCGTGGTCGTCCCACGTGTGAATCAGGGTGTGTCGCCGGAGTGCGCGCTGGAGGAGTTCGTCCGAGCGGTACGTCCGGTAGAGGTGTCTGTAGTCGGCCAGTTCGGCGGCTTTCTCGCGCCCGCTGGGGAGGTCGATGGAGCGGTCGCCCGGTCCGTCGCCGGCGTACTCGTAGATGAAGTCCCCGAGGTGGACGAGGAAATCGACCTCCGACTCGGCGATGCGACCGAATGCGCCGAAGTAGCCGTGGAGGTAGTTGTTGCACGAGGCAACCGCGAACTCGACCGAGTCGGGACTCGCGTCGGGGGTCGGCAGGGTGCGACACCGTCCGACTTCGCTGGCGTCCTCGCCGTAGACGAAGCGGTAGAAGTACCGACCGTCTGGACCTAACTCGCCGTCTACGTCCACGGTCACCGTGTAGTCGGACGCCTCCCCGAACTCGCTCGCCGGGACCCGTCCCTCGTAGACGGTCCGTTCGAACTCCTCGTCGTCGGCCACCTCGACGACCAGCGGCGTCTCCCCGTCGGCCGCGTCGGGGTCGATGCGCGTCCAGAGCAGGACGCCGCTCGGAGTGGGACCGCCGCTCGCGACCGACTGGGGAAAGACCGACGTGGCTCGTTCGCGTTCGACTTCGATACCCTCGTCCGCCGCGGGCGACTCCGGGACGACTCTGGCGGCCGCCGCGTCCGAAGCGGAGAGCGCCGATAGCGTCCCGCCGAGCGTTGCGGCACTGGCCGCTTCTAGCACGTCGCGGCGCGTCGGTTCTCGTTCTGGCACGGACCCGCTAACGACATCCGACGCTAAATAGGTAGTGAACAACTATCGCACCGCTGACCCGACGCCCGAACCCGTGCTAATACTTACTATATAATCGGGTTATTTATCTACCCGTCCCTTCATGCCCCTTATATGGAACGCGCACTCGCCGTCGTCGACGCGGAAGAGTCCACCAAGGCCCTCGTGCGTGAGGCGGGCGAACTCGCCGCCGCGGTAGACGCCTCGCTGGTGTTGCTCCACGTCACGACGGACGACGAGTACGAGGAGAAGCGCCAGACGATGGAATCGATTCCCAACGACGCGGTGGGCTACTCGGAGGAGAAGGCCCGCGAAGGTGCCGAGGCGTTCGCCGCCGACATCGGTCGCGAGGCGCTGGACGGCATCGACGTGTCGTGGGAGGCGGTGGGTGCGCTCGGGAACGAACAGACCGAAATTCTCGACGCCGCCGAACGGTACGACTGCGACCACCTCTTCATCGCCGGCAAGAAGCGTTCGCCCGCGGGGAAGGCGCTGTTCGGCGACCTCACCCAGTCCATCATCCTCAACTTCACCGGGCCGGTGACCGTGGTGACCGAGTAAGCGTCGTCTGCGGGTTCTTCTGTCGGATTTCGAGGAGTTCGTCCGCGTACAGACCACCGCGATAGTCTCACCACGTCCGGACGCCAGCGGAGGAGACGCCAGCGGTGGTGCCAACGATTTTCCGGTCCGGAGTCCTTTGACCGTGCATGAGCCTCTACGAGCGAGTCGCCGACCTGCCGCTCTCGGTCGAGTCCGTCGAGTACGACCGCCGGGAGCGAGAGACGAAGAAGTTCACGCGGGCCACGACCGTGGTCTCGCTCCACGGTGACGGCGAGGTCGGCAAGGGCGAGGACGTGACCTACGACGCCGACCGCCACCCGATTCCGGACCGGTTCGACCTAGCGGGCGAGTTCACGCTCGACTCGTTCTCCGCGTCGCTGGCCGAGCGCGACCTCTTTCCGGACGCCGAGCGCGAGGTAGACGACCACTTCCGTCACTACCGGCAGTGGGCGTTCGAGAGCGCGGCGCTCGACCTCGCGCTTCGGCAGGCCGAGACCCACCTCGGGGCCGAACTGGACCGCGAGTACGACCCAGTGAACTTCGTCGCCAGCCCTGTCCTCGGCGACCCGGCCAGCGCGGACCCGATTCGGCGCTGGCGCGAGCGCGACCCCGAACTGGGGTTCAAACTGGACGCGGACGACGACTGGACCGACGACCTCGTGTCGGACCTCGCGGACGCGGGCGTTCGCGTGGTGGACTTCAAGGCGCTCTACGAGGACGCCGACGTGGCCGGGAGCGCCGACCCAGCCCTCTACCGTCGGGTGGTCGAGGCGTTCCCCGACGCGATTCTGGAGGACCCGGCGTGGACCGACGAGACCGAGTCCGCGCTCGAACCGGCCCGCGACCGGGTGTCGTGGGACTACCCGATTACCGGCGTCGAGAGCGTGCGCGACCTCCCCTTCGAACCGTCGTGGCTCAACGTCAAACCCTCGCGGTTCGGGTCGGTCGAGTCGGTGCTCGATACCATCGAACACTGTGAGGAGCGAGGGATTCGGATGTACGGCGGCGGCCAGTTCGAACTCGACGTGGGCCGACGCCACCTCCACCTGCTCGCGTCGCTGTTCTACCCCGATTCGCCCAACGACGTCGCTCCCTCGGCCTACAACGACCCAGACCCGCCCGCGGACCTCCCTACGAGTCCCCTGCCGATTTCCGACGTCCGCGGTTTCCGATAACGTTACGCCGTCGAAATCTCGAACCGGGCACCGCCCTCGTCGCTCTCGCCGACCGAGACGGTCCACCCGTGGGCGTCCGCGATGCTACTGACGATGGAGAGTCCGAGACCGGACCCCTCGTCGGCCGTAGTGTGGCCGTGTTCGAAGACCTTCTCCCGCCTGTCGGCCGGGATGCCCGGCCCGTCGTCCTCGACGTAGAACCCATCACTGGCGGTGAACGCACCGGTCTTCGCGTCGGCGTCGCCCGCCCCTTCGAAGTCACTCTCGCCTCGGTCTAACGCACCGACGCGGACGATTACGTCGCCGCCGTGTTGCACTGCGTTTCGAAACAGGTTCTCGAACAGTTCTTGGAGACGGCCGTCGTCGGCCTCGACGTCGCCCAGTTCGTCCGTCACGTCGAGGGTCGCGCCCCCGGTCGAGACGGTGGACCACGCCCGCCGGACGACGGCTTCGAGGTCCACGGGCGCGGTATCGCTGACGGCCTGTCCCTCTCGGGCGAGCGTGAGCAGGTCCTCGATGAGCGACTCCATCCGGTGCAGCGCCGACTCCGTCTTCTCGAAGTGGTGGTCTTCGCCGGTCTCGGCGGCGAGTTCGAGGTGTCCTTGCGCGACGTTGAGAGGGTTTCGCAGGTCGTGACTGACCACGCTGGCGAACTCCTTGAGGCGGTCGTTCTGGCGCTCCAATTTCTGTTTGCGCCTCCTTCGCTGGGTCACGTCGCGGGCCGACCCGAGGTGGCCGACTTCGCCGTTGTACGAGATGCCCTGCACGCTGAGTTCGACGTAGCGAACGTCGTCCGACTTCGTCCGGATGCGCAACTGGTAGTGGTTGCTCTCGTCGTCGGTATCCCGTTCCTCGACGAGTGCCTTGACGCGCTCGCGGTCCTCCTCGTGGACGACTTCCCATATCGACGTTCCCAGCAACTCCTCGCGGCTGTACCCCGTGAGTTCGCCGACGCGGTCGTTGACGAACTGGAACGTCTCCTCGCTGTGGATGAAGATGGCGTCGTGGCTCCCCTCCACGAGCGTTCGGTACTTCTCCTCGCTCTCGCGGAGCGCCGACTGGGAGTCGATTCGGGAGATGACCTCCGTGACGTGGCTCGTCAGCAGTTCCGCGAGTTCGAGGTCGTCCTCGTCGAACGCGTTGGTCTCTCGCGACCCGGCCTGAAACACGCCGTAGTCGCCCAGCGGGACGCTGAGGATGGACCGGTACTGGTTTTGAATCGGTTCGGCTTCCTCCATCGTGCGCACGTCTGAAATCAGGAACGACTTCCCGTTCTGATACGTGCGACCCGCGAGTCCCTCGTCGGCCCCGAGCGCGTCGTAGCCGTCGTTCGGCATCTCCGTCGAGGTCGCTTGGGGGACGAGGAGGCCGTTCTCCGCCACGTCGATACCGCAGATGTCGAACTCCAGAATCCCCTCTGCGGCGTCCACGCCCAGACGATACACCTCCTCCTTGTCGTGGCAGGCCTCCATCTCGGAGGCGACCTCGTGTAGCTCTTCTATCTTCCGTTTCTCTTCGCGTAACTGTTCGCTCATATTCGTGTTCGGGTCTGTTTGGACCGGCGACGCTCCCGACTGGCGTCGCCGAATCCGCGTGGCTCGGCGGTCCGCGGCGGGACCCAGTTCGGATTGTCCGCTCGTTCGGCGACCGTCGTAGAAACGTCTTCCGCCACGTTGCTATCGGGGACTTCTCGCCGACTCGCCGATTGAGAACGCGGCCCTCCGCCTTTCTCGGGCAACTCCGGACGACGCCTCGGTAACGCGAGACCGGTTCGGGTCACCGGACCGACGCTACCTATCGGTTCCACGTCGATTGCCAAACGCGTCGAACTCATACCGGTATCTCGTCAATCTGATGTTACGCTCCACGCTTAAAAAACAGGTGGCATACACTGTCGAACTACGCCCGTGAACCCGCTGTTACGTCGTCAGCGACGGCACGGACCGTCTCGAACTCCTCGTCGGCGTACGCGACGAACCGCACGTCCGTCAGCGAGTCGGGTTCGAACGCCGCGAGTTCCTCACAGATGATTTGCGCGCCGTCCCGGAGTTCGAATCCGGCGACGCCGCACCCGAGCGCCGGTATCACGAGCGACTCCGCACCGCGTTCGTCGGCCGCTTCGAGGCTGTTGCGGGTGGCCTCGCGGATGCTCTCGGCGGTCGCCAGTCCGTCGCCGTAGTGGGGCATGGCCGCCGCGTGGACCACGTAGTCGGCGTCTAACCCGTAGGCGTCGGTGACGGCTACGTCCCCGAGGTCTATCGGACCCTTCGCTCTGGCCGCCTCGTCGATTTTCTCGCCCGCTCTCCGGCGGAGCGCGCCCGCTACACCGCTCCCCATCCGGAGACTCGTCCCCGCGGCGTTGACCAGCACGTCCGCCTGCTGTTCGGCGATGTCGCCCTGAATCACGGTGAACTCCATGCCTGTGCGGTTCGTCCTGTGATACCAAGGAATTGCCGGTGGCACCGTTTCAGGGTCGCCTCCCGGTTCCGTGAGCGCCCGACAGTTCGAAGGGACGGGTTAGTTTACCGACCCCGCCTGACGGAAAGAGGACAAAACCCATATATCTCGGCTGGATGTAACCGGGTGTATGCTGAACGAGTGGAAGACGCGACTCTCACGGCCGTGGGTAGTCCGCGCCGTGGTGTTGCTGGTCATCGTGTCGCTGCTTGCCCCCTCCGCAGTCTCCGCCCTCACGTACGAACCCTCCGATACGGACCTCCAGCGGGGGACCATCGAGTCCCCGGCCGAGGGTACGACGGTCATCTCGATTCAGGGGTTCAAGTTCAAGGGGACGGCCAACGGGAAGAAACCCGCACGCCTCGTCGGCGTCGGGCCTCGCGGTAACGTGAAGTGGATTCACGAGGGTTCCGACCTCGACGTGACGTGGTTCTACGACGTGGACCCCGTCAACGGGAGTAACCTCCTCGTCAGCGGGACTCGAAGGGGTGGCACCACCATCTACGAGTACAACCCGCAGACCGACGAAATCGTCTGGCGCGAGCGGTTCGACGATATTCACGACACCCACGACGCGGACCTCATCAACGGCGACCAACTCCTCGTCGCCAACATGCGCAACTACAACACCGAGAAACAGGTCAACGAGGACCGCATCTTCATCTACGACCGCAGTAAAGACGAGACCGTCTGGGAGTGGCAGTTCCGCAACCACACCGACTGGGCCAAGAGTCAGGGCGGCCAGTACGCCTCCGAAGACGGCAGCGGTGACGACTGGACCCACGTCAACGACGTGGACAAGATAGCCGAGGGTCAGTATCTCATGTCGCCCCGGAACATGGACCAAGTCATGGTCGTCAACCGCTCCACGAAGAACATCGACATGCGCCTCGGGAGCGACAACAACTACGAGGTGATGAACGAACAGCACAACCCGACCTACTTGGAGAGTCAGAACGGGACCCCGACCATCCTCGTCGCCGACAGTCACGGTGACCGAGTCGTCGAGTACGCCAAGCGGGGCGGTGACTGGAAGCGCACGTGGGAAGTCGGGTCCCGCCAGAGTTTCAACTGGCCGCGGGACGCCGACCGCTTGCCGAACGGGAACACCCTTATCGTGGACTCGAACAACCACCGCGTCGTCGAGGTGAATTCGCAGGGCGAAATCGTCTGGGAGTTCTACGCGCCGTGGGCACCCTACGACGCCGAACGCATCACCTACGGTGACGAAGCGGGCGGACCGACAATCGCCGACCAGAACGCCGAGGGGAAGTACCCGCTCACCGGAAGCGCAGGTCTCACTCCCGGCACCGGCGAGAAACTGACCTTCTCGCAGTGGCTCTCGGCCGCGTTCGCCGGGACGCCCATCAGCGAACCCGTCGCTGAGTTCGCCAACCAGTGGTCGAAGATAGCGCCGTGGGTCCGTCCGGTCTGGATGGGTCCGTGGGACTTCGTCGGTGCCGTGGTCGCCGGACTCCTGCTCGTCGGATGGCTGTTCGGCGAAGTCGTCTACAACCGCAAGCGAATCACCAGCGGCGTACGGCGACGCATCGCCTAAAAACCGACTTCGTTCGCCGTTTCGTTACCCGGTCGCCCGCGTTCTCATTCTCCGGCGTCTCGCTTGCGCCGCCACTGCTGGCGGCAGTCGTCGCTACAGAAGTGGTAGGTCCGAGCGACCACGTCGCCGACTTCCGAGACGTCCTCGTCGCGGAACATCGGGTGCGGGTCGAACAGGTCGAGGAGGTCGCCGCAGACGACGCAGGCGACGTACTGCGTCTCGGCGTCGCCCTCGTACTCGCCGTAGATTTCGGGCATAGGCTCGGATACGTCGCCGAGGGAAGTAGGTATATCGCCTCGTTCCGTACTTCTGCGCGGACGAAGGACCGACGCATCCTGCAGTGGGTGGCAGTTCGCGGAACGGACTCTCGACCGGCCGATGGCTTGAGTGGCCGGTCGGTCGTACGCCCGCCATGAAGGCCATCACGGTGTCCGGCGAGCGAATCGAGTGCGACCAACTCGACGAGGGCCGCGAAGGTCTCCTCCTCTATCACGGCGAACGGGTCGTCGGCTACGTCCCCTACGAGCGACTGGAGTGCGTCACCGAGACCAGAAGCCCCGTCGCGTCGAGTTCCATCCGGTCCATCGGCTACGACGACGAGGACGAGACGCTCGAAATCGAGTTCCAGAGCGGCGGGGTCTATCGCTACGACGACGTCTCGCGGGAGACGTACGAGTCGTTCCTCGGGGCGCGCTCTCACGGGACGTACTTCCACGAGAACGTCCGCGGTCAGTACGACTACCACCGGATACGGTGACGGCGGCTAGTCGGGACCGGCCGAGCGTAGCGAAGCGCGCGGCTAGTCGGTTCGGGGGAGGCCGCCTCGGACGACCCAGTCCGGGCTACTCCGCTCCCGGAGCGGTCAGCACGGGCGAATCCTGCGAGTCGCCGTCCTCGATTTCGACCGGGAACCCGAACTCGGTGACGAGGTCCGCCCCGGTTCGGACGTGGTCGGACACCTCGGGAATCGCCACTCGCCCGCCCGCTAGCGCGAGGAAGACGACGAGTTGGTCGGCGGTGTGAGCGTCCACCGCGCAGCCTCGGTCGTCCCAGTAGAACGCCAGCGCCGACTCGGCCGCTTCCGAACCCACCTCCTCGGCCGGTTTCCCGCGCTCGCCGAGGGCGTCGAACCCCGCGGTCGTCTCCTCGTAGTCGAGCGCCACCGCGAGCGCCGACCCCGGGGAGTCGGACTCGACCGTCGAGACCGTCCGCTCGGTGACCGACACCTCGTCGTGCAACTCTTCCCGCAGGCGCTCGGCGGCGGTCGTCGCCTGTCGCTCGGCCACCTCCCCCTCCGCGAGGTCGGCCGACGCTTTCGAGTGGACGCGCACGCCTTCGAGCGACCCGCGGTCGGTCAGGTCGAGCGCGGACAGCGAGGAGGGGGCGAGCCACAGGGTCGCCCGACCGCCGCCGACCGGGTAGAACCCGGACCGATGGCAGTCCACCGCCGCGAAGACGCCCGCCCGCCGGACGAGCGGGAGTTTCACCCGCCTGTAGTAGGCCATCGTCGGCGACCACTTCACGTCGGTCCCGCCGGTCGCGGTGACCGAGAGCGGTCGGTCGAGTCGGGGCGCGACCGGCAGGAGCGCGTCGAACAACAGGGCCACGCTCCCTGCGGTTCCGACGTCGATTTCGACTCGCCCGCCGGTAGGCGTCCCCGGCCGGAACTCCAGTTGCTCGGACCCCAGTTCCGCGCCATCGACCGTTGCGTCGCAGACCTCGGCCGCGGCCCTGACCGCCGCGAGGTGCTGGGGCTTGAGACCCGGCGTCGGCCGGTCGCCCCTGACGCTCTCCATCCGAAACGGCCGGTCGGTCACCATCGACAGCGCGAGCGCGGTCCGGAGCAGTTGGCCGCCGCCCGCCGACCCGTCGAGTTCGAGCAGTTCGTCGTCGGTCATCGGTGCCTCGTTCGCGGAAGATACGCCGACCCGCGGCAAAGTCTTTTCTTCGAATGGGCGAGAGAGGGGTCTGATGTCCCAGCGTCCCGTGTTGGCTCTCCCGGGCTATCGTCCCAGTCCGTTCGGTCCGAACGCCGTCCGCGACCTCCCCGATAAATTGCAGTTGTGGGAACTGTTAGGACCGCCGAGCGCGTAACGAGAGGGTGAGAGTATCATGACGAACGAACGCGTCAGAGAGCGTCCGGCCCGACGGCGAGTAGACCGAGTGCGCGAACTGGAGCGACGGACCGAGCGACTCGAAGCCGAAGTCAGGTGGCTCCGCCGAGCGGTCGTCGCGACCGGGAAGCGAACCGGCGCGATGCCGGTCGGGCAGTGTCCGGAGTGCGGGCGCGGGGTCCTCCTGCGCCGCGAGAGCGAACTCGTCTGTTCGGCCTGCGAGTACCGCCGATATCTCTGAAGCGTGGCCGCTGGAAGATGGGCGGGGGATTCACGGTCTCAGCGTACGACTCCGAGCGACTCGGCCTTCGAGCTCGCACGCTCGGCCACGGAATCTGTCGCCGAGAACTCGATTCTCACCTCGTCGTCGCGATACGTCACGTCCGAGACGGACGCGCGGTCGTAGAGCCACGACACGAGGCTCATCGCGTCACCGTCGTTGGGCAGGACGAGTTCGACCTCGCGGCGGTCGGACAGGCACTCGGCGATTCGCTCGCGGAGCGCGCCGAGGTTTCGCCCTTCGGTCGCGCTGACCGGGACGGGGTCCGCGGAGTCGGTTCCGAACTCGTCCGCGACCGCCGCCACGACCGCCTCGCGCTCGGCGAGTTCATCCGCGTCGAGTACGTCGGCCTTGTTCAGGACCGGGAGGAGTTCGCCTTCGGCGTCCGCCAGCAACTCGAAACTGGTTTCGAGCTTTTCGCGGAGTTCCGCGGGCGGGTCGCCGGCGTCGGTGACCAACACCACGCAGTCGGCGGACGCGGTCTCCGAGAGCGTCCCGTGGAACGACGCCACGAGTTCGTGGGGGAGGTCGCTGACGAATCCCACGGTGTCGGTGACCAGCGTCCGGCGACCGTCGATGGTGGCCCGCCGAGTGGTCGTCTCGAGCGTCTCGAACAGTCGGTCCTCGATTTCGGCGGTCGCGTCGAGGTCCGAGTGGTCGGTCCCGCTGGTCTCGTAGTCGAGGTCGTCGGCGAGGCGGTGCAGGAGCGTCGATTTCCCGGCGTTGGTGTACCCCGCCAGCGCCACGAACTCGAACCCCTCCTCCCGGCGTCGCTCGCGCCGGGCCGTCGCCTCGTCGCCGAGCGACGAGAGTTTGCGGTCCAACTCGTCGATGCGGTCCAGCACGTCGTAGTATCGGGTTCCCGACTCGGTGAACTTGTTCATCGCCTGTTCCTCGGTTCGCTCCTTGATGCGGGGTAGAGTCCATGCTAACGTGGCGCGCTCGACCTGTAGTTCCGCGCGCTTGCTCCCGGCTTGCTCCTCGAAGATAGCGAGAACGAGGCGGTGTCTGTCGATGATTTCGGTTCCCTCCGGGCACAGTTCGGCGAGTTCGACAGTCTGGGTCGGCGTGAGGTCGTTGTCGAACACCACGACTCCGGTGCCGGTCTCGGCGACCGTCTCGGCCAACTCCTCGGCCTTGCCGCGACCGAACTGGAGCGAGGAGTCCGGCGGGCGGGTCTGGGTCAGTTCGGCGACGACCTCGTAGCCGGCGCTCTCTGCTAACCGTCGTATCTCCTCGGTGTCCGGACTGTCGTCTGCTGTGCGCTTGGCGATAACTGCGTCCTGAGATTGCATGGGCGATGTAGTGGTCTGGTGGTGGCGTTCGTCCGTCGCTTCCCCGACTGCGCTCGGTACGACGCGCGAGGCGAGACGACCCGCACGTTCGGCCCGGCGTTCGCTCCAATCGAGACCGTACGGCCTCGTAGCGACTGCATCACGGACGGACCGGACGGCGCCCTGCGGAGTCGATGGCGGCGATTACGAACTCGGTGACGCGTGGGCTACCGAATCCCGCGTGACGACTCGGCCGCGGACGTTCGTCCGGTCAGCGGCGAAGGAGAGAGAGCTTCATTCGACTGTCGGCATAGTTATCCGGTATTATTGATAAATATTTGGGTGGGGTGAAACTCGTTCGCACAGATGTAACAGTCGGTAGTCGCGAACTCGGCAACCGAACCTATGGGGACCCACGTCGTACGCCGGACTCATGAACACCGCAGAGGTTCTCGTGGCCGGACTCGAAGCGGAAGGAGTCGAGTACGTGTTCGGCCTCCCGGGCGAGGAGAACGAGGCGACGTTGTTCGCCCTCCGAGATTCGGACATCACCTTCGTCCCGGTGCGTCACGAACAGGGCGCAGCCTTCATGGCCGACGTGTGGGGGCGACTGACCGGCGACGCGGGGGTCTGCCTCTCGACGCTGGGGCCGGGCGCGACCAACCTCCTGACCGGCGTCGCCGACGCCAACCTCGACAAGGCCCCGCTGGTGGCGATTACCGGGCAGGGCGGACTGGAGAGCCTCCACGTCGAGAGCCACCAGACCCTCGACGTGGTGGACATGTTCGCGCCCGTGACCAAGTGGAACGCCCAGATTTCCGACCCCGGAATCGTCCACGAATCCGTCCGGAAGGCGTTCAAGACCGCCGAGTACGAGAAACCCGGCGCGACCCACCTCGAACTCCCCGAGGACGTCGCGTACGAGGACTGCGAGGTCCGGCCGATGGCCGAGCGGAGTCGCGTGCGGCGACCGGAACCCGACGCGCCGTCTCTCGACAGAGTGCGGGACTTGCTGGCCGACGCCGAGCGCCCAATCGTCATCGCGGGCAACGGCGCGGTCCGGACGACGCCAGCGAGGAGTTGCGCAAGTTCGTCCGCGACTACGACCTGCCCGTGGCGGCGACCTACATGGGGAAAGGGGCGGTCTCCGACGACGACGACCACTCCCTGCTCACGCTCGACTCCGGCGACCACGAGGAGGCGTCCGACGCCATCGCCTCGGCCGACCTCGTGCTAACCGTGGGGTACGACATCGCCGAGCACGACCCGGCGGACTGGAACCCGAGCGTCGATACCACCATCGTCCACGTGGACAGCGAACCCGCGGAGGTGTACGAACACTACAACCCGGACGTGGAGGTGGTTTCGGACATCGCTGCCGCGATTCGCGAACTGAGCGCCTGTTGCGAGGAAATCGACGCGGACTTCGAGACCGACTGGTACGACGACCTGCGCGACCACATCGTCGCTGACGTGACCCCGGACCACGAGGCGGGCGACCCCTTCACCGTCGAGACGGTCCTGCCGGTCCTCCGCGACGCGATGGACGCCGAGGACGTGCTGCTCTCGGACGTGGGGAGCCACAAGATGGCCATCGCGCAGAACTTCGTCACCTACGAACCCAACACCTGTATCGTCTCGAACGGTCTCGCGTCGATGGGCATCTCGGTGCCGGGCGGTCTCGCGGCGGACCTCGCGGTCGATTCGAACGTCGTCGCCGCGACGGGCGACGGCGGGTTCCTGATGAACGCCGCCGAAATCGAGACCGCGAACCGAGTCGGGTGCGGGTACACGATTCTGCTCTTCCGCGACGACGAGTACCGACTCATCACCGAGGAGCAGGTCGAACACCGCGGGGAACACTTCGGCACGGAACTGGGGAATCCGGACTTCCAGACGTTCGCCGAGAGCTTCGGCATCGAGGCGTACCGCCCGGACGACTGGCAGGAGTTAGCGGACGCGCTCGCGGCGGCGATTCCGAGCGACGAGATGTCGCTCGTTGAGGTCGTGTTAGGGTAGCGAACGTTCGACCAGCCGACGGGGCGGGCGACGGAGACCGGGAAGCGTTCCGGGCCGAGACAACGGACTCATTACGGTGCGTAGTCCACTGTTGAACCGTGCAGTCCCCGGGCTACTCGCGCAGTCTCACGCCGCAGTCACAGGTTCTCTACGTCGGTGACGGCAGTCACGCCGCCGTGCGAGCGATTGCGGCCCTCCGGGAACAGACGACGTTCGAAGTAAGCACGGTGACGACCGCGACCGCGGTACTCGACCACCTCGAAGGGGGGACGGTGTCGTGCATCGTCTGTGCGACTCCGCTCGCCGACATGGACGTTCTCACGCTACTCGACGGTGTCCGAGACGTTTCGCCGGACGTCCCCTTCGTCATCGTGAGCGAAACCGACGACCCCGACGTAGCGTCGGCGGTGCTTGCGTACGAGAACACAGATTTCGTCCGCTGGGACGGGGAGTCGTATCGACCTCGTCAACTCGCCCGGCGCGTCGAGAACGCCGTCGACCGCTACCGAGCGAATCGGACGGCGAACCGGACGACCGCCTACTTCGACGCGCTGGTCAATCAGGCACCGGACGCGGTTCTCACCATCGACGCCGCCAACAGAATCGTCTTCGCAAATCCCGCGGTCGAATCGGTGTTCGGGTACGCGCCCGGGGAACTCGTCGGCGAACCGCTGACGATGCTCGTCCCCGAACACCTCCGCCAGTCCCACATCGACGCCTTCCGACGCTATCAGGGGACCGGCGAGCGGACCATCGACTGGGACTACGTCGAACTGCCCGGGCGTCACCGCGAGGGCCACGAGGTCCCGCTGGCGCTCTCGTTCCGGGAGGTGACCTACGACGGTCGGCGGTTGTACTCCGCCATCGTCCGCGACGTGACCGAGCGCAAGCGCGCCGAGGACGAGCGCCGCCTCCTCCACGCGACGACTCGCTCGGTCGCGGCGGCCGATACGTTCCTCGACGGTCTCGAAGCGACGATTGCGGAGGTGTGCGACGCGACGGAGTGGGCGTACGGCGAGGCGTGGGTCCCCTCGAAGGACCGGACCCACCTCGAACGAACCGACGCGGCCTACGCCGTCTCGGCCGCCTACGAACCGTTCAAGCGAGTCTCGAAACGGACCTCGTTCGCCGCGGGAGAGGGTCTCCCGGGTCGCGTCTGGGAGCGCAGCGACCCCGTCTGGATGGCGAACGTGGCCGCACTCACTCCCGACGTGTTCCCCCGAACCAACGAGGCCGAGGACGTCGGGTTGAAGGCGGCGCTCGGCGTGCCCGTCCTCGACGGTGACGACATCGTCGCCGTCCTCGCGTTCTACATGCCCGAAGCCAAACCGACCGACGACCGACTCGTCGATATCGTCACCACGGTCGCGACGGAACTCGGCGAACTGATGGTCCGAAAGCGAGCGGAAGACCAACTCAAGCGCGAGAAGGAGTTCACCGAGGGCGCGCTCAACGCGCTCCCGGATATCTTCTTCACGCTCGGTCTCGACGGTCGGATAGTACGCTGGAACGACGAGGCGAACGCGGTGACGGGGTACGGCGACGACGAACTCGACGGTCTGGCCCCGACCGAACTGTTCTCGGACGACGGGGCCGAGCGCATCACCGACGCCATCGAACGCATCTACGACAGCGGTTCGGCGCGGGTCGAGGCCGACCTCCGGACCAGAGACGGTCGCGAAATCGCCTACGAGTTCACCGGCGCGCTACTGCGGGACGACGAGGGCGACCCGCTCGGCATCGCCGGTATCGGTCGGGACGTGACCGACCGGAAACGCCGGGAGACCCAACTCGAAGCGTCGCGGGAGAAGTACCGCAAACTGGTCGAGACGGCACCCGACGCGGTCTTCCTCGTGGACGCGGAGACCGGGACGATTATCGACACGAACGACGCCGCCGAGCAACTCCTCGGCAAGCGCCGCGAGGACATCGTGGGGATGCACCAGACGGCCCTCCACCCGCCTGAGGAGACCGACCGCTACCGACGACTTTTCGAAGCACACGTCGAATCGGGCGGCGTGATTCGGGAGTACGAGGACTACTACGTCGTCCGCGACGACGGCACGGAGGTACCGGTCGAGATAAGCGCCAGCATCGCGGAGATAGACGGCCGGACGATAAATCAGGCGGTGTTCCGGGACATCACCGACCGGAAGCAGTACGAGGAGACGCTGGCAGGACTTCGGGCGGTCACCCGCGACCTCATGGCCGCGGAGACCAAGACCGATATCTGCGACGTCGCGGTCTCGACGGTGCGCGACATCCTCGACCTGCACGTCTGCGGCGTCCACCTCCTCGACGCCGACGAGCGGGTGCTTCGCCCCGCCGAGACGACGGCCGAGGCCGAGGAACTGTTCGACGGCGTTCCGAGTTTCGCGGAGGGTGAAGGACTCGCGTGGCGCGTCTACGGGTCCCAGACGCCCGAACGCTACGACGCGCTCCCCGAGCGCGACGACGTTTACAACGCCGACACGCCGGTGCGAACCGAGATGATTCTCCCGCTGGGCGAACACGGCGTCCTCACGGCGGGTTCGACCGCGACCGAGGAGATACCCGAGGCGAAGTTCGACCTCGCCAAGATACTGGCGGCGAACACCGAGGCCGCTCTCGACAGGGCCGACCGCGAACGGACCATCGAACGCCAGCGCGACCAATTACAGGCGGAACTCGACGAGGTGTTCGAGCGCATCGACGACGGGTTCTTCGCGCTCGATGCGGAGTGGCGGTTCACGTACGTCAACGAACAGGCCGAACGACTGCTCGGCGCGGACCGGTCGGCCCTGTTCGACGGCACCGTCTGGGAGGTCCTCCCCGAGATTCGGGAGACGGAAGCCTACGACGCGTTCCACCGGGCGGTCGAGACCCAGAACAACGTCTCCCACGAGGAGTACGTCGCGGCGCTCGACGCGTGGTTCGAGTATCACGCGTACCCCTCCGAGAGCGGACTGTCGGTATACGTGAGGGACGTCTCCGACCGGAAACGCCGGGAACAGCGACTCGAACGGCAGAACGAGCGCCTCGAATCGTTCGCGAGCATGCTCGCCCACGAACTCCGCAACCCCCTCTCCATCGCCCAGATTTACCTCCCGACGGACGGGGACGAGGACGAGACGGCGCTCGAACGGGTCGCCGATGCACTCGACCGGATGGAGGACATGATAGATATCCTGTTGGTGATGACCCGCGGGGTCGAGGCGTCCATCGACCCGGAACTCGTCTCTCTGCGCGAGACCGCGAACGAGGCGTGGGCGGACGTCGCCTCCGAGGGCGGCAGACTCGACGTGGAGACTGACGTTCAGGTCGAGGTCGAACGCCACCACCTCCGACACCTGCTCCAGAACTTGCTCCAAAATGCAGTGGAACACGGTTCGGAGGACGATTCGGCGGCGGACGACGGCGTGACGATTCGAATCGGCGCTCTGGAGGACGGGTTCTACGTCGAGGACGACGGGGACGGAATCCCGGAGGCCGACAGGGAGCGAGTGTTCGAGGCCGGGTACACGACCGACGACGTCGGAATCGGTCTCGGACTGACGTTCATCACGCAACTGGCCGAGATTTACGGCTGGGAGCGTACCCTGACCGAGAGCGACGAGGGTGGCGCTCGGTTCGAGTTCTCGAACGTGACCGTCGTCCCGGCCGCGGACTCGTAGTCCCGTTTTCACTCCTTGGGAACCAGAGGGGGTTTATATCGTCCTCTCCGCGCAACCTCCAATTACGATGAACTCCGATACTTCCCGCTCGAATGGCGCAGTGGACCGACGAACGTTCCTGAAGGGCGCGGCGGGCGTCGCGGGCGTGACGGCCGCGGGTGTCGGCGCGAGCGCGCCCGCGGCGGCCCAGTCGTCCTTCGACGGGTGGTTCGAGAACGTGTCGAACTACGACGGCGTGGTGGACGAGACCGGGAAATCCGAAGTGACGGTCGAGGTGGGCGCGAAAGGGAACGACGGTTCCTTCGCGTTCGGCCCGGCCGCCGTCCGGGTGGACCCCGGCACGAAGGTCGTCTGGAAGTGGACCGGCAACGGCGGCAGCCACAACGTGGTGGCTGAGGACGGGTCGTTCGAGAGCAAGATGACCGATAAACAGGGTCACACCTTCAGCCAGACGTTCGACTCGAAAGGCGTCGTCAAGTACGCCTGCGTGCCCCACAAAGCCATGGGCATGAAGGGCGCTGTCGTCGTCGGAGACGTGGAGGTCAGCGGGTCCTCCTCGTCGGGCGGCGGGTCCAGTGCGAACGGTTCGAGCGAACCCGGCGCTACCGGCGGGGCGGGCGCACCTTCGGGGTCCGGCGGGTCGGGCCTCTCGGACACCCTCACGCTCGGATTCGGCGGGGCGCTGGTCGTCGGCCTGCTCGGTCTCCCGCTGGCCGAGATACGGAGTCGGCGACGGGAGTAGTCCGCTACTCTATCGTCACGTCCACGTCTTCCTCGTTCCCGTCGGCGTCCTGCACCCACACCGTCTTCTTGTTCACGAACTCCTCGATGCCGTGGACGGCCAACTCGCGACCGTAGCCCGAGTCCTTCACGCCGCCGAAGGGGACTCTGGGGTCGGACTTCACGAGTTCGTTGACGAAGGTCATCCCGGCGTCGATGCGGTGGGCGACGTCCTCCCCCCTATCCAAGTCCCGCGTCCATATCGACGCGCCGAGTCCGAGGTGGTGGTCGTTGGCGACTTCGACGGCCTCCTGTTCGTCTTCGACTTCGAAGACGGCCGCGGCGGGACCGAACACCTCCTCGGTGGCCGCCACCGAGTCGCGGGGCACGTCGGTCAGCACGGTCGGCGGGTAGTAGAACCCGTCTCTGTCGAGCGGTTCGCCCCCGAGTTCGAGGGTCGCACCCTCCTCGACCGTCTGCTGGACCTGCTCGTGGACGCCCTCCAGCAGGTCCTCGCGGGCCTGCGGACCGATGTCGGTGTCCTCGTCGGTCGGGTCGCCCACGGTCACGTCGTCCATCGCCGAGACGAACCTGTCGAGGAACTCGTCGTAGACGTCGGTGTGGACGACGAACCGCTTGGCGGCGATACAGGACTGTCCCGCGTTGAGGGTTCGGGCCTGTGCCCCGGTCTCCGCCGCAGCGTCGAGGTCCGCGTCGTCCAGCACGACGAAGGGGTCCGACCCGCCGAGTTCGAGGACGCTCTTCTTCAGGTTCTCGCCCGCGGTCTTGGCCACAGCACGCCCAGCGCGGGCGCTCCCCGTGAGCGTGACCGCCTGCACGCGGTCGTCCTCGATGACTCGTTCGGCCTCGTCGGAGTGGACGACGAGCGACTGGAAGACGCCCTCCGGGTAGCCCGCCTCCTCGAAGACTTCCTGAATCGCCTGCGCGCACCCCGGGACGTTCGAGGCGTGTTTCAGCAGGCCGACGTTGCCCGCGGTGAGGTGCGGGGCCGCGAAGCGGAACACCTGCCAGAACGGGAAGTTCCACGGCATGACCGCCAGAATCGGACCGAGCGGTTCGTAGGACACGGAGGTCTCGGCGTGGGCGGGGCCGGGTCGGCGCTCGGTCTGGAGGTGTTCGGCCGCGTTCTCGGCGTAGTAGTCGCAGACCCACGCGCACTTCTCGACCTCCGAGACGGCCGCCGAGACCGGTTTCCCCATCTCCTTCGTCATCAGTTCGGCGTACTCCTGCTCGTTCTCGCGGAGGACGTCTCCGGCGTTCGCGAGCAACTGCTGGCGCTTCGTGATGGGAACGTCCTTCCACGCCGCGAAGGTCTCCGTGGCGGTATCGAGGGCGGCGTCTACCTCCGCCTCGGAGTCGTCGGGTATCGGTTCGAGCGACTCCCCGGTCGCGGGATTAGTGCGGTCCATGACGGACGAAGTACGTCCGCCAACAGGTTGTAGCTTCGGGCGAGTTCACTCCTCGGTGAGACCCCACGCGAGACCTATCCACGCGACGAAAATCGCGGCCCCGACCGTCTCCGGGACCGCGAGTCCCGGTCCGATTCGCAGGCCCGCGGCCCACACGACCCACGACGTGAGGTGGGCGACTCCGAGCCAGATAGCCGCGAGTCCCGTGTTCGTCGCCCCGTCGCGGACTCGCCCCGACCTGTAGAGGAACAGGCCGTAGGTCACGAAGAGATACAGCGAGATGGCCGCCGGGAAGTGGTTGGCGTGGCCGTCGGGGAACACGCCGACGAGACCCATCGAGACGGCCGCGAGACCGAACGCCGCGACTCCGGCCCGAGTCAGGTGCCGTCGGGCACCGAGACCGACTCGCGCGACGAAGGGGAGCGCCAGTAGCGCCCCGAGGACCAACCCGCCGTTGAAAATCGCCGCGGTCGGTGCGCCGGGCCGTCCGAGGTCCGAGAGCGCGCTCGACGCCCAAGAGAACGACGGCGAGACGAGCGTGGCGACCAGAATCGCACCGAGCGTGACGAGCGGTGCGGCGACTCCGCACCCCCGCGAGAGCGTATCGAAACGTGTCACGTCACCGGGTTCGAAGCAACGATATATAAAATGTCTTGGAGTTCGCCGCCGGCGTGGACTCTGGTGTAGTGTCGACGGTTTTCGACGCCGTTAGTTACTGCTTAACCCGCAGTTGTACGTACTGGACTGCAACCGCCGCAACGCTGCGATAGCAACCGTGTCGCGTCGTCGGACAGTCGATACTGCCGAGCCAATTAGGCCCTAACAGCACATCACAGCCTGAAATCCCGGGGTCTTCACACTACCTCGTCCCTCCTCGGCAGGTGGACGCTTCGGCGCATTTCGAGACGACGACAGTTCGGCGTCTCCGGGGGAGGAGGCGTACCGCGACCCGGTTCGATTGTCGGGAGTTCGCCGGGCTAGGCAGTCTTTGTTCGGACCCAAAGCCGACCCTACCGTCACAA
This sequence comes from Halorussus sp. MSC15.2, assembly GCF_010747475.1. Lineage (NCBI taxonomy): Archaea > Methanobacteriati > Methanobacteriota > Halobacteria > Halobacteriales > Haladaptataceae > Halorussus > Halorussus sp. MSC15.2. The sequence continues at coordinate 214,997 of NZ_VSLZ01000004.1, read as the reverse complement.
GATACTTATCGGATTTCGCCGAATTCCCCACGAGACCCGCACGACGGTCGAGTCTGCGGGGGGGAGATGGGGAACTCATGACACGAACACGTACGAGTGTATTACTGATAGCACTGCTCGTCGTCAGCGCGGCGACGGCGGGCGTGACCGGAGCGGCGATGACCAGTACGGAGAGTACGTCTCAGGCCCAAGACCCGGGTCTGGACGAGGTGCCGGCCGACTCGGGCGAGGTGTTCTGGCAGGGGCAGTTCCTGCGGTTCACCGCCGGTGACGGGAACGCGAGCGAAGTCTGGGCGATACGCCGGGTCCAGAACGGGCAGGTCGGCGGACTCGCCACTGAAGTGTTGCTCGGGGGTAACGGGACGGCGGTGTTCGCCACGAGCAACCTCGACGGCCGGTACGTCGTCGTCGACGAGAACGGGCAACCGGTCGTCATCCGGGACGGCAACGTCGTGGGCGTGGGCAGCGTCGGCGAGGCGAGTTTCGAAATCGCCCAGCAGTCGCTCAACGCGACCTTCGGCGACACGGTGGTCCAGAACGACGACAGTCCCGAGTCACAGACCGACCTCCGAATCCAGTCGAACCGAGCGGGATACGGTCTCACTCTCCTCTCGGAGCAACTGAGCGCGTCCCAGTTGGCGGACGTGTTCCAGTCTGTCGAGGTCCGTGACGGCAGCGCGGTCGTCACTCGTAACATAAGCAATGAGGCCGTGCTCGACGCCAACTTCACCGGCGTCGAACCCGGGACGTACAACATCACGTTGGTAACCGCCGACGGAACGGCGCGCGTCGAAACCGCGATAACCGTGGTCGAACCCGCCGACGGAACCGCGTCCCTGTCGAACCGGACCGTCACCGAACAGCGCGGTGACGTGGCCCGGTTCAACGTCACGTTCGACGGGACCGACCGAGCGACGGTGACGATAGGCTCTCGGCAGGTCGGCTACCTCTCGCGGTTCACGGTCGTCGACGCGAACGGCGACGGCACCGCGACCGTGGCTCTCGACACCTTCCGGGCCGGTATCGCGCCCAACGGGACCGGGGTCTCGGTCGTCGGCGAGGACGAGTTGACCGACTTCCAGATGGTGACCGACCCGATTCCCGGCCGACTTGACGCCGCGACGTACCCGGTCGAGGTGTTCGTCGGAGCGACGCGGAGCGACGTGGGGTCGATACGGCTGACCGAACGCTCGACGCAGGGCATTCAGGTCTGGACCGCGCCCGACCGCGCGAACGTCCGGTCCGTGGCCCAACTGACCGAGGTCGCCACGCAGAACCAGACCGTGGCGAATCAGGACTGGGCCATCGTGCGGGTGCAGGCGTCCGGCCTGTACAGTTACGTCCAGAACATCTCGGACCTCAACAACGAGACGACGGGGCTATCGATGAACCTGACCCGCGTCAGTGAGATAAACCAACCGGCTCAGGAGGTCCCGCTCGACGAGGCCAGACTCATCGTGGACGAGTCGGGCAACCAGTTCTTCCTGCTCGTTGACTCGAACACGCTGGAACCCAACAGGACCTACCGAGCGAACTTCACGATTTCGGCGGCGAACCCCTACGTCTCGGCCGGGAACCAGACCTCGCTCGTGGCGAACTTCACGGTCGTCGAGCGCGACATCTCGTTCGACCGGCCCATCGAAGTTCCCTCGGCGAGCGGTGCGACCATCTCGGGCACCAGCACCGCCGCGCCGGGCACGGAACTGACCGTCGAGGTCGCCAACACCGACCAGAACCCGTTCCTCAAGCGCCAGACCGTGACTATCTCCGAGGACGGAACGTGGGAGGCGACGTTCGACTTCTCGGACGTGCCGCCGGGTACCAACTTCACTGTCTCGACGAACGACCCCGAGTCCAACGCGACCGGCGTCGTCGTCAGCGGCGGTGCGGCCGAGGCACAGGCCACTACGACGACCACCACCGCGGCCGAGGAAGAGACGACTCCGGTCGGTGAGGAGACGACGGAGGCCGCCGGCGAAGGCGGCGACGAGACCACGACCGAGACCGGTGGTGCGACGGACGCGGAGACCGAGACGCCCGCGGCCGAGGGCGACACGACTACGACGACCGAGGAGACGACGGTCGAGGCGAGCGCTCCCGCGCCCGGGTTCGGGCCGGTGTCGGCGCTGGCCGGACTCGTCGCCCTGCTCGCGGGCGGTGCGTTCGTGGCCCGGCGACGCTGACGCATCGCCGTCGGCCAGACGCACCGCTTTCGGCCCGACGCATCGCCATCACACTGACGCACCAGTTCCGGCACGAAGCACCGATTTCGGTACCACGCCCTGCCGCCGACCGAACTATCAGCCACGCGTAATCCGACCTTACTACCGATAGGTTCGACTGAACGCACGGTCCGTTTTTTGCCGGGGTGCGACGCACCCTCGCCTATGACAACGACTGACGCCATCGCCGACTTCGCGCTCGGTCTCGACTTCGAGGACCTGAGCGACGACACCGTAGACGAACTCCAGAAGCGCGTCCTCGACTCCATCGGCATCGCGGTCGCCGCGATGGAGGAGGAACCGGTCGGCGTCGTCGGCGACACCGTCGCCGAGTTCGGCGGCGAGGGCTGTTCGCTCTGGGGCGGCGGTTCGTCAGGGGGCGACTCCACCCCGGACGCCACGACCGCGTCGCCGCCGGACGCGACGATGTACAACACCGCTCTCGTGCGCTACCTCGACTACATGGACTCGTTTCTCGCGCCGGGCGAGACGCCCCATCCGAGCGACAACATCGCCGGTATCGTGGCCTGCGGGGAGTACGCCGACGCGTCGGGCGAGGACCTGATTACCGCTATCGGGGTGGCGTACGAAGTGCAGGCCGCGCTGGCGTGGAACGCGCCGGTCCGCGAACGCGGGTGGGACCACGTCACCCACACCGTGATTTCCGCTGCTACCGGGGCGGGCAAGATACTCGGACTGGACCGCGAACAGTTGCGCTCGGCCATCGGCATCGCTGGCACCGCACACAACGCGCTCCGCGTGACCCGAACCGAGGGTATCTCCGAGTGGAAGGGCATCGCGTCGGCCAACGCCGCCCGAAACGCGGTCTACGCCGCGTTCCTCGCCAAGAACGGGATGGGCGGCCCCAAGAACCTCTTCGAGGGCCAGAAGGGGTGGAAGCAGACGGTCTCCGGCGAGTTCGAGGCCGAGTTCACGCCCGCCGAGCGCGTCCACGACGTGATGACGAAGAAGTACGTCGCCGAGACGTACGCCCAGTCGGCGGTCGAGGGCGTTGTCGAACTCGCCGAGCGCGAGGACATCGACCACGAGGACGTCGAGAAGATACGCCTCGACACCTTCGCCGGAGCGAAACTCATCATCGGCGGCGGCGAGGGGAGTCGCTACGAGGTCGAGACGAAAGCGGAGGCCGACCACTCGCTGCCGTACATGCTCGCTGCCGCGCTCGTGGACCGCGAGATGACCAACGACCAGTACGACCCCGAGCGCATCCGCCGCGACGACGTGCAGGAACTCCTCCGAAAGGTGGAGGTCTCGGAGGACCCCGAACTCACGACCCGGTTCGAGAACGGCGAGATGCCCGCGGTCGTGGCGGTCGAGATGGCGGACGGCACGACCTACCTCGTCGAGAAAGACCAGTTCGAGGGCCACCCCAACGACCCGATGTCGTGGGAACAGATACGCCGGAAGTTCCACGAGACAGCGGGAGAGCGATACGACGAGGCGAAGCGCGAGCAGATAATCGAGGCGGTGACGGAGTTGGAGGACCGCGACGTCGCGGACTTGGTGGAACTCCTGGACTGAGCGACCCGTCGAGACGGACTACTCGTCGCCGCCAGTCAGGAGACTCGTCGCGGCCTTCCCGACTCCGCCGAGGACGGCGAGGCCGCCAACGACGTGTTCCGCGCCGAGTCGAGTGAACGCGCCACCGGACAGTCCCGACTCGCCGGTCGGTTTCTCCGCGCCGGGTGTCGTCGCGTCCGTCGATTGCCCTCCTGTTCGGGGGGAGTTCGTCGTCGCTCCCGCTCGGCCGTCAGCAGCCGTTTCGGTGGTCTTCGTTTCGTCGCGGGCCGTGCCGGTGGTCGTGCTTTCGCTGGTCGTCGGCCGGTCCGTAGTCGTTTCGCTGGTCGCGGTCTCTGTGGGCGTCTCCGTCGTCGTGGTCGCGGTTTCAGAGGTCGTGGTCTCTGCGGTCGTCGTTTCGTCGGTGGCTCTCCCGGTGCCGCCGGTGTTTCCACCAGTGCCGCCGGTCTCGCCTCCGCCGGTCGAACTTCCCGACTTATCGGTCCGTTCGGTCGTCTCTGATGACATCGCCTCCTCGGTGGTATTGGTCCTCCCGTTTGTCGTCGTCGCCTCCTCGTCGGTAGTCGTCGGAGTTCCCTCTGTCGTGGTGGACTCCGCAGTCGTTTGCGTTTCGCTATCGCCGGGGGCAGTGGTCGTCTTGGCGTCTTCGTCGCCGGAGTCGGGGACCACTACCTCTCGGGACTGTCGCGCCGCGATGCTGTCGCCGTCGGCGGCGTCGGCACCGACCAGCGTCACCTCGTACGTCCCGTCGCTCGGGAGGGTAATCGGGACCGAGGTGTAGCTCCGACCCGAGACCCGGAATCGGCTGTCGGCGGTCGCCTCCCCGTCAGAGAAGTTCCCCATCACCATCTCGACGATGCCCTCCTCCTCGGTCTCGAAGTCCACCCGGCAGTGTTTCAAGATGCGGTCCGATTCGAACGAGACGACGACCCTCCGACCACCGACGGTCCTCACTCGGAAGTTCTCGATGGCTTCGGTCATCTCCTGTATTCGAATCGTCCGAGTCACGGTGTCGGTCGCGCCGTCGTCGTCTGTCACTGTCAGGTCCACCTCGTACTCGCCGGTCTCACCGTAGCTGTGAGTGACCCGCTGACCCGATTCGTCCGGCGGCCCGGAGCCGAAGTTCCACGCGTACTCCTCGACCGCCCCGTCGGGGTCGTTCGACCGCGACCCGTCGAACACGATTGGCTCGGCCACGTTCGGAACGTCGGGCGAGTGGTCGAACCGAGCGTCGGGCGAACGGTTGTCGGTCTCGGCTATCGCGTAGACGCACCCGTCGTCCGACCCGACGTAGACCGTCCCATCGACGACCGCCGGCGACGAGCGAATCCACGTTCCGACGGCGATTCGGCCGACCTCCTCGCCGGACCCGGCGTCGAGCGCGTAGAGAACGCCGTCTCCGCTGCCGACGTAGACCACCCCGTCGGCGACGGCCGGCGACGAGAGAACCTCGCCCCCGGTCCGGTAGGTCCACCGTATCGTCCCGTCCGTGGCGTCCAGCGCGTACACGTTTTCGTCGTAGCTGCCGACGTAGACGGTCCCGTCGGCGACCGCTGGCGACGAATCCACGGGACCGTCGGTGTCGGTTCGCCACCTGACCGACCCGTCTGCCGCGGAGAGCGCGACGACCTGCCCGTCGCCTCGGCCGACGTAGACCGCGTCTCCGGCGACCGCCGGCGACGAGGTCCCGCCGTAGCGAGCGTCTTGCGGCTCCCCGGCGCGTTCGACCCAACGCCGCTCCCCGGTAGCCGCGTCGAGTGCCAGAATCTCCCGGCCGTTGATGCTCGCGGCGTAGACGGTGTCGCCCACGACGGCGGGCGTCGACCGGACGCCTCTCGGCACCCAGCGCGCCAGCCACCGCTCTTCGCCCGTCTCGGCGTCGATGCCGTTCACGCTACCGCCGGAGTTGCCGACGTAGACTGTCCCGTCCGCCACGGTCGGCCCGTGAACGTAGTAGTCGGTGTGCATCGGGCCGATGGAGTAGCGCCACCTCTCGTCGCCGGTCTCCGCGTCGAGCGCGACGACGCTTCCCCCGTTCTGACTCGGGACGAACACCGTCCCGTCTGCGACGGCGGGCGAGCCGTATCCCACGCTCTTCCCGGTATCGAAGCGCCACAATTCGTCGCCGGTCGTGGCGTCGACGGCGTAGGCACGGCCGTCGTCGCTTCCGACGAAGACGGTCCCGTCGGCGACGGCGGGCGAGGACCAGACCTCCCCGCCGGTTTCGAGCGTCCACCTCAACGAGAGGTCGCCGGTCGGACCCGGTTGGGCGGTCGCGGACGAATTCCGAGTATCGCCGCCGAACATCGACCAGCGACCGTCCGGCGACGAGGGGGACTGCGCCGAAGCGACTCCGGTTCGTCCGAGGACGAACGAGCCACCGGCGACTCCGAGAAACGCTCGGCGGGTGACTCCCGCCGAACTGCTCGGTCCTGTCATACAGCCGAGAGGGATTTGTAACTACTTTGTTACGAACGCTCTGCACCGGCGGCTAACCGACGACTATCGAGATTTGAAACGCGTTATCGGAGGGGTACGACCGGCTTAGCTCCGCCGGTTCCTCTACCCGAACACGTTCGGGACAACCCCTTCGCACGGACGCGCCCTCCGTTCGAACATGGGAACCACCAGCGACGACCGCGAACACGACGCCGACCTCGACAGCGACGTGGAACCGATAACTGACCGCGTCCACGACAACTCGTGGTCGGCGAACCTCGAAAAGCCCCACCACGCCGAGAGCCGGGACCTCGTGGTCGAACAGGCCGAGACCGCGGTCGAACACACCGCGGGCGGGAACCACGTCAACCTCGTGACCCACGGCGACCACGGCCACCCGGAAACGTACCTCTACGACGCGCTCGACGCGGCCTTCGGTGACGACGTCTCGTGGGAGTACGTCGAACAGTGTGGCTGTGGCGGGCACGTCACCCGCGTCCACGTCGAATAGCGTCCGCCGCCGCGCTTCTCCTCCTTTTTTCGCTCCTCTTCTGTTGCCCCACTCGCGCTACTGTCGGACGTACAGCATCGCGACGCCCGCGACGAGGAAGAGGACGCCCCACCACAGCGAGTCGCCGGGCAGGGCCTTCAGCAGGAGCGTGACGATACCGGACGTGACGAGCGACCAGCCCATCGTGGTTTGATAGGTCACGGCGGACGTACGGTGCTAAGACGGATAGGTCCGTGGGTGGGGTCACTCCATCTCGTCGCCGAGCGCCTTCGCCGCGAGGAGCACCGGGTCCCAGACCGGACCGAACGGCGGCGCGTAGCCGAAGTCGAGGTTCCCGACTTCCCGGACCGTCAGTCCAGCGTGGAGCGACGCCGCGACCGAGTTGATGCGGTGGGCCGCCCCTTCCGCGCCGACCATGCTCGCGCCGAGGAGTCTGACCGAGTCGGCGTCGGCCGTCGCGTGGACGACGATGCGCGACCACCCGGGGTAGTAGTGAGCGCGGGTGATGGTCGTGATAGTGGTCGAGACCGGGTCGAACCCGGCCTCGCGGGCCTGCTCGTCGTCGAGACCCGTTCGCGCGACTTCGCGGTCGAACGCCTTCATCACGTTGGTTCCGACGATGCCACCGGTCGGCGTCGGTCGGCCCGCGACCGTTCGCCCGACGGCGCGGCCCGCGCGGTTGGCCGCGAGCGCGTACGGCCAGTGGACGCGGTCGCCAGTGAGCAGGTGGCGCGTCTCGGCGCAGTCGCCCGCGGCGTAGACGCGGTCCGCGTCGGTCCGCCCGAACTCGTCGGTGCGAATCGCGTCGTTCGCGCCGAGTTCCAGCCCCGCTGACGCCCCGAGTTCGGTGTCGGGTTCGACGCCCACGTCGCTGAGAACCGCGTCCACTGCGATTCGTTCGGTCTCAGTCTCCACCGCCGCGACCCGTCCGTCCTTGCCGTCGAGTCGCTGGACGGTGGTGTCGAGGTGGAGCGTCACGCCGCGCTCGCGGAGGTGGTCGGCGACGACGCCCGCCACGTCCGGCCCGAACATCGGGAGGACGCGGGGACCCTCCTCGAAGACGTGGACATCGAACCCGCGGGCGACGAACGCCTCGGCCATCTCCAGCCCGATTTTGTTGGCCCCGACGACCGCGACGACTTCGGTGTCGGCCTCGGAGAGGTGGGCGCGGAACGCCGCGCCGTACTCCGAGTCGGCGGCCGGAACCGTCGCCGCCTCGCCGTCGTCTTCGTGGAGGACGTAACTCCGGAGCGCCCGGCCCGCTTCGAGGTTCCGCACCGCGAAGACGCCGTCGAGGTCCGTCCCGGGCGCGTCCGGGAGCGCGGCCCGTCCGCCGGTGGCCAGCAGCAGGTCGTCGTACGACTCCTCGTAGCACTCGCCGTCGTGTTCGACGGTGACGGTCCCACGTTCGGGGTCGATTCCGACCACCTCCTGCTGGCGGCGCAGGTCGATGCCGCGTTCCTCCACGATTTTTTGCGGTTCGACCACCACGAGGTCGCTCACCTCGGCTATCTCGCCCTTGACGTAGTAGGGGAGACCGCAGGCCCCGTAGGACACCCAGTCGCCGCGCTCGAAGACCACGACCTCACGGTCCGGGTCGTCTCGCTTTGCCTTCCCGGCCGCGCTCATCCCCGCGGCGTCTCCCCCGACGACGAGAAATCGTTCGCTCATGAGTTGGGAAGGCTTCCACGGCGGAGCACATATCCGTTTGCCCGGTTCGAAGCTGGGGATTCAGAGCGTCGTTCGGGGGCAGTCGAACCCTGTCGGCCGGGTCTGCGAGCGTGACCGATTCGGCGTCGTCGCATCGCTGGCGAACAGTGAAGTGGCGGTTCGTCGTATCTCGTTCGGGGGGTTCCGATGGACAGAGCATTCGACTTCTTGCACATCAACGAGCGCGAATCGAAACCGCGCGAGAAGGGTATCACCGAGATTCGAGGCCCGTACTACGACCCGATGGGACCGCGCGAGTTGCGCGACATCCTTGACACGATGGGCGAGTACGTGGACATCTACAAGTTCTCCGGCGGGTCGTTCGCGCTGATGCCAGAGGACGCCGTGACCGAACTCGTCGAGACCTGCCACGAGTACGACGTTCAAGTCTCGACGGGCGGATTCGTGGAGAACGTCCTCGTCAGGGACCACGACAAGGTCGAGCAGTACGTCGAGGAGGCCGGAAATCTAGGGTTCGACATCGTGGAGATATCGTCGGGGTTCATCGCCATCGACACCGACGACCTCGTGGCGCTCACCGAACTGGTGCAGGACCACGGCCTGAAGCCCAAACCGGAGATAAACGTCCAGTTCGGCGCGGGCGGTGCGTCGTCGGTCGAGGAGTTGGAGAGCGAGGAGGCCATCGACCCGGCGAGCGCCGTCCGGGAGGCCCAGCGCCACCTCGACGCCGGCGCGTACAAGATTATGGTCGAGTCGGAGGGCATCACCGAGCGAGTTCGGGAGTGGCGCACCGACGTGGCCTTCGAAATCGCCAACGAGGTCGGCATCGAGAACTGCGTGTTCGAGGCGGCCGACCCGGCGGTGTTCGAGTGGTACATCAAGAACTTCGGCCCGGAGGTCAACCTGTTCGTGGACAACTCACAGATAGTCGAACTGGAGTGCATGCGCTCGGGTCTCTGGGGGAAGAAGAGTTCGTGGGGTCGGGTCACGTCTTACGACCGGGAGACCTGAGACGGCCTCGTAGTGCAGACCCCGGAGCCCAAAATCTATCTATCATTGACACGAGGCAACGGTTAACAAAGCGTTTAGGTTCCCTCGGTCCGTTACTCAAGATATGTTCCGTGTCGGGACAGCGAGCGTCGGAGGCGGGTTCTGCCACAGATGAGACTCAGCTATCAGCACGCGAACCCATCTACCGGCGGCGGTTCCTACCTCCTCCGATTCCGAGACGCGACCCGCGAGCGGACGGCCTGCGTCCTCGTCGACTCGGGCGTCGGCGTCGATATCGACTCGCTGTTGGCCGACGACGAGTATCTCGTGGCGGTTCTGCTCACGCACGCTCACCTCGACCACTACGCGTCGCTCGCCGACTCCCTTCGCGACGGTGCCCGGGTGTACGCCGCCGAACCGACGGCGAACGTCCTCGAACACGTGCTGACCGAAGGCGAGAAGAACTACGAAATCGGGACCACCGACGGCGTTCTCGACGCCGTCGAACCACTCGACGGGTGGGAGACGCTCGTCGCGGACGTTGCGGTTTCTCCGGTTCCCGCGGGCCACGCGCCCGGCGCGTCCGGGTTCGTCGTGCGATTCGGTGACGGGTCGCGGACCAACCACCTCCTGTTCACCGGCGACTTCACGACGCGCCGAGTCGCGGGCTATCCCGGTTTCCGGACCGAACTGCCGGTCGATATCGACGCGCTGTTCGTCAACGTCTCGACCGCCGACGACTTCGAGAAGACGCTCTCGGAGTCGCTGTTCACCCTCGTGGAGCGCGCACAGGCCGGGTCGTCGGTCCTCGCGACCGCCAGCGCGCTGACGGCGGTCCACTACGCCTACCTGCTCGGCCACCTCGGCGAGCGGTTGGGCGACCCGATTCCGGTCACGCTCGCGGGCCAGTGTGCCAAACTCTACGCCGACCTCGGCTACGACGTGCCGAACGTCGAGGCGGTCCCGGTGTTCGACTCGGCCAGCGACCTGCTCGAACGCGGCACCGTCACGTTCGCGGGACCGGAGGTTCCCACGGAGGGGAGCGCCCGCCGCCTGTTCGGCGTCGTCGAAGGCGATTCGGCGGCGACGCTCGTCCAACTGACCGGCGGGGCGACTACCCCGGTAGACACGGCGACTTGCACCGTCTACGACTTCGAGGTGGTCAACCACCCCTCGCTCTCGGCCATCGACGAACTGGTCGAGGAGTTCGACCCCATCCACGTCGTCGCGGGGCACGGGCCGCGCCACGCCCTCCGGAACTTCAGAGGGCGCTACGACGAGCGATTCGTCTGGGCCAGCGACGACGAACGCGAGCAAATCCTCTACGAGGGCGGTCGGTGGTCGCCGCCGCCGTGGCTGAGCGAGACCGCGGTCCAGTCCATCCGCGCCCGCGACTGGCGGGCGAACGGCGCGCGGTTCGGCGATCTCGCGGAACGCGACGAGTCGCTCCCCGCCGTGGTTCGGGTCGCCGACCCCGAACTCGGGGCCGAAGGCGTCGAAGTCGAGCGGTTGGAGGACCGGTTCGGCGAGCGCGACGACTCGACGCACTCGACCGCTCGCTCGACCCAAACCGAGGGTAAAGAGGCCGCGTCGAAAGCGGCGGACACCGAAGCGGGCGAGCGACGACCGGACGAGTCGGAGACGAGCGAACCGGAGGCAATCGAACCGGAGGCGGCCGAGTCAGGGCTATCAGATTCGTCGGTCCCGGACGCGGCCGTCACCGAGACCGAGCGGTTCCGACGCGAAGTTCTCGGCCGACTCGACGACCTCGAACCGAGGGCCACCGGCGCGCGCCTCCGCGCCCGCGTCGTGGACGGCGGCGACGACGTTACGCTGCTGCGTCTACTGGACGAGACTGACCTCGAACACGGTGAGGAGGTCACCGTGGTCCTCACTGAGAGCGAGGACGAGTGAGTGACGCGGTGCTGCGGAGGGCCTCGGACGCGAAGCGGACACGGTTCCGCGAACGGTCGGCGACTGCGGAACGGCCGCACGAATCAAGAGACCCCTCGTGGTGGGGACGTACAGGGATGTCTCAGGCCGAGAAACTCAGGGTCGGCGTCATCGGCGGCGGCTACATCGGAACCACGGTCGGACGGCTCTTCGAACAGGACCCGCGCTCGACGGTGACGGCGTTGGCGGACCTCAGCCCGGAGACCCGTCGAACTGCGGGCGAGACGCTCTACGTCGGCGACGGCTCACAGTACGAGGACTACCGCGAGATGCTCGACGCGGAGTCGTTAGACGCGGTTCTCGTCGGAACGCCACACACCCTCCACCACGAGATGGTGACGGCGGCGCTCGACCGTGACCTTCACGTCTTCTGCGACAAACCGCTGACGACCGACCTCGGCGAGGCCCGGGACCTCGCGACCGCGCCGAGTCGAGCGAGCAGGTGCTGATGGTGGGCTACCAGCGCCACCTGAACCCGGCGTTCCAGACCGCCCGCGAGCGCTGGCAGGGCGACCGCTCGCCGGACTTCCTCAGCGCAGAAATCACCCAGAACTGGATATCCCGGTTCGAGGACACGTGGCGGACCGACCCCGACCTCTCGGGCGGCGGGAACCTCTACGACACCGGCAGTCACCTCATCGACGCGGTGCTGTGGACCACGGGTCTGGTCCCGGAGGAGGTGAGCGCCGAGATGGTGTTCGCCGACGAGGAGGGCCGCGTGGACCAACGGGCCATCCTCACCGTGGAGTTCGCCGGCGGCGCGCACGGCACCATCTCGGTCCACAGCGACGCGCCCTGCGTCCGCGAACATATCCACATCTGGGACCCCGAGGGTGCGGTCTACCTCGAAGGCCGCCAATGGGAGGAGCGAGAACTCGAAACTATCGAGTCCGACTCCACGACGGTCATCCCCTTCATCGACCGCGACGAGCAGCGCAACAAGGCCGAGGCGTTCATCGATTGCGTCGAGACGGGCGAGCGACCGCCTGCCACCGCGAGGGACGCGCTGGCGGTGACCGCGCTGACCGAGGCGGCCTACGAGTCGGCACGCACCGGCGAGCGGGTGGCGGTGGAGTTGGAGTAGTCGCCGTCTGGAGTCGCGTAACGCTTTTTCGGCTCTCGCCCCACGATAGCGACGTGGCTCACAGCGAGGTCCAGTACCACGTCGGCGGGATGAGTTGCTCGTTCTGCACCGAGAGCATCCGGAAGGCCTACGACCGGACCGACGGGGTCGAAGACGCGAGCGTCAGCCTCGCTCACGAGGAAGTCCGAGTCCAGTACGACGACGCGGCGGTGTCGGAGGTCGAACTGAAGGACGCGCTCCGGGACCTCGGATTCACGATTCGGGACCCGGACAAGGAGGCGCGCTTCGAGGAACAGCGGGCGGAGTTGGACCGCGGGAAACGCCGCCTCGCGCTCGCCGGGGCGCTCTCGGGAATCACCGCGGCCCTGATGCTGTTCATGGTGTTCGTCCGCGGGAGCTTCGAATCGACGTCGGTCGGGATGGACCTCGCAGCGTTCGGACTCGCGCTCGTCACGATGCTCGGCCCGGGTCGGTACATCCTCTCGAAGGCGTACAACAGCCTCCGGCGCGGTATCTTGAACCAGCACGTCCTGCTGGAAGCCGGGGCGCTCGCGGGACTCGCGGGCGGTCTGCTCGGCCTGTTCGCCTTCCCGTCGTTCCCGACGGTCCACTTCTTCGCGGTCTCGGTGTTCGTCACTGCGTACCACGTCCTCTCCGAGTATACCAGCCTGCTCGTCCGAACGCGCGCTTCGCGGGCCGTACAGGGTCTGCTCGACCTCCGACCGGACACCGCCCGGCGCGTCCGCGAGTCTGGCGACCGAGACGACGGTGATAGCGAGGTCGAGGAGGTCGAAGACGGCGAAACCGAAATCGAAGAAGTCGCTGTCGAAGCCCTCTCGGTCGGCGACCGCGTGCGCGTCGAACCCGGCGAGAGGGTGCCGGTAGACGGCCGCGTCCTCGACGGTGAGAGCGCAGTGGACGAGAGCGTGGCGACGGGCGAGTCGGCCCCGGTGGACAAGTCGCCGGACGACGAGGTGGTCGGCGGAAGCATCAACCGGACCGGCACCCTGCTCGCGGAGGTGACCGCGACCGGCGAGGACGCCTTCCTGAACCGCGTCGCCAGAGAGGTCGAGGCCGCGCGGGCGATGAAACCGGGCGTGGTCGCGCTGGCCGACCGGGTGCTGAAGTACTTCGTTCCCGGCGTGTTCGTCGTCGCCGCGGCCTCGGCGCTGTTCTGGACGGTCGGGCCGCTGCTCCTCGGCGGCGCGCCCGACGTTCAGCGCGGCGCGTTCGCCGCGCTCGCGGTCCTCGTCCTCGGGTACCCCTGCGCGCTCGGGATGGCGACGCCGCTCGCGCTGGTCCGGGGCGGCGGCGTCGCGGCCGAGCGCGGCCTGCTCATGCGGAGCGCCGACGCCTTCCACGCCTTCCGCGAGGTCGAGACGGTCGTCCTCGACAAGACGGGGACCGTCACGAAGGGCGAACCCGCCGTCGCGGCGGTCCTCGCGGTCGGCGATGCGGACGAGACCGAGGTGGTCCGCCGGGCCGCGACCGCGGAGGTGTACAGCGAACACCCCCTCGCGGACGCGGTCATGGACCACGCCGCCGAACGTAGCGTCGAGTTCCCCACGCCCGAGGAGTTCGACAGCGAGACCGGCAAGGGCGTCCGCGCGACGGCGGCCGGGGCGGAGATTCGCGTCGGGAAACCGTCGTGGGCCGCCGACGGCGGCCTGCCGGCGGAACTGTCCGACGACGCCGACGAGTTACGGAACCGTGGTCTCACCGTCGTCGCAGTCGCAGTCGACGGAGCGGTTCTCGGTCTCCTCGCGTTCGGCGACCCGGTGAAAGACGACGCCGCGGACGCGGTCGCCCGCATTCGCGAGTGGGGTGCGACTCCAGTGATGCTCACCGGCGACGACGAGCGAACCGCCCGCACGGTGGCCGACCGGGTCGGCATCGACCGCGTGACGGCCGAGGTACTCCCCGAGGACAAGCGCGAGGAGATACGACGGTTTCAGGCCGAGGGCGACCGCGTGGCGATGGTCGGTGACGGCATCAACGACGCCCCGGCGCTGACGCAGGCCGACGTCGGCATCGCGGTCGGTGCGGGCACCGACATCGCCATCGAGAGCGCCGACGTCGTCCTCGTCACCGACCGACTCGGCGGTGTCGCGGACGCCTACGAAATCGCCGACCGGAGCTATCGGAAGACCAGACAGAATTTGGCCGCGGCGTTCGCGTTCAACGGGGTGGGCGTCGCCGCGGCGACGACCGGACTCGTCCACCCGGTCTTCGCCATGATAGCGATGGTGCTGTCGGTCTCGGTCGTCCTGCTCAACAGTTTCGGCGGGCAGTTGCTCCGCGGGGAGCGACCGACGACGGACTTCGCGGGCGCGACGGACGCCGAGTCGGCGTGACCGCGCTCAGTCCACCGAGAGACCGTCGGCGACTTCTCTGACTGCCCGCTTGGCCTCGACCTTCCCGTCGTAGTGGGCGCGCTCCGGCGTGACCGCCACCACGTCGTCGCGCACGTCGCCGTCCATCGCCTCGGGAACCGGCACGTCCAACAGCGAACACGCCGTCGGCGCGAAATCCGTCAGGTTCACCGTCACGCCGGTCTCCTGTTTGACCGGGCCGCCCCACGCGTAGAAGACGCCGTGCATCTCGTTCATCGAGGTGTGCGACCCGGTCTTGGGCGGGTCGGCGAACACGCGCTTGGTCTTCATCGTCTGGGGGTACTGAATCTGGTAGCCCGGCGCGGGCATGCAGACGAGGTCCGGGCGGGTGTCGGCGTACTCGTCGCCGTACACGTCCTCGCCGTAGAGGACCGAATCGATGACTCGCTCGCCGCGCTCGGGGTGTTCGATGGCGAGCAGTCGCTCGCGGAGGCGCTCGCGCACCTCGTCGTACTTGTGGTCGGGAATGGCTCCCTCGGCGTGGTCGTCGGTGTTGAGATAAATCTGGCCCCCGCTCGCGACCGTGAACGCGGCGGTCCGACTCCAGTCGATGTCCTTCCGGGAGATGGTGAGCAGTTCCGCGAGGTCCGGTCCCGACCCGTCTCCGTTGGTCCGGGCCACGCCCATCTTGAGCTTCGAGAACAGGTTGAGTTCGCTCATCACCGTCTCGACGGCGTCGTAGACGTGGTTGTAGCCGAACTGCTTCAGGCGCGTCCACGGTCGGGACTCCAGTTCGAGGTAGCCCGCCGAGTAGAGCCACGAGTTGAGGTTGATTGTCTGGTAGACCGGCCCGTGACCGTGGTCCGAGAGGACCAGCATCGTGTCCTCGTCGTCCATTCGTTCCATCACCCATCCGAGGAATTCGTCGTAGAGTTCCAGCAGTTCGAGGGGCTTGTCGTCGTACTTGCGGGCCACCTCGGGGTCGTGCTTGGGGTGGGTCTCGTCCAGCACGTGGCCGAGGACGTGGAGGACGTTGTCCGGTCCCGAGAACACCAGCGAGTGGAAGTCGCAGGGGTACTCCTCGACGAGCAACTTGGCGACCTCGATGCGGTTGCGCTCGATTTCGAAGAAGTTGTCCAACAACCCGTGCAGGTTCGCCTCGTCGGTACCGTCGTCGTACCCCTCGTAGGGGTCCACGTCGTACTCGCCGACCCGCTCCTCGATGTCGGCCTGCAACTCGTCGGGGAAGGCGTACGACCCCGAGGAGGGCGTCGTGATGTTGTCCGAGATGTGGAACCCCGAGGTCCGGGACGGTGGGTACCCCGGCATGACGTTCATCACGCCCGAGCGGTGACCCTCGGCGTCGAGGTACTCCCAGACCGGGACCGACTGCTCGCGGAGGGTCTCGGCGTTGACGAAGTCGGTGGCGTACCCGCCCTCCTCCTTGAGCATGAAGTTGTAGACGCCGTGGTTGCCGGGGTTGCGGCCCGTGGCGAACGAACTCCACGCTATCATCGACAGCGGCGGCACCGTCGAGCGCGTCGTGCCGTCGGTGCCCTCGGCGCGCATCCGTCCGAAGTTGGGGAGCCGTCCGGCGTCGATGCCCCTATCGACGAGTTCGGGCGGAACGCCGTCCAACCCGAACACGTAAACTGAGCCGTCGCTCATCGTCACTTTTCGAGGTACCCCAGTTGTTCGAGGCGGTCCTCCACCACGTCGTCGTCGGCGCTGTCCGCGCCGCCGTCGGCCGCGTCGCCGCGCTCGATTTCGGCGGCGGTCGATTCGAGGACGTACGCGGCGAGTTCGTCGGCGTCGTCGAAGCCGTCGAGTCGGTCGGCGAGCAGTTCGTAGCGGTCGCTGAGGTCGGTCGGTAGCTGTATCGTCGACATGGTTATCGGTTCCTGCTGGAGAACGAGGGAATCGGTCGGCGGCGTTTCAGGAGGCGAACCAGGAAGAGCATGACCGCGAGTCCGTGCTTCACGGGATTGTGGGTCTGGCCTTCGAGGTTTTCGTACCGGGCGTCGATGGCCCGTTCGGTGATGGTCAGTCCCTCGTTGGTCGCCGAGTCTATCATCTCGCTCTCGACGCCCATCCCGTCGGTCGTGATGGAGAGCCGTTCGAGCGATTCGGGCGAGAACGCCCGGAACCCGCTCTGGGTGTCGGTGAGGTCCGACCCGGTCACGCGCGAGGTGCAGTAGTCGAGGACTACCTGCCCGACCCTGCGGTAGGCCGGCGTCTCGTCGCGAGCGTCGTCGGTGAGATACCGACTCCCGATGACCATGTCGGCCTCGCCTTCGACCACCGGTTCGGCGAGCGCGGGGATGTCCGTCGGGTCGTGCTGCCCGTCGGCGTCGAGCATGACGAGCGCGTCGCAGTCCGTGTGCCGGGTGTGAGCGAAGAGGGTGCGGACCGCGGCCCCTTTCCCCCGGTTGGACTCGTGGCGTAACACGGTCACGTCCGCCTGCGCCAGAATCGCGGGAGTCCGGTCGGTGCTCCCGTCGTCAACGACCACCACTTCGTCGGCCCACCGCTGGACGCCGAGGACGGTACTCCCGATGGCGCTCTCCTCGTTGTACGCCGGAATGCCCACGACGAGGTGAGCGTTGCCGAGTGACTCCGCGACGGTTCGGGCGGTTCGACCGCCCTCCGCGACCTGTAAGCTCATGGTTCCTTCGGCGTATCCATCCGTTTCCCGGCACTTTGTTGTCCAGCGACTATACCGGGATAGTGGGTGTCTTCCCGAGTATAAGTCGGCCGTACGGCGGTTCGTGCGATTACCGCTTGGTACTCGTTGCCTAGCCTTCGAGAAACCGGATATTTCCCACCTGTGGGTCGGGGGACCTTACGACTCTCAAAGTCACGTTAGCGCGTGACTTCGAAACTTCCACGAACCGAGAAAATCAGGTCGGGGTGGACTCGGTAATTTCGGGGTGTCGAGTCACCGTGACACCGTGGGTCAGACGACTGACTCGTAGACGCCTTCGATTCGCTCGGCCATCCGGTCGAGGCTGAGGTGCCGAACGGTCTCCCGACCGTTCGACCGACGGGGGTCGGCGAGAACGTCCGTCAGTGCCTCGACGAGTTCGTCGTCGTCGTCCGAGACGGCGGACGGCGAGACGCCGTCGAGTCGGTCGGCGACGTCGCCGACGTCGGTGGAGACGACCGGGAGGTTACAACTCAGCGCCTCCTTGACGGAGTTGGGCGACCCCTCTCGCTTCGAGGTGAGCAGGAGCGCGTCGGCGGCGTTCATGTACGCGGCCACCTCGGCGTGGGGGACGCCGTAGACGACCTGTAACTCCACGTCGGTCTCGATTCGTTCGCTCGCTCGCTCGACGATTCGACGCGCGCGGGAGTGATTCTTCACGTCCTGCGAGGGCGGATACGGGAACAGGACGTGGCGCGCGTCCGGGTCCCAACCCACCTCGGCGCGGGCCTCGTCCTTCGGCCGGGGTGCGAATCGGTCCATGTCGATACCGTGTGGGATAACGTGGCAGGGTTCGCCGAGTTCGCGCGCCATCTCGTCGGACATCACGATGACGGCGTCGCAGTAGCGCGCGCACTGTTTAGACAGCCACCCGTACTCGCCCATCAGGTCGGTGCCCCACAGCGAGAGGACCACCGGCAGTCTGACCTGCGCGAGCGCGGCCGGGGCGGTCAGACCGTAGTTGGCGTGGACCACGTCGTACCCCTCCAGCGACTCGTTGATGACCTGCGGGACGAACCGGAGGTAGTCGCCGACCGACCGCTCGGTCACGTCCTCGCGGGCGACGTGGTCGCCGGGCGGTTTCATCGTGGCGCAGTTCACGCCGCGGCGCTCCAGCACCTTCGTCTGTTGCTCGAAGAACCGGGCGTCCTCGTTCGAGACCAGATTGAGGACGTTCACCGTCTCCCTCCCTCGGTCCGAGCGCCGTCGTCTCGTTGTCGGTCGGTCCGTTCGGGGTCGTCCTGCGACTCGCCGACCCCGCTCGCGTCGTCCGCGACCCGGTCGCCCCGGCCGCCGTCGCTCCGAAGCGTCTCGGGGTCGAGCGCGAGCGCGCGGTCGGGTTCGCGCGGTGAGACGCCGCTGACCCGGTCGATACCGACCGGGGAGACGTCGCCCGTCGCGCCGACCGTCTCGGCCACGTCGAGGACGACTTCGGTGAGATTCACCTTGTCGTCGAGGTAGTCGTCCCGCAGCGTGCCCCAGCGTTTGTCGGCGTCGTCGTCTGCGAGGATGTCGGTCGCGGCGTCGAGTACCGCGTCGAACGCCTCGAGGTTGTATATCAGCCCCGCGCGTTCGAGGTCGAGGAAGTTGCCCATGTCGTCGTCGCCGACGAAGGAGTTCGAGCGAATCGCGGGAGTGCCGAGGAGCGCCGCCTCCGTCACCATCGTCTGGGTGTCGGCGACCAGCAGGGACGCCTCGGCCAGCGCGTCGTGGAGTAGCGCCGGATGGAGGTCGAACGGTCTGGCGGGCGCGTGGTCGAGGTCCATGTCGCCGCCCTCGTCCGAGACGAAGACGGTCGCGTCCTCGGCGAGGCGCTCGACGAGTTCCCGGCGCTTTTCGGGCGTGAACCCGGCTTCGCCGACGTCGTGATGCGACCCGAAGGCGTTCAGTCGGACGATGGCGAACGTCTCGTCCGGGCCGACGCCCAACTCCTCGCGCACGTCGGTCTGTGGCTCCCACTCCTCCGGGTGGAGGTAGGCGCACTCCTTGAACCCCCGAAACTCGTAGTGCTTATCGCCGAGGTCCTTCTCGAAAGTGTGGGGCGTCAGCACCGCGTCGGCCAGCGGGACGGAGATAGCGTGGTCGAAGTCGGTGTTGCCGGAGTCGTCCACCAGCACGACCGGAACCCGTGCGACGGTCCCAGCGAGCGCGGCGTAGGTCCCGCGGCCGAAGACGCAATCGGGGCCGTACCGGAGCGTCCGCTGGACGATGTTGACGGCGTGTTTCGGCAGTTCGCGAACCAGTGAGAACTTCTCGGTCCCGCACCGTCCGTAGAGTTCGTACGGTACCTCGTAGTAGTCGAGCAACGCCTCGGTGCAACCGTAGTCGCGCGCGAGTACGAGGGTCTCGTGCCCGCGTTCCTCCAGTTTCGAGACCGCGCGCCTGTACTGGTGAACCTGTGCTGGCGTGTTGGTGAAGAACAGATACTTCATGGTAATCTCGTTCCGACGGAGACCCGCGCGTGGCTCTGGGGTCAGTAGTGCGACGTTGCGCTCGCACGGCCATTGTTATACGGAGCCTGAAGCCGCGTCGCCGACCGTCGCAGTTCGGTTCAGGACGGCGAACGGACCGGTCGGACCTAGCGTATCGACGTGCTCTACGCCACGAATCCGAATGAATCTGAATTTACCGGCCATCAAGCTTATAATTACAGAGAAACTATCGTCTTTCGTAAGTCATGCACGACCTGACTGGTTTCCAGCGGGACTTGCTGTACGTCATCGCGGGGAAGGACGAACCGCACGGCCTCGCAATCAAGGATGAACTCGAATCGTACTACGAGAAAGAGATTCACCACGGCCGACTCTACCCGAATCTAGACACGCTCGTAGACAAAGGGTTGGTAGACAAGGGGCAGCGCGACCGCAGAACCAACTATTACGCGCTCACCGACCGCGGTAGCCGCGAAATCGAGGCCCGTCGCGAGTGGGAGTCGGGCCACCTCGGCGAGAAGTCCTCGATAACCGCGTAGTCCCGCGTCAGCGACTCCCTTTTCGACGCCCTTCACACGCTCGTCCGACTGGCAGTTCTCCTCGTATCGGTCGAACCGCGAACTTCTGGACAGGCTTCGCAGTCTCGATTTCGAACATCCGTGACGCTGACCGTTCGGCCGACCGAAGCGAGTGCGGTTCTCCGGGCGTCACTCGGCGCGGACGACCACGGTGTCGCCCGCCACGTCACCGAGTCGCTGAGCGCGGTCGGTCGCCAGCATAGCGAGGAAGCCCAGCAAATAAAACGGGACGAAATCCAGCGGACGGAGGAGGTTGCGGACGACGACCGCGCCCGCCGAGGGCGGCGACCCGTCTTCGGCGACGACCACGAGACCGAGGAGCCACTTGCCGGGCGTCCGGCCGAGCGACGCCTCCGAGACGACGAAGTAACAGAACGGACCGACCGCCAGTCCGACGACTAGGCCCGGTCCGAGGGCGGGGTCGCCGAATACGGTGTAGGCGAGAGCGCCCGACACGACCGCGCCCACGAACGCCGCGATAGCCGCGAACGCGAGGTCGAGACCGGCCGCGAGCGTCCGTCTGCCGAACACGTCGCCCTCGGTACCGATGACGGGGTCCGGGCGGGTGAGGCCGAACGCGGTGAGAAACCAGTCGAGACCGACGCCCGCACCCATCGAGTCGGGGTCCGGGCGTTCGGTCGGGTCGTCGGCGGTCCTGAGCCACTTCGAGACGTGCATCCGCGAGACCGACACGTCGGCGTCGGCCGCGAGCGAGACGAGTCCCGCGAGGTGGGCCTTCCCGGTAATCAGACACGGCGACTCGTACCCTTCCCGTTCGGAAATCTCCGTGACGCGTCCGAGCATGTGGCTGTTCCGATGTTCGTTGATAGCTCCGGCGGTGGCGAGATAGAACAGCATCGGGAGCACGGCGGGTCCGGGAGCGAGGTGTACGGACGGGAGCAGTCCCTGCGACGCACCGGCCCAGAGGCTCCCCCACGCGGTCGGAACCGTGACCAGTAGCCAGAGGCGGCGGTCGATTCGGGCCGCCGCGAGCGTGAGACCGAACGCCACCACCAGCACGCCCGCGGTGGTGAGTAGCGACGAGCGAAACAGCCACGCGAGACCCGCCATCGTTAGCCAGTTGACCGCCACCCAGCGCGGTCCCGCTCTGCTCATGACCAGTACCGGGTGGTCGTCGATTTCGTGGACCGGCAGGCCGCGGTCCTCGGCTACTCGACGGGCGGCTATCGCCTCGGCCTCGTCGTAGGCCCGATTCAGGACCGCGTAGAGCGGCAGCAACAGGACGAGGTGGAGGAGCATCCCGAGGAAGAACGTCGGGGTGCGTGCGGCCACCCGACCGAACGTCCGGAGCGTCACTTCCATCTCGGGTTGCTCGATGAACAGGGCGTCGGCGTCGTCGGCGAACGCGTCGAGTTCCCGGCGGACTTTCCCCGGACGGTCCACGTGGACGACGCCGAACAGGCTGAGCGTCGGAGATGTCATCTGGAGTGACTGTACGAGTCTCGACTGATAGCTCCACCGATATATCGAGGGCGGAATCGTCTCCGTCGCACTGACCCGAGGGCATCCCCATCGCCGAGTCTTCGACTCCGCCGACTCGGCAACAACGCACTTCCTCCCGGACGCCCTCCATCCGGACATGGCAACTATCGTCGGCGTCGCGGTTGACGGTGGAGTCGTTCTCGCGGGGGACCGCCGACTCACGCGCGGCGGAACGGTGTCGAGCGAGCGCAAACGCCACGTCTTCGACTTCGGCGCGGTCGGCGCGGCGGCGGTCGGCGAGGCGGGCGGAATCGACGAGTTCCGACGCCAACTCGACTCCGAGGTCCGGTCTCACGAGACCGAACAGGGCGACCCGATGGGAATCGACCGGTTCGCCAGCGTCGCCAGCGACCTCGCCGCCGCGGAGGGCGTCGAGGCGGTCGTCGCGGCGCGCGACGACGGCGTCCCGCGGGTTCGGGGAATCAGCAGCGACGGCGGCGTCATCACCGACGACGCGGTCGCGTTCGGGTCCGGCGCGCAGTTGGCACTCGGCGTCCTAGAGGGCCGTGAGGCCGGTCTCGGCGTGGACGACGCCGAGGAACTAGTGCGCGACGCGGTCGAGACCACGGCCGACCGCGACACCGACACCGGCGCGGAGATAGACACGTATCGGCTGCCCGCCGACGCGGATTCGGCGTGAATCAGAGCCGCCCAATGTAAATTTTACTCTCTAACACCGAAATCTAATGGAAGAAATTAATCATCCATAACTGTTAAAATTTGATAACTTTATATCTATATAACATTATTCCTTAGTGCAATGGCTGGAAATACTGGTCGCAACAAAACTGCTGATGAGACTGATTCGATTAAACGGCGCGGCGTTCTGAAAGCACTCGGAGTTGGCACGGCAGGAATAGCTGGCTCAAGTGCATTTTCAGGACTAACTGCCGCTCGCGAAGATGGAAATCAACTTAAGAGGCTTTCAGGTGAGAGAAAAGGAAGTCGTCAAGAAAGTCAAAAAGAGCAAGAAATTCGAGGTAGTTCGGAATCAACTGGCACAAGCATACTCTGTTCAAGTTCGAGATGAGACTGAGGTCATCGTAAACGCAGATGAAAATGGAGAACCTTTTCAGGTAGTGTCGTTTGAAACGGAGGCTGCGATTCCAAATGGCGAGGTGGAGTTCGTTGCGGTTGTTCAGGGGAAAGTTGTGAAAGCAGAAGGTTCGATACTCCACTATGAAGGTGGTGAATTAAGTAGTGTAGACCAATACGTCTTCTCTGAAGGCGAACTGAAGACCAATAAAGTCCAGGAAATTACGGTTCCAGCACAGAGCAATCAACCATCGATGAGTCCACAAAATTGTGGATGTGGGGATATCCCTGATATCTGCCCGTATTGCAAATCAGCAGTTCCGGTCATCTGTTTCGTGGGATGTGGTTCAAGTCTTAGTGCAATCTGCAATGCGATTAGTGGTGCTGCACCAGGTGCAGCGACATGCTTTGGGGTAGTCAGCACTATCTGCGAAGAGATTAGCGATAAAGGTTGTGCGGGTAAGAATGCGACCCGCATCTGCGAAATGGCCGGACTGTGCCAGTGAGAGATTAGGCAATCTGACGTACGTCTCCTTGCCATAAACATTTTGATATTTGGGACGAACATTAGTATATGAATCGGCAAAGTCTGACCTTGGCTTTTCTTTTCCTATTAGGCACCCTATCGATTGGCCTTTTGATAGATTACTACGTATTAAATTTGCTAACGACACTGTACCTACGAACCGTAGTTATATTCGTTTACTTGCTGCTCGTCTTAATTGGCCTTTCAGCTATAAAGGGTCAAAACTTGTCAGCAGAGTTCCCGCGGTTACTATTATATGCTACAATTATGTCTCTTATATACGCCACATTTGTAAATTAAAAATCCGGAAATTAATGTCAATATATTTTATTTTCCTCCACGTTCGACCTACCATATTTGATTGTGATTACTCCCATGGGTATAAGAAAAGAACCAAATAAAACCAACATCAGTAGAACGAGGGAATCAAAAACATCACTGTGAATATTCAAACCCTTCGTCAAGTCTTCTGGCGCTAGTTGACCGAGGGCGACGCTAGCAAGAGGTGCTGCTCCTATTTTTATCATTAGTAGCCCAAATATGACGTCAACAATACGGTCGCTGTCCATTGAATGAAGTGTTAGTGCTCTACCTATATGATTCTTCGTCAATAGTACTTCAAACCAAGAATAGCGCGTGTCTGACTACTCAGATTCTGAGAATGCGTCTTAACCGTCAACCAGAAACGCAACTTGTAGTCGTAAAGTGGAGGTGGATAGTGGTGACGTTTTCTACGATACACTTTACTAACCACTGCGTTGGCAAGGGATAACTCTACTAATTGGTGTTTTTTGGCGGTGTAGAGTTTGAGAACGAACGATTTAGTAAAGTTCGGTTTTGAACTCGATTTTCCATTTAGGGTGGTGGCTTTATAATTGGCTCGTACATGACACGAACGGCATGACACATTCCCGTAGAATATTGAAAGTAATACCACAGGATTGCAATACGGTATTCCCTGAACCCACTAGATTTTACAATTGTAGGACTCTCGAAATCCCGTTACGGTACCACCGATGGTTCCGCCCTCAACCATAAATTACCTCTCAACGTCCCTCTCCGTACTGTTCTTTTAAGTCACTTCGATTCGTATCGCCGAACGACCATGACGGACGTCGAAATCGAGTACTGCGTCCCCTGCGGGATGCTCGACCGGGCACAGGACGTACAGCACGCACTTCTCAGCGAGTACGGCGAGCGACTCGACTCGGTGGCGCTGGTGACGGGCGACAGCGGCGTGTTCGAGGTCCGCGCCGACGGCGAACAGGTGTTCGACAAGGACGAGGACGAGTTCGACGTGGACGCCATCGTGGAGTCGGTCGGCCAGCGAGCGTCGTCGTAATCGCACCGCCGAGACCGATTATCTCGTCTCGTTCGCCGTCCCGTTAGCCACCGCTTTCTCGTACCAGTCCGGACGTTCGACCGTGGTGTTCCCGAGTCGAGTGAGGCGTATCGTCCGGGAAACGACGGCCGAGCGGTCCTCGAACGTCGTTTGGTAGGTCTGCTGGAGCGTCCGGACGATGCCCTGCGAGTCCACGATGGCCACGAAACTGTAAGACCCGCCGTACATGGGCGCTAACTCCGTTCCCGGTTGTTCGGTCGAGACGACGCGGAACAGCGTGGTTCCGTCGCGTTCGAACCGCTCGACGACGGTAGTGTTCGTCGCGGCGAAGGCGCTGTACAACAGTTCCCACTGGGTGTCCGGTTCGAACGGCGCTCGCTCACGACTGACCTCCCGGTAGGTCGGTTCGCCGCCCCGAACCTGTCGGGCCGTCACCGCGCGGGTCTCGTTCGCCCACGTCGCGAGTTTATATCGCCCGAACCCGAGCGGTCGAGTCGCGTTGCTCTGCGTTTGGGAGGTCACCGCGAAGAACGATTCTCCGCCCGACGAGACCCGCGTCGTCGTGATTCCCTGACTCAACACGGTCCCGTTCGGTCGGCGGAACGCGTACGACGTCGCCACCGTGTACGAGGTGTTTCGGAGCGCCTCCCGGTGGGCGTCCGCGAGCGCGAGCGGGTCCGTCACGCCGTCCGCCGAGAGACCCGGTGGGTACTCGGTCGCGTTGTCCTGTGCGAACGACTGCGGTTGCGACGCGCCCGACGTGACCGTCGCTACCGACGAGACCAGTGGTGCGCTGCTCACTATCCCGAGGACCAGCAAGACGAGGAACGTTCGCTTCATGGTTCCCCGTCTACCTTCGTTCTTGAAGGATAACTAACTACTCCTTTCCGTCAGTATTTTCGGCTCTAAGTTCCGCCTCCCGAGGGGCGGAAACGCTGTTGTCGGTGCGGAGCAACTCTCCGCGTGCGCTTTGGCGGGTCGTCCGACCGCTGGTCGTTACGCTCGCCCTGAGACCGCCGGTTGTCGCCCGGGAGACAAAACCGTGCTGAGGATTTATCACCGTCCCCGTGGTCTACCTCGCCGGGGGTTACGGAATGTCTCACAATCAGCACCGGGCGTCTCTCGGAGTTACAGGCGTCGATGACGCCGACGACAGGCACCGATTGAACGCCGTCACGGAGGGGTCACGATGAAACTCGCGATGATTGGTTTCGGACAGGCGGGCGGGAAGATAGTTGACAAGTTCATCGAGTACGACCAGCGCACCGGCAGTCAGGCCGTGCGGTCGGCCGTGGCGGTCAACACCGCGAAGGCCGACCTCGTGGGTCTCGACTACGTGCCCGAGGAGAATCAGGTCCTCATCGGGCAGTCCCGCGTGAAGGGCCACGGGGTCGGCGCGGACAACGAACTCGGGGCGGAAATCGCCGAGGAGGACATCGACGAGGTACAGGGCGCGGTGGACAACGTCCCCATCCACGACATCGACGCTTTCCTCATCGTCGCCGGGATGGGCGGCGGGACGGGGTCGGGCGGCGCGCCGGTCCTCGCGAAGTACCTCAAGCGCATCTACACCGAACCGGTGTACGGTCTCGGCATCCTGCCGGGCCGCGACGAGGGCGGCATCTACACCCTGAACGCAGCGCGGTCGTTCCAGACGTTCGTCCGCGAGGTGGACAACCTGCTGGTGTTCGACAACGACGCGTGGCGCGAGTCGGGCGAGAGCGTCGGGTCGGGCTATGACCGCATCAACGAGGAGATAGTCCGGCGGTTCGGCATTCTCTTCGGCGCGGGCGAAGTCTCGCGCGGCGACGAGGTCGGCGAGAGCGTCGTGGACTCCAGCGAGATAATCAACACGCTCGACACCGGCGGCGTCTCCACGGTCGGGTACGCCGCCGAGGAGGTGGACAACCCCTCGGGCGGCCTGCTCTCGCGGTTCAAGAGCGACGGCACCGGGGAGGTGGACTCGACCCACGCGACCAACCGAATCACGAGTCTGGTCCGGAAGGCGGCGCTGGGGCGGTTGACCCTGCCCTGCGAAATCGACAGCGCCGAGCGCTCGCTGCTGGTCGCCAGCGGTCCGCCCGAGTACCTGAACCGGAAGGGCGTCGAGAAGGGCCGCAAGTGGTTGGAGAACCAGACCGGGTCGATGGAGGTCCGCGGCGGGGACTACCCGACCGGCGACGCCGACCAAGTCGCTGGCGTCGTCCTGCTGTCGGGCGTCTCGCAGGTCCCCCGGGTCGAGGAGTTACAGGACGTGGCCATCGAGGCCCAAGACAACATCGACGAGATTCGGTCCGAAAGCCAGCAGAACACCACCGACCTCATCGAGGACGACGACGGCGAACTCGACCCGCTGTTCTGAGTCGTTTCTGTCTCGTCGGTTCCTGTCGTTTCACCACACCACGCTGTTCCTGCCGTTTTCGTCGCGTATCGCTGTCGTTTTACGGGTTCAGTCAGCGGTCGCGGGAGTTTCCACCGCCGTCGCTACCGGGTCCCGTCCCGGTCTGGCTCTCGCCCCGCTCGCCGTCCATCACCTCGAAGACGATGACGCCGTCGTTCTCGAAGACGGTGCGGTACTTGGGCGAGAGATGCATCGACATCGCCAGTTTGCTGGTGCGCTGGTACTGCATCCCCCGGACCGTGAACGTCCCCTTCGGCAGGTAGATGTAGTCGGGACTCACCCCGGCCGCCGAGAGGGTCTGGGACATGCAGTGGGCGCTGTTACACGAGGAGATGTCCCGGAAGAGGTTCAACTGGCGGTTGTACGGTTCGTGGCCCTTCCACTCGACGCCCCACGGACCCACGAGCATCGTTCGATGCGTCTGCTGGGGGAACCACTCGGCGGCGTCGCCCTGCACGACGAACGTGGCGCTCGGGTCGGTGTTCGTCTCCACCCACTCCATCGCCTCCACGTCGTCGTGGGTGATGAACTGCGGGAGCGACGGACTCCCGGCGTGGGCGTCCACGTCGCTGGTCGCGTACATCGCGCCCCCGGCGAGACCGACTGTGGCGATTAACACGACAGCGGCGGTGACGACCTCGCGACGACCGACCGGGAGCGGGGTCTCGCGCTTCAGCCACGGGCCGACGCCTTCGAGCAGGAAGACGGCGATGATGAAGGCCCCGACGGTGACGGAGAGTCGGGGCTTACCGAACGCCAGCATCACCGTGACGAACCAGACCGGGAGGAAGTACCGGCGCTCCTTCAGGAGGTACGCGATGCCGAACAACGGGACGACGGCCCACATCTGCCCGACCAGCGCGCCGTGGACGTTGAACTGCACGAGCGCCTGCAGCGACTGGAGACCGCCGCCGATGCCGCCGTGGGTCCCGGCCGCGCTCGTGAACACGTCTACGCCGTGGTAGGACATCACCTGTATCCACCACGGCGCGGCCAGCAGGAGGCCGCCGCCGCCGACCACCGCACCGCGGACGAGACCCCACAGCGTTCGGTCGAACGCGAGGAACAGCAGGAAATACGACAGCGCGAAGAAGGCAGTGTAGAGGGGATGAGTGAGGACGGTGAGCGTGAACAGCGCGAGCGAGGGGACGACCCACCGCTGGTCCCGGTCGCGGTAGAGGCGGAGTCCCGCGTAGATGCCCGACAGCGCGAACAGGAAGCCGGGCGCGCGGACGATTCCGCCGGCCGAGATGTGCCACTGGAGCACGGGCGGACTCACCGCCACGACGAGACTGGTCAGCGCGGCCTCGGGGCGCGACCCGAGCAAGTCTCGGGCCAGCAGGTAGAGCGGAACGAGGTAGAGCATCGTCACCAGTCCCGGCAACACCCGCGTGATGGTGATGGGGTCGAGTCCCGTGAGGTCACGGATTGCGGCCACCGCGTAGAACATCAGCGGCGGGTACGCGAAGGGGACGCCGCCCTCCGTGTAGTAGGGAATCGTCTTCGGGAGCGCGTACCCCATCTCGGAGATGCGCTCGGCGATGAGGAGGTAGAGTCCCGCTCCGAACGACGGGTACGGATGCGAGCGCAGATAGACGGTGAACAGCACCGCCGCCGCGAGGAGCGCGGGTGCGAGCCATAGCAACTCCCGTTTGTACTTCTGAGTGCGTACTGTCGTCTTCTGTGCGAGATTCTGTTCCGTCATAGCGGTCTCCCTGCGCTCAAAACGAGCGCTCTCGTCTCGGCTGCGGTTCGCGTCGGTCCTCCTTTGTTATCCAGTGGCTACTCCGTCCCCCGTCCCGGGCGGCGCGGACCCCGACGGTGTTACGTCGCGGAAATCGTCGTTTACGGTCGCTCGTTACCGAACACAGTACGAATCGAGGGTTACATCTTTCGGCCACACGTGGTCGAGCGGTTCGACGCGCCGCGAGCGAGTTCCGAGCACTGCTCTCACTCGTACCTGAGCGCGTCGATGGGGTCGGTGTGGGCGGCGTCCCACGCGGGATAGAGTCCCGCGAGGACTCCGACCACGACGCCCACCGCGACCGAGGCCACGAACCATATCGGCTGGAACGCCAGCGGGAGTCCGATGGCCTGCGCGCCGGCGTACCCGCCCGCGATGCCCACGACCGCACCGAGCGCCGACCCCAGCACCCCGAGCATGACCGCCTCGACGAGGAACAACTGGAGCACGTCGCGGTTCTGCGCGCCGACCGCTTTCATGATGCCGATTTCGCGGGTGCGCTCGGTCACGCTCACCAGCATGATGTTGGCGATGCCGATGGACCCCACGATGAGCGAGATGACCGCGATTCCCGTGATGTAGGCGGTGAACGTGCTGGTCAACTGCTTTATCTGGCCGATAATCTGACCCTGCGTCGTCACCTCAAACTGGTAGGACTGGGACTTGAGTTGGCGGGCGTCGGACTGCTCGCCGAGGTAGTTGAACACCCGCCCCTGCACCGCATCGACCTGTCCCGGCGACTCGGCCTTGACGAGTATCCGCCCGTAGACCAACTGGCGGGCGCGGAGGCTCGGACTCACCACCGTCCGCTCGTAGTAGGGCTGCGTGGGCGCGTATATTTTCGGTTGCGCCTCGCCCTGTCCGATTCCGAGGACGCTGCCCCCGCTCTGAGTCTCGACGATGCCGACGACCGTGGCGTTCAGTTTCTCGTCGTTGGCCGCCCGCGTGAACGTGATGTTGTCACCGACGGTGACGTTGTCCGCGAACATCTGGGTGGCCGGTCGGTTCAGGACCACCTCGCGTTCCCCCATCCGATACGGTCGTCCCTCCACGAACGAGATGTTCCGCACCCGGAAGTAACCGGGCGACGACACCGTAATCCACTGTCTGCCCACCGTCGAGTTGTTGTACGTGACGGTCGAGGCGGCGATGCCGCTCTCTGGCGCGGCGAGTTCGACGCCCTCTAGTTGCCGTATCTGTTGGACGTCGTACTGGGTGAAGACGACCGACCCGCCGCCCCCGAGCGACGGAAGCCTGCTATCGCCCGGTGACTGAGCCGTCACGTACATCGTCGCGGCGTTGCCGCCGGCGACGGTACTGATGATGTCCTGCTGGAGACTCGCCCCGAGCGTCACGAACGTGATGACCGCCGCGACGCCGATGATGACCCCGAGCGTGGTCAGCGTCGAGCGAAGTTTGTGTTCGCGAATGTTGCGCCAACTGATTCGTGCCCCTTCGATGACGTTCATCGTGTACCCCGGTCCCCCGTGTGGGTTTTCCGCTGACCCGAGTACGTCGGCGAGCGACAAAAACCCCCGAACCGAAACGCGGCGTTACCGTCGGTAGGACCGGCCAAGCGCCGGGGGCGGAACTGTTCCGAACCGACACCGCCCAATCCGGGGGTCTCAGTTCGCCAGCGTCGTGAACCGACCGACGCTCTCGTCGGTGCCCGCGACGATGACGTCGTCGCCCCGCCGGAAGTGGAAGTCCGGTCCCAGTTCCGTGACGACACTGCCGTCGCGTTCGACCGCCACGACCGTACACCCGGTTCGGGCGCGGATGTCGGTCTCGGCGAGACTCTGGCCGACGAACTCCGTGGCCGTCGTCCGGACGATTTCGACCTGCTTGTCCATCGAGATGACCTCCTCGCGCTCCAGAATCGTCGAGGCGAGCATCCGCCCCGAGACGGTGGCCAGCGCCAGCACGTAGTCGGCCCCGGCCCGGTAGAGTTTCTTGACGTTCCCGGTCTCCTCGGCCCGGGCCAACACCTCGATGTCGGGGTTCAGGTCGCGCGCAACCAGCGTCCCGAATCCGGTCAGCGTGTCGTCGGCGACGGTGAACACCACGGTTCGGGCCTGTTCGATGCCCGCCTGCTCCAGCGTTTCGGGGTTGGTCGTGTCGCCCTGCACGTCCACACCGGGTTTGTCCGCGACGTCCACCACGGTGTAGGAGATGTTCGCGGCGGCGAGCGCGTCGGTGACGGTCGAACCGACCTCGCCGTGACCGACCACGAGGACCGTCCCCCGCCGGGGACTCCGGGCGGTCGAACTCGCGAGGTCGTTGAGACGTTCGAGTTGGGCCTGTCGCCCGGCGACCAGCAGGACCGTCCCCGCGGCGAGTTCGGTCTCCGGCGACGGCGGCGTCTCGAACTCGCCGCGAGTCCACGCCCCGATGACGTTCGCTCCCGAGCGCTCGCGGATACCGCTCTCGGCGAGGGTGTGACCGACGAGTTCGCTCCCGCGCTGGACCGAGAGTTCCGCGATTTCGAAGTCCGAACCGATTTCGACCACGTCGCCGAGTTCCGTCGAGACGGCGGTGGTAATCTTGTCCGCCAGACTCTCGCCGACGAGTCGCCGCGGCGAGAGGACCTCGTCCACGCCCGCGAGTTCGTGGTACGCCTCGTGGTCGGGTTCCTCGACGACGCTGACGATGCGCACGTCTTCGGCGGCCTCCCGCGCCGTCAGCACGATACTCACGTCCACTTCGTCGCCGGCGTCGGCGACGAGTGCGGTCGCGGCGTCGAGGTTCGCGTTCTCCAGCGTCTCGACCGACTCGGGGTCGCCGTGAATCACCGAGTAGTCCGACTCGTAGAGGTCCAGTGCGGTCTCGCGGTCGGGTTCGACGACGACGTACTCGACGTCCCACGACTCCAGTTCGGAGATGAGCGTCTCGGCCCGTGGAGTGTGCGTACAGATAACGACGTGGTCCTCGAGGTCCTCGACCGACGTCGGGAGCGTGGTCGAGAGCGCGTCCTCGAACAACGGGACGACGAACACCGGCAAGGCCGCGAAGATGAGGACCACGCCGGTCAGGTCCATGAGCATGACGAACAGGTTCATCTCGGGGGTCTCCCACGGCGCGTCCGACCCGTACCCGGTCGTTGTGAACGTCTCCACCACGACCTGCATGGACTGGTAGAACGGTTGGGTGTGGCCCTCGTGGACGGCCATCCCGTAGTCGTAAATCAGCGCGTACCCGACGAAGACGGCGACGAGCGTCGAGACGTAGTAGAGCGTTCGGCGCTTCCACGTTTCCATCAGGTGGTGATTTTCGGGGGACGGTGTAATGGATTGGGGTTAGCGTCGGTCGCCGACTCCGCGACGGCGACCGCACTTCGTGCGGCCACTACTCCCCGGACCGAAGGCGGCCGAGCAGGTCCGTGATTCTGTCGAGCGAGGAACTCGTCAGGACCGTGAGAGCCTTGTCGGCCTTTTCGTAGACGCCCTGCAACTTCCGGACCTTCCGCAGGTCGCGCTCGGCGCGCTCGGAGTCGGCGTCCCGAAGCGTCTCGGCCGCTTCGTCGAGCGCCCGCGTCATGATGCGGACCTCGCTCCGGACCTCCTGATTGAGCAACTGCTGGAAAACGTGCCAGAGGTCGGTCTCGGCCTCGTAGTAGGCCTTCTTCCCCTCACCGGGTATCGACCGCCGGTGGGCGAAGTGGTAGCGCTCCATCGCGGACATCGCGGTGCTGACCGTGGACTTGGCGTAGTCGCTCTCGTCGGCGAGGCGGTCGAGCGACAGCGGTTCGTCGGCGAAGTAGAGCAGGCCGTAGAGTCGTCCGTAACTCGGCTTGATGCCGTACACCTCCGCCGCGCGGGCCATCGCCTCGATTACTTCCTCGCGGGCGCGGCGAACGGCCGCCTCGTCGGGGTCGCCTTCGTCGGTTGGTTCGTCGGCGGAACCGGCGTCAGAGTCGGTCATTCGGGTCGGTCGAACGTTCGCCGCCGAAACTAATAAATCGTGGTATACAGAATATTCGGTATATGTCGAATATAGAAAATAGAGTTCGGGACGATGCGACTGACGGGGCCGACCTCGGCGACGAACTCGTCGTTCGCGGCCGGAACGTGACGAAGACGTACGACTCACCCCTGCCGTTTACACGCTCGGTCGAAGTCCTCCGCGGCGCGGACCTCGACGTCCGCCGGGGCGAAATCGTCGGCATCGTGGGCGAGAACGGGAGCGGGAAGTCCACGCTGATGAAGATTCTCGTCGGCGCGCTCGACCCCGACGACGGCGACGTCGCCGTGGACGGCACGGCGGGATGGTGCCCGCAGGACCCCCTGCTGTACGACCGCCTCACCGTGGCCGAGACGTTCCGGTTGTTCGGGACCGCTTACGGGATGACCGACGGCGAGATTCGGGACGCCCGGGACCGTCTGGCCGACCGACTGGGCTTCGAGGAGTTCCTCGACTACCGCATCGACCAACTCAGCGGTGGGAACCGACAGAAGGTCAACCTGAGCGTCGCGATACTGGCCGACCCGGACGTGCTGTTTCTGGACGAACCGTACACCGGGTTCGACTGGCAGACCTACCTCGCGTTCTGGGAGTTGACCGAGGAACTGACCGACCGCGGCGTCGCCATCGCGGTCATCTCGCACTTCGTGAGCGAGCGCGAGCGGTTCGACCGCATCCTCGAACTCGAAGGCGGCCGACTGACCGACGTGACCGACGCCGACCTCGCGGACCGCCCGACCGAAGACCCCCGAGACCCCGGTAGTACCGCCGGGGACCCCGAATCGGCCGCCCGGGAGGTCGAGACCGATGCCTGAGAGTGCGAGACCACAGAACCGAGCGAGTGGCGGGCGACAGGCAAGCCGACTCCGCCGCCTCCGAGTCGGGGTGAGTTCTCACGTCCGCGCCTTCGTTCGCACACCTATGAACGTCGCATTGCTCGTCGTCCTCCCGGTCGTGGTCGTGGAGGGCTACGGAACGGCGATGGCGGCGTTCCCCCAGTTTCCGCACCTCGACGGCGGGACGATGGCCGAGATGGGACGAGTCAACGGCGCCATCTACGCCGCCGCGTTCCTCGCCGGAATCCTCGGCCTGTTTCAGATACTCGGAGCGGTGCAGGCCGACGAGCGACTCGGCGTCTGCGGGTACGACCGCGCCGAACTGTTCGCCTCGCGGTTGGTCGCGGTGGTCCTCGGGAGTGCGCTGGTCGCGGGCGTCACGACCGCGGTCCTCTGGTGGCGCGTCGAACCCGAGGCCCCGCTCGCCGCGTTCGGCGCGCTGACGCTCGCGGCGCTGTTGTACGGACTGGTCGGCATGCTCGTGGGCGCGGTCCTGCCGCGGGCGCTCGAAGGGTCGCTCGTCCTCGTCTTCCTCGTGGACTTCGACGACTTCCTCTCCAGCGGACTGCTCGACGTGGATTCGCCCTTCCTCGTTCTCCTGCCGCTTCACTATCCGCACGACCTGTTCCGGTCCGCCGTGTTCGACGGAACGGTCGCAGTCGGGAACGCGCTCGCCGGGACCGCCTACCTCGGGGTCGCGTTCGCGGTGGCGCTGGTCGTCTACGCCCGAGTGACCGGCGACGGGGGTGTATCGGCGTGAGCCGAATCAGTCGGCGAGGTCCCACCGCCACGGCGTTCGAGATGGGTCTCCGCGAGTACGCCCGGACGCCGGTGTTGCTCGCGCTGCTGGTCTTCCTCCCGGCGTACTTCGTCGGCGTCCTCGTCTTCCTCCTGCCCGACTCCCCGGTTCCCGTCGAGGTTGCCGGGAGAGGGACCGTCACGCTCCCGTCTTCGCAACTCTACGGAATCCTGCTCGTCCCGCTGATGTGCGCGCTCGTCGGCGGTATCGCGGGACTCTTTCTGATGCTGACCGCCCGCGACGCGGACGGCCGTCTCGCGGTCGCGGGCTACCGACCGGCGCAGTTACTGTTCGCCCGTGTCGGCCTTCTCGCCGTCGCCGCGGCGGTCGCGGCCGCGGTCTCGCTCGCGGTTCTCTCCGTCGAGGTGGTCCCCGACCGACTCGGGTGGTTCGCGGTCGCGTCGGTGCTGGCGGGTCTCACCTACGGACTCGTCGGGGCGCTCGCCGGACTCGTCCTCTCGCGGTTGGCGGGGGTCTACCTCTTGCTGTTCGCCCCGATGGTGGACGTGTTCTTCTTCCAGAATCCGATAGTTTCGGACCCTCACTGGCTCGCGTCGTCGCTCCCCGGCCACTACGCGACGGCGGTCGCCGTGGACGCCGGACTGTCGGCGTCGGTCGCGTTCGAACCGCTCGGCCGGGCGGTACTCTACCTCGGTGCTGTGAGCGTCGTCACCGCCGTCGCGTACTATCGGACGATACGACTGGGGTAGGTACGACTTCTCGTTCGGTACGGTCCCACCCTGACCAAACACATCGACCGCCGAATTTATTATCCGGTAGTACAACCTAGTAATCCATGACGCAACTCCAGCGTGCCCGCGAAGGAACGGTCACCGATGCGATGGAACGGGTCGCCGAACGCGAACAGGTGGACCCCGAGTTCGTCCGCCAGCAGGTCGCAGACGGACGGGCCGTGATTCCGGCCAACGTCGAGCACGACCGACTCGACCCGATGATTATCGGGCGCGAGTTCGCCACGAAGGTCAACGCCAACATCGGCAACAGCGAGACGGACAGCGGTGTCGAGGAGGAGTTGGAGAAGTTGCACGCCGCGGTCCACTACGGCGCGGACACCGTGATGGACCTCAGTACCGGCGGCGACCTCGACCGGATTCGGACGGCCAACGTCGAACACTCGCCGGTCCCCCTCGGGACCGTACCGATTTACGAGGCGGTCAAGCGCGCCGAGAGCGTCGAGGACATCACTCACGAACTCCTGCTCGATGTCATCGAGAAGCAGGCCCAGCAGGGCGTCGATTACCAGACGATTCACGCCGGCATCCTGATGGAACACCTGCCGCTGACCGACGGCCGCAAGACCGGCATCGTCTCGCGCGGCGGGTCCATCCTCGCCCAGTGGATGGAGGAGAACGGGATGCAGAACCCACTCTACGCCAAGTTCGAGGACATCTGCGAAATCTTCGCGGAGTACGACGTGACGTTCAGTCTCGGGGACGGTCTCCGCCCCGGGTGTCTGGCCGACGCGGGCGACGACGCCCAGTACGCGGAGTTGGAGACGCTCGGCGAACTCACCAGTATCGCGCACGACCACGGCGTGCAGGTGATGGTCGAGGGACCGGGGCACGTCCCGATGGACCAGATTTCGGGGCAGGTCGAGCGCCAGCAGGAGGTCTGCGACGGCGCGCCATTCTACGTCCTCGGTCCCCTCGTGACCGACGTGGCACCGGGCTACGACCACATCACGAGCGCAATCGGCGCGACCGAGGCCGCCCGTGCGGGGGCCGCGATGCTCTGTTACGTCACGCCGAAGGAACACCTCGGACTCCCCGACGCCGAGGACGTGCGCGACGGACTCGCGGCCTACCGCATCGCGGCCCACGCCGCCGACGTGGCGAACGGACGCGAGGGCGCCCGCGACTGGGACGACGCCCTCTCGGAGGCCCGGTACGACTTCGACTGGCGACGCCAGTTCGACCTCGCGCTCGACCCCGAGCGCGCCCGGTCGTACCACGACCAGACGCTCCCCGGCGACAACTACAAAGAAGCCCGCTTCTGTTCGATGTGCGGCGCGGAGTTCTGCTCGATGCGCATCGACCAAGACGCTCGGGACGCAGACGGCGAGATGAGCGAGATAGCCGAGGAGACCGACGTGGATGCCTCCCCCGCGGCGGAAGTCAACCGACCGCCGGTCGGCACTCACGAGGTCGATGGCGCACCGCTCGAAGACGTGAACCTCGACCGCGAGTACCCGTCCGCGGACGACTGACGGGGCGTTCGAGCGACGGGACCCTCGCTGACTGTCCGCTCCGACGGGACCCGCGACCGAAAAAAGGAACCGACCGCGTCAGGGGTCCGTACACTGGTAGTACGAGCAACACGACGCCTGCGTCGCCACGCGGTCACCGTCGTACGTGATGGCACTCGATGCGTAACACGACCCGTCAGCATCGGGCGGACAGGCGTACTGACTGCAACTCTGGGTCGTCACGGTATCCTCGGCGTCGAGCGTTCCGACTTCGGGATTGAACACGGTCACCGAGTCACCGTCGTCGAGGAGGGCGTACGACTGTCCCGTCCCCGGTTCGACCGAGAGCGTGAGCGTCCCCTGCGCGACCTCAGTCACGGTGACGAGTTTGGCCGGTTGAACGTCTGACTCCACGAACGCCGTCCCCGATTCACCGCGCAGCGAGGCGTGGGGTGATGCCGGGCGGTCGGTCGGGAGTTCACTGACATCGGGGGCGTCGAGGACACCTTCTTCGGAGAGCAACGTCAGTAAGTCACTCCCGTACGATTCGAGCAACTGTTCGGACTCGTCTCGGCGCGCGGGGCGACCGGGTTTCTCGGAGTCGGCCGCGGCGGCGCTCCCGGCGGCGAGACCGGTCGTCGCGCCCGCCACCGCGACTCGCTTCAGGAGCGAACGTCGGTCGATGGTCGTGTCGTTTGGTTTCATGGACTGCACATCCACGTTTATAGTTAGAGAGTTAATATTTCTAGCCTAAAATTTTAGGCTATACAAAGCGGTACGTTTCCGGCGTTCACTCCACTCGCTCTAAAACCACGCCGTCGTCGAATCGGCCGCGTTCTTCTGCCTTCTCCTCTCGGAGGCGCTCCAGGTCCCCCGAACCGAACTCGGCCGCGTCTTGAATCGCCGCGACTACCTCCAGCACGTCGGCGAGTTCCTCCGGGTCGCCGCTTTCGCGGAACTCCTCGCTCTCTTCGCAGAGTTTCTCGCGCAGGCGGCGTCGGTACTCCTCGCCGTCTGCGACGTGGGTCACGGGCGTCTCGTCGTTCTCGCGAACGACGCCGGAATCCGGTCGCGGACGAGTTTGTCGTACTCGGTCACGGCGGAACGGTCCTCACGGCAGCACTGAAACCGTTTCGGTCAGACCGCCTCGGCGCTCTCGGGACCGGTCTCTCCTGCCTGCAGACACTCCTGCACCGAGTCGGTGAGGGTGTAGAGTTGCTTGCGGGCGTCGGGGATGTACACGCGCTCCTCGATGACGCCCTGCTCCTTGAGGCGCTTGATGGAACTGCGGACCGTCCGGGGCGAGAGGCGAGTCCGGTCGCTGATTTGTTGCTGGGTCAGCGCCTCGTCGTTGTACTCAAGTACCTTCACGACCAGTTTCGCGCTCGGCGGGGCGTCGTCGTCGAGACAATCAGTCA
Source organism: Halorussus sp. MSC15.2 (assembly GCF_010747475.1). Lineage (NCBI taxonomy): Archaea > Methanobacteriati > Methanobacteriota > Halobacteria > Halobacteriales > Haladaptataceae > Halorussus > Halorussus sp. MSC15.2. The sequence goes on along the minus strand of NZ_VSLZ01000004.1, from coordinate 176,771 downwards.
TCGTGTTCGTAGCGTCGGACGCCAACGGATTATACGTTTCCTAACCCCGATGAAACGAGGTTACTGCTCGGTAACTGCCGGGAGTCCCCGGTAGTAAATCCCACGTTTCCGCGGGGAGAACCCGGTGGACACGTCGTCCGCAGCAGGCAAGACCTTTACCCGCTCGCGCCCGGCCTACCGACATGTACCTCGCAGACCAGACGTGGCCGGAGTTGGGCGACTACGTTGCCGAGGAGTCGTTGGCGTTCGTGCCGCTGGGTTCGACCGAACAGCACGGACCGCACCTCCCGCTCTCCACCGACCACGCGATTGCGGAGGGTCTCGCGCGCGAAACGGCCGACCGGACCGGCTACCTCTGCACGCCGACCGTGAACGTCGGCGTCAGCCCCCACCACAAGCAGTTCCACGGAACGATGTGGGTTGACCCGCCGGAGTTCCGCGACTACGTCGAGAGTTTCTCCAGAAACCTCGCGTACCACGGCATCGACCGCATCGTCTTCGTCAACGCCCACGGCGGCAATCAGACCCACCTCCGGGAGGTCGGCCGTCGCCTGCGCGAGGACGAGGTGGCCTACGCCGTGGAGTGGATGTGGGACGAGTCCATCACCGACCTCGTGGACGACCTCTTCGCGGTCAACGGACCCCACGGCGGCCCGAAGGAGACCGCGATGATGATGCACCTCGACCCCGAGAACGTGCGGACGGAGAACCTCGAAGAAGCGCGAGACGGCGGCGCGTCCGACTGGCCGCTCGACGACGCGTTCGTCCACGGCGCGCGCAACTTCTACGACGCCATCGACAACACCGACAACGGCGTCCTCGGCGACCAGACCGACGCCACTCCCGAGAAGGGCCGAAAACTCTTCGAAGCCGCGAGCGACCAGTTGGCACAACTGGCGACGTGGCTCGACGAGCGGCGGTTCGAGGACCTGATGGCGAAGCCCCACGTGGAACCGCGACCCGGCAGTCGGCGGTAGCGTCGTCCTCGAACCTCGACGGGCGGCCCGAATCCCTAACCGGTCGCCACTCCTACGTCCGGACATGAGCAGGTACACGGCCGCGGACGACCCGGACGACGACGTGGAGAACACGGAGCGACTCCGAATCGACGAGAGCGACACGACCGACGAACGCGTCACCGCCGACGAAGGGTCGGGCGACGGGTTCTGGGACGTCGGCGTCGCCGCGGCGCTCGCGGTGGTCGGAGCGGCGCTCGTCCTCTTCCCCGAACCTGCGACCACGGTGACTGGGTTCCTACTGTTGGCGTTCGCCATCAGCCTCGTTGTCCTCGACGCGTTGACGTGACGGGGTCGGCCACAGGCCATAACCATGTCAGGACCCTCTTTTTGCACATGGCGAACGACCCGTACACGGACGACGAGTACGACGACACATACAGAGAAGTCCACGGGGACGAACCGACGCGCGACGAGTACACCGGCGACGGTGCGACCGACGACACCTTCTTCCCGTCGGGCGTCGGCGGGTCGCTCTACCCGACCGGGTGGGGCGTCTGGCCCGGCGGCGACACCGTGGACGCCGACTACGACGGGACCGAAGGTGAGTACGACGAGCGAACCGACCGCGCGGGGACCGACGAGGACGACGGTAGCTGGTGGGACGAGGGACTCATCGGCGCGCTGCTCTTGGTGGGCGTCGTGCTGTTCTTCTTCCCGGAACCCGCTACTTCCGCCATCGGTATCGGTCTCATCACCATCGGCGTGATAGCGTGGATAATCGACTGGATGACGTGAGGCGGCGACCCGGCGATGCGGGCCGGTGCGGTTACGGACTCTCGTCGTGACCGTGAACACGGCATGGGAACACTGAACCCCGACTTCTCTGACTCCACAGTTATCGTCACGGGCGCGAGTGCGGGCATCGGCAGAGCGGGTGCGCTCGCGTTCGGCGACGCGGGCGCGACCGTCGTCGTCGCCGACGTGCGCGAGGACCCGAAGGCCGAGGGCGAATCGGTCCCGACCCACGAGCGAATCCGCGACGGCGGCGGCGACGCCGAGTACGTCGAGACCGACGTCTCGGACCCAGACCAGATTCGGACGCTAATCGAGTCGGCCCGCGAGTTCGGCGGCGTGGACGTGATGGTGAACAACGCTGGCGTCTACACGAAGCGCCGGTTCCGCGAGGTCACGCCCGCGGAGTTCGAGGAAGTCCACGCGGTCAACGCGCGGGGGACCTTCTTCGGGACGCAGTTCGCCGCGAACGACATGATAGACCGCGGCGACCCCGGGGTCGTCATCAACACTTCCTCGGACACGCAGGGCCGAGCGGCGTGGGACCACTCTCACTACGCCGCGACGAAGGGGGCGATTCGAATGATAACGCGGAGCGCGGCCCTCGAACTCGCCACCGAGGGCGTGCGGGTCAACGCCGTCGCGCCCGGTCCCGTCGCCACCGAAATTCGCGAGGGGTGGTCCGAAGAGGCCGAGGAGATGGCACCGGAGGGAGAGACCCCCGACCTCCCCATGCGGGCGGCCGACCCGGCGGAGTTGGCCGGAGCTTACCTCTTTCTGGCGAGCGACGCTGCGTCGTACGTGACCGGCGAGACCGTCTGGGTGGACGGCGGCGGCCACGTCGCCTGACCGACCGGATTCGAGGGGCGACGTCCGAGCTACAACCGGACCCAGTCGGTGGTCAAGTCGCGGCTGGGGACGTGCCACCGCTGTTGGGCGTCGTGACGGTGGGTCGCCGCATCATCTGACCGGATTTCGATGACCGCGTCCACGTCGGGAGCGAGTGCCCGTGTACGCTCGCTGTCGTAGTCGTCCTCTAAGAGGTAGTGGGCCATCGCGTCGTGGTCGCGGACCGAGGCACCGACCTTCCGGAGGCACCGTCGAACCACCTCCCGGCCGTGGTGGTCGAACAGCGTTCCGAGCGAGTCGATACCGACGCGCAACTCCCCGGGGCGGAGACCCTTGGCGTCGCGCGCGAACTCCTCGATGGACTCAACGAGCGCGGATTGAAGTCCGTCGAGTCGTGGGTCGGTGACTCGAGTCTCGGGAATCACCGCCTTCGCCGAGTCGCTCGAACGCGCGGCCGACGTAATCGACCGCGGTGCGTCGGCGTGATTGACGATTTTCGTCGTCTCTGACACCGGACGCGGGGTCGCGTCCGGGTCGGGGAGGCGGTCGGCGATGCTCCGCGCCTCCGCGTCGGTCGCCGCCAGCAGTCGGTACCGCGTGGCCGCCGGGTCGCCGAACAGGTTCGCGCTCGCGCGCGTGAACAGTTCGGGTCGGGCGTCTCCGACGACCAGCAGGGTACAGCCGGTGGCTTTGAGTTCGTTCAACAGCCCGAGGAAATCGGCGAGGTCCTCGGCGGTCGCGTCGGAATCCCGACTGCCGGAGCTATCTGTCGCCATCGCTTGTCTTGTGATAGAATCACACTCTATAAGTTATAAATTTTCCCCATCCACTATAGGGAAATTGAACGTCAGACGGACGACGTTCGATAACTCAGCGAGAGACCTTGACCGAGAGGAACCCCGACCGTCTCGAACGCCGGGTCGTCACGAACGGCCCGGAGGTAGTCGGCGACGCCGCGGGTCTGGTCGTCCACGTCGCCGGGGTCGCGGCCTTCGAGCAGTTCGAGAATCGAGTGGAAATCCTGCGCCCCGCTCTCCATCGCGTTGTCGGCGACGACGACACCGCCCTCGGCCACCTTCTCGCGCACCGCGTCGAAGGCGTCGGGGTAACCGTCTTTGTGGCAATCGACCAGCACCACGTCGAAGGGTCCGTCGTACCGTTCGACGGTCTCGAACGCGTCGCCCTCCTCGAAGATAGCCCGGTCGGCGTACCCGCCGCGAGCAAGATACTCCCGGGCGTCGGCGAGTTCCGCTGGGTCGTGTTCGGTCAGGACGACCTCGCCGTCTTCCGGTAACGCCGCAGCGAACCAGTATGCCGAGTAACCGAATCCCGACCCGAACTCGAAGATTCGTTCGGCGTCCACCATCCGCGCCACGAGACGGAGGAACCCGCCGACCGCCGGGCCGACCGTCGGGAAGCCGATTTCTTCGCCGTGGGTCTCCATCTCCCGCAACGTGTCGTCGCGGTCGGGCACCATCGCGCGGACGAACCGTTCGGTCTCCTCGGGCAGTAGCTCCATGCACGAACGGTTGCGAGGTGGACAGTTAATCCTTGGCAGATGGCGACAACCTGAGCGCGATACCTCCGAACTTCGGTCCGTCGGAACCTCGCGAGGCGAGAAAACTGGTCGAATCTGCAGTTACCGTCCCCTCACTACTCTGCTCGCCGTGGTGGTTCCTCGGCGTGTCTCGTTCCCGACGGTGACGAACGCGACGGCGTTGACCGGGAGTCCGGTCGGTTCGAGGTAGGGCCTGTCGGTGGCGTTCGCCGGCCCTACCGCTTGGGCCTGAGTCGCGTTGAAATCGAACGTCTGATTCTCGTTCGTGTCGAGGTGAGGCGTCGCGATGAGAACCTGCGAGCGACCGATGGGCATCTCCAACGAGACGGTCAGGTTCTCGTGGGTCCCGGGTTCGAGGTAGGTCGTGTTGCCGAGAACGGTGCCGTTCTGGGCGAAGACGACCACGTAACCGCCGGCAGAGAGGTTCACCTCGGCAACCGTGACGGCCGACCCGTTCGAACGCTGGTCCTCGAAAGTGACCGACGCGGACTCGTTCGCGGTCTGGTTGCCTTGCGTCGTGGTCTCCTGTGCGAGCGGTGCAGGCGATGCGTCGGGGGCCGTGCCCGCCGCGGGTACCGCACCGACCGCGCCCGACAGACCGGTCGTAACCAGCAGCAGTGTGAAGACGAGCGCACCGAACGTCGCGTTTCGTGTCATTCTCCCTCGGACTCTCGGTCGCACTACGAATAAACGAGAGCGACCGTTTCGGACCGTTCACGCGCGTAACGCTCTGATACGCCACCACGACGACTGGTCGAGTCCGTTTCGGCCGACGCTAGGTCCGGTTAGGTTCGACTTACGACACGACGACTCCGTCGATTCACGAGCGAAGGCGCCGGGGAACGGTCCGCGACCAGTTTCACTTTCACTCTCCAGTATACGCCACCTTATCTCCCTGCGACGCCAACCACACTCGATGGCAGCAACAGAGAAACTCGACACGCTCCCCGGAGTAGGACCGGCGACGGCCGAGAAACTGCGCGGCGCGGGGTACGACACGTTCGTCTCCATCGCCGTGGCGAGTCCCGGCGAACTCTCGAACACCGCCGACGTCGGCGAGTCCAACGCCGCCGACATCATCCGGGCGGCCCGCGACGAGGCCGACGTTGGTAGTTTCGAGACCGGCGCGGAGGTGCTGAAGCGCAGGGCCGACATCGGCAAGTCGTCGTGGAACGTCCCAGCAGTGGACGAGATGCTCGGCGGCGGCGTGGAGACCCAGTCTATCACCGAGGTGTACGGCGAGTTCGGGGCCGGGAAGTCGCAGGTCACCCACCAACTGTCGGTCAACGCTCAGCTTCCGCGGGACCACGGCGGACTTGAAGGCGGTGTCCTCTTCGTGGATAGCGAGGACACGTTCCGGCCCGAGCGCATCGACGACATGGTTCGGGGCCTCGAAGACGACGCCAAGCGCGCCGCCGCCCAGCGCTACGGCGTTCAGACCGAGGACGAACTGGTCGAGGCGATGCTCGACCGGATTCACGTCGCCAAGGCGTTCAACTCCAACCACCAGATGCTGCTGGCCGAGAAGGCCGAGGAACTCATCAAGGACCGGGCCGACTCCGAGGTACCGATACGGATGGTCTGCGTCGATTCGCTGACGGCTCACTTCCGGGCGGAGTACGTCGGCCGGGGCGAACTCGCCGAGCGCCAGCAGAAACTCAACAAGCACCTCCACGACCTCGTTCGCGTGGCGAGTCTCCACGACGTGGCCGTGGTGGTGACCAATCAGGTCCAGTCGAACCCCGACTCCTACTTCGGCGACCCCACCAAGCCCATCGGCGGCAACATCCTCGGGCACGCCTCGACGTTCCGCATGTACCTCCGGAAGTCGAAGGGGAACAAGCGCATCGTCCGCCTCGTGGACGCGCCCAACCTCGCCGACGGCGAGGCCGTGATGCGGGTCACTAACGACGGACTGAAACCGGAGTGAGGAGGACCCGCCTTCGATTTTGGGTCTCCGAAGCGGACTGGACTACTGTGTTGCCAGTCGAGCAATGACCGGTCGCACCATACGAACGACACGACACTACAGCGAGGGCCAGTCCCGGAACGACGAGTTGTTCCGCTGTCGGTGAGCCGACAGTCGGTCTCGTCGTCGCCGGACGGAGCACGCCGAACGACCCGACGAGGAGGTAACGGGTCAGAAGTTGGAGTAACAGTCTGGGCCAATAGCCTCAGTTATTCCACAACTATCAGCAAATTAACCGACTATCTCCAAAAATACTCATTAACTGTGGCCGACGTGGCCAAATATTTAAACAATACTGGTGTGGTAGCCGGTGGCCGCGGGGGTACAACAATGGGGAACGAACGTGAGACAGGGTCAGAGGAACGAAGCGACGAATCCGAACAGGGGCCGTCCCGACGGAGTGTACTGCAGGCGACCGGGGCCATCGGCGGTTCGGGGTTCGTCGGAGGATTCGCATCACTTCCAGAAAGTGTAATCAGTGGAAAAACCGATGTACGTGACGACGAGCAGGGGACTGGGTACTTCGAGCAGGGAACGGACGTCGGCCTGAAGCAGGTCGCGGGTGGACTCACCGCACCCACCGCCTTCGCCGTCGCAAACGAGGAGCGCGAACGGTGGTTCGTCACCGACCAGACCGGGCAGGCCTACTACAAGGAGGACGGTGAACTCCAGCAGTTCATCAGCGTCAAAGACCAGATGGTGGAACTGGGGAACATGTACGGTCAGTTCCCTCCGGAGAAGCCGGGTCTCCAGTACGACGAGCGCGGACTGCTCGGCATCGTGTTCCACCCGAAGTTTGCAGAAAACCGGAAGTTCTATCTGCATTACAGCGGCGCACCCGACGAGGAACTTCCCGACAGGTGGGACCACTACACCGTCCTTTCGGAGTTCCGGGCGGGCCAAGACCTGAACACCGCCGACCCGGAAACCGAACGGCGGCTGTTGCACGTACCGCATCCGCAGATGAACCACAACGCCGGACCGATGGCGTTCGGTCCCGACGGCTACCTCTACTTCCCTATCGGCGACGGCGGTGGCAAGAACGACACGTTCTACGGTCACGTCGACGACTGGTTCGGTCTCAACGGCGGCGGAAACGGCCAAGACGTGGACGAGAACCTGTACGGCAGTATCCTGCGCCTCGACGTGGACGGCGGGAATCCGCAGGCGGACCCGGTCCGAACGGGTACCTCCGGAAACCAAGACCGACCGTACGGTGTCCCGGACGACAATCCGTTCGCCGGTGGGGACAACACCGGTCTCGACGAGATATACGCCTACGGGTTCCGTAACCCGTTCGGTCTCTCGTTCGACTCCAACGGCAACCTGTTCCAAGCCGACGCCGGCGAGGCGCTGTACGAGGAGGTGAACGTCGTCGTGAAGGGCGGCAACTACGGCTGGAACATCAAGGAGGGAACGCACTGTTTCGACGCGGAGAATCACGACAAGCCGCCGACGAAGTGCCCCGACTACGCCCCGTCGCCGACCGGCGACGGTGTCGAACCCCTAATCGACCCCATCGTGGAGTTCCCGCACGAGTACGAGGGGAACAAAGTCGGTGAAGTCGTCATCGGCGGGCACCGATACGAGGGCGACGCCATCCAGCAATTGCAAGGTAAGTACGTCTACGGGGCGTTCTTCAAGAGTCGGAAGCAATCGAAGGGCCGATTGCTCACGGCCGCGCCGCCCGACGGCGAACTCGGGGAGATTACGCTGAAAGACCTCGAACCGAACTTCCCGGAGGATGCGAACGTCCCATCCGAGTTCATCAATCCGTCCAGCGACGAAGTCCAGAAGGGCCAGAAGTTGAGCGACGCGCTGGTCGACAAGAACAACGCGAAGAACGACTTCCCGTTCGACCAACTCTGGGACATGGCGGAACTGAACGTCGTCGGGACCGAAGACGGAACGCCCAACCACTACGTGCGTCAGTTCGGTCGGGACGGCGACGGCGAACTGTACGTCCTCGTGAACGACAAACTGCTCCCGAGGGGCGAGACGGGGAAGGTCTACAAAATCGTGCCACCGGAGGAGGGCGACCAGCAGGTCAACGTGAACGCTACCGAGAGACCGACCGGGAACGAAACGACCACCGCGAACCGAACCGAGACGCCTGCTACGAATCAAACGACAGGAAACGAGACGTCGTAAGGACGCCTCGAACTCATTTCTTCGTGATGCGACAATCTGGTATCCAGACTGTTCGGCCGCTTCGTTCTGACTCTTCGTCCCGGTCGGAAGATAGAGAAGTCGCCCAACCCCCTTCGTAGTGGTTTACGTGCCCGATAACTTTGCCAACGCGTCTGCCAGCACCCGCGTCGCGGTCGCGCAGTCGTCCCAGTCGGTCCACTCCTTCGGGTTGTGCGAGATGCCGTCCCGCGAGGGCGCGAACAGGAGTCCGGCGTCCGTGACCTCGGCGACGTGCATGGTGTCGTGGGCCGCCCCCGAGTGCAGGTCGAGCGTCTCGATTCCGGCGGCCGCACTCGCGTCGTGAGCGGCCGTGCGAACGCGGTCACTCATGGGCGTGGGCGCGAGGTCGAAGGGACGGCGTAGGTCGGTTTCGACCCCACGCTCGCGTTCGAGGCGCGCGAGACTTCGGCGCGCTCGCTGGACGATTTCGTCAATGGCGTCGCGGTCCACGTCTCGAACGTCCACGCCCGCCGTGACTTCCCCGGGAACCACGTTGGTCGCGTTCGGGCGCACGCCGAAGCTTCCCACGGTCCCCACCGCGGTGTCGCTCTCCCCGGCGACCACCTCGTTCGCGGCCCGTTCGACGTCGAGTACGAACTCGCTTGCCGCCGCGAGCGCGTCGGTCCGGTCGCCCATCGGGGTCGCCCCGGCGTGGTCGGCCTCGCCGCGTATCGTCACCTCGCAGTGGGTGATGCCCGTGATGGCGGTGACGACGCCCACCGGGACGCCCGCGTCCGCCAGTCGCTCGCTCTGCTCGACGTGGAGTTCGAGCCACGCGTCCCAGTCGCCGGCGTCGAGGCGGCCCTCGCCCCGAAAGCCGATGTCGGTCAGGGCGGTCTCCAGCGTGGTCCCGTCGTCCGCTTCGAGCGCGAGCGCGTCCTCTACGGAGCGCTCGCCCGCCGCGACCGACGACCCGAGCAGGCCCGAAGCGAAGCGCTGGCCCTCCTCCTCGGTGAACGAGACGACCTCGACCGGGCGCGTCGGTTCGGCTCCCGCCTCCTGCATCGCCCGGACGGCTTCCAGCGCGGCGTAGACGCCGAGCGGACCGTCGAAGATGCCGCCTTCCGGGACGGAGTCGAGGTGGCTCCCTGCCGCGACCGGGTCGGCGTCGGGGTCGGCGCTTTCGGGGGTCCACCGTCCCGCGACGTTCCCCACCGCGTCGATTCGCACGTCGAGTCCGGCGTCTTCCAGTCGGGAGACCAGATACTCTCGCGCGTGGCGGTTGGCCTCGGTGCCGGTCAGTACGGTGCGTCCGCGCCCTTCGTCGGACTCGACGTCGCCGAACTCGGCGTTTCGCTCGATGTCCGTCCGGAGGCGCTCGGCGTCCACGTTCATGTCTGATGCGTCGGCGGCCCCGCTAATGAGTGGTGGGATGGGGGCAGAACAGACGAGTCGCCTCGGGAGCGCTACACCCCGCCGGCCGCCGCGGAGTGTCCCCGGTCGAGCGGTCCTCGATGTCGCCCGTGACCGCCTCCAACGCGTCGGTCACGGTCACGAGTCCGACGACTTCGCCGTCTTCGACCACTAGCGCGAGTTCCTGAGTCTCGGTCTGGAACTGGTCGATGGCGTCGCTCACGTCGGCGTCCGGCGAGAGCGTCATCGGCGGCGCGGCCAACTCCTCGAAGTCGAGGTCCCCCTCCGACAACCTCTCGCGGTGGCGCAAGAGGACCGGAACGTAGACGATGCCACGGAAGTCGGTCAGTTCCTCGCCGACCAGCGGATACCGGGTCTGGGGTCGGTCCGACATACGCCGGAAGTTCTCCTCGGTATCGGCTTCGGTGGACAGCGCGACGATTTCCTCGGCGGGAATCATCACCTCGCGGACCGACTGCTCGCCGATTCGGAGCGCGTTCATCACCTCGTCCCGTCGCTCGTCCGACAGGTCACCGCGTTCGAGGACGGACCCGAGTCGGTTGCGGAGGTCGGCCCGCGACTCGATGGCCTGCTCCTCGGTTTCGAGCCACGCACCCGTCATCTCGACTCCGAACAGTTTGAGCGTCGCTTTCGCGACCCAGTCGCCGAGGGTGATGAGCGGCGAGATGAGGTAGTTGAACCAGTACAACGGCGTTGCGCCGTACCGGCACACCGTCCGGGAGCGCTCGACGCCGAGATAGGTCGGGGTCTGCTCGCCGTGGGTCAGGTGGACGAGATTGATGAGGAGGAAGGCGAGAATCGCGCCCGAACCGAACGACGCCAGCACCGTGTTCGCGAAGACGGGTTCGAAGATGGCGGCGAGGGCGGGTTCGGCGACGATACCGACGGCGATGCTGGACGCGGTGATTCCGACCTGACAGGTGGTGAGATAGATTTCGAGGTTGTGCGTCATCTCCCACGCCCGCTCCAACGCGGGGGTTCCGTCGACGAACTCGTCCTCGGAGAACTGGCGTGCGCGAGTCAGCGCGAACTCGATAGCGACGAAGAACCCGTTCGCCAGTATGAGCAGTACACCAGCGGCGAGGCGACCCGCAATTCGAAGCGAGTCCATTATCGCGTAACTACGATGCGAAGAACACAAAGAAGTGACGGGGTCCCGACGTAATCTCCAACCCGGGGACGAGACGGCAGACGGTCTCCGTCGAGGAATCTCAGTCCGCGGACTCGATTTCGAGGAGACCGCTGGAGTGGACGGTCACGTCGTAATTCTCGTACGTGAACGACATGTGACCGCCCACGTCGGGCAACCCGCCCGTCCCGACGAAGTCGTCGAGCGTGTCGGGTTCGACGGTCTCGAAGAGCGGTTCCAACTCCAGCGGGTCCGCGTCGGCTATGTCGGCGACGGTTACCACCAGCATCTCGCTGGGCCGTTCGCCGGTCGTCGGGTCGTAGTGAACGTAGCGCGTTCGGTCCTCGGCGGCGTCGTCTCCGGTTTCGTTAGGTTCCATCATACTCGGTGGTGCAGTCGCCTTCGGAAGGAACCGAACGGGGGACTCTCGTCGCCCGTAGTTCGGTCGTCGGTTCCGTCTCCGGTGATGACGAACGAATAGTGTGGCGACGTTGATATACTTATCGGCTACGGTCTCGAATTAGCGTTCCCTCGTCGCGCATCGAACGGGGTCCGTGAGGGACCTCGTTAGGGGTCCTCGACCGACTCTATCAGTTCGAGAAACGCCGTCACTCGCTCGTCGCCGCGGTAACGGACGGTCTTCGAGCGAGGGTCGTAATCGAGAACGGAGGTGCGGTCCAGTTTGGGGAGACAGTTGTGATGGAGTGACACTGCAACGCGCTGGTGGTGTCGTTCGGGGTCGGTGTTGGACCCAGTTTCACAGCGTGGTTTCGCGTCTGCAGACGAGTCGGTCCCGGGGTTGGTTTCGGTCTCTCTGCTGTCCTCCCCTCCCGTGTCACACTCGCCGGTACGCCGTCGCTCGCACTCTACCACGTAATCCACGATGTCGTCGAGTTCGACCACGTCCACCGAGAGCGATTCGAGGTGCGCGAGAACGTCTCGGGTCCGACGGTCCGACACGATGTCGAAGAGGTCGTCGACGCGTTCCCCTTCGGCCGATACGTCACGACTGCACGGCGGAGTCTCGTCGTCACCTCCACCCTCGGAGGTGTCATCACACATGATAACTAGTGTCAGAGCTACGGTGCGCTTATTTCTGTCGGGCGAACGCGACGTGCTCGGTAAATTCAAACCGGGACCGGTTCGGGGTTTACGTTTGCGTAAACGAAAACGACTTGGCGACTGACCGAACTGCCACTCCGACAACTCCGTCGGTGAGTGTCCAGAACCGGATGACAGCGGCCCCATTAGACCACGCTCGTTCAGAGCTGTCTCGCAAGCAATACGTTCGAGGACGCCGACCCCTCCGATATGCGAGCGTACAAATCGAAGATGGTCACGCCGATTCGACTCCCCGACCGCGAGGAACGCGAGGCGAATCTGGAGCGGGCGGGATACAACGTCTTCAATCTCGATTCCGATGGCGTGTTCGTGGACCTGTTGACCGACAGCGGGACCGGGACGATGAGCGAGTCCCAGTGGGCCGCCATGCTGTCGGGCGACGAGGCATACGCCGGGAGTCGGAGTTTCGAACGACTGCAGGAGGCGGTCTCGGACGTCATGGGCTTCGAGCGCATCATCCCCGCCCATCAGGGCCGTGGCGCAGAGAACGTCCTCTACGGCGCGTTGGTCGAGGAGGGCGACTACGTCCCCAACAACACCCACTTCGACACGACTCGGGCACATATCGCCAACAACGGAGCGAAGCCGGTCGATTGCCCACGCGAAGGTGCGCTCGACGACGACCGAGCGTTCGCGGGCGACCTCGACGTGGAAGCGGTTCGGAGTCTGGCCGACGAAGTGGGCGCCGAGAACATTCCGGCGGTCCTGCTCACCATCACTAACAACTCGCTGGCTGGCCAACCGGTGAGCGTCGAGAACGTCCGGGCGGCCCGCGAGGTGGCCGACGAACTGGACGCCACCTTCGTCGTCGACGCCTGCCGCTTCGCCGAGAACGCCTACTTCGTCCGGGAGCGCGAGGCGGAGTTCGAGGACGCCTCGGTCGCGGACGTGGCCCGCGAACAGCTCTCGTACGCCGACGCGCTCGTCATGAGCGGGAAGAAGGACGGATTGGTCAACGTCGGCGGGTTCGTCGCCGTCCGGGACGACGAGGCGTTCGACGACCTCTACGCCGAGGCCCGCGAGCGCGGTATCCTCTACGAGGGGTTCACGACCTACGGCGGGATGGCGGGGCGAGACCTCGAAGCGATGGCGGTCGGTCTCCGCGAGGCGGTCGAGGAATCGTACATCGCCGACCGCGTCGGGCAGGTCCAGCGACTCGGCGACCTGCTCGCCGACCGCAACGTACCGGTCCAGCGACCCACCGGCGGTCACGCGGTGTACGTGAACGCCGCCGAGTTCCTGCCCGACATTCCGGACGACGAGTTCCCCGGTCAGGCGTTGGTCTGCGAACTCTACCGCGAGGGGGCCGTCCGCGGCGTCGAACTCGGGAGCTTCGCCTTCCCCGAGACGGACCGACCGGAACTCGTTCGTCTTTCGCTTCCGCGCCGGACGTACGGTGCGGACCACCTCGACCACGTCGCCGAGACGTTCGAGAAAGTGGCCGAGCGTCGCGACGCGGGCGAAATCACGGGACTCGAAATCGTCGATGAACCCGAGATGGCGGAACTGCGCCACTTCAGTGCGGAACTACGGCCGGTCCGAGAACGAGAGACGACCACGGCCGACTAACCGCGACAGAATCGGCGCGAAGAGTCGCTTCGCTCGTTGCAGTTCGCCTCGTCTCGCAGGAGCAACTTCCGGAGTCAGACGCCCTCTACCGTCTCCCGGTAGGACCGAACGTCTCCGAGCGCAGCCTGTACTCTCTCGGCCTGTTCGTCGTCGAGATTCGATTGCACGTCCTGAAGGTTGTGTTCGAGGCGCGCGAGCTGACCGTGGTCGGGACCGCGCTCGGCGTCGGCCATCGTTCGAAGCCGCTCGGCGAGCGATTCGAGTCGCTCACGGGTCTCGTCGTCCGAACTGTCGTCTCGCACCGAGTCGAGTCGCTCCGCTGCTTCGCGGAGTTCGGTTCTATCGTCGGTCATATCCGTAGCTACGACCGAGACCGGAAAATAATTTCCGTCGAGGTAATTTCCCGCGACGACGGGACGTTCTGACGACCAATCGCAGTTCTCATTTCGAGCGAGTCCCTATCGGAGCACATGGGTTCCAAGCTTCAACGCGGTCTGTACGGGTTCGTCGGACTACTCGCGCTCGGTTTCGCGGTCCACTACGTGCTGTTCGGGTCGCTCCCCGTCGGCAAACCGGAACTGCTGAAGGACGATTCGGAACCCGAGTGGAACGAAGTCGAAGCGTAGCCTCGGCCCGAGGAACCGGGTCAATCGAGAAGTAACCTTTTCGGAGCAAACGGTGATTTCAAAGCGAAACCACGGTCGGTATCGACCGAGAGCAGTGTCGGTGGTCTGACTGGTGGTCACCGACAGAGTCGCTACCGAACGCGTGGCCGCCGACAGGCCAACGAGAACGAGGACCGCCGGCTTAGCTCCCGCCCAGCACTCGCTTGAACAGGGTGAACGTGAGTAGGGTGAAGAACAACCCGTTCAGCATCCCCTGACTCGCGGCCAGAATCTTGGCCGCCCAGCCCACGGGTCCGATGTCGCCGTAACCGATGGTACTGAAGCTGATGTAACTGTAGTACAGTCCGTCGAACAACGTCGTCGCGGGCGCGCTCGCCTCCCAGACGACTCCGGCCCCCGTCTCCAGCGGGCCGCCGAGAACGTAGAAGAGGCCGAACAGCGCGGGGAGCAGGAAGGTGAGCGCGGCGATGCGGGGCAGACGGTTGCCGTAGCCGCAGGTGAACTGCATGAAGAAGTTGAGACCGACGCTGGACGCCTTCTTCGCCCGAGTCCACGCGTCGATTGAGTACTCGTGGAGGACGATGTCGATGTTCTTCCGGCGGTTGTAGAAGTACCGCTTGAACTCGAACTCCCGCATCGCGGGCGTGTCGCCGACGGCGTCGGCGCTGTCTTGGGCCTTCCGGTAGGTCTCCTCGACGACCTCGTTCGACATCTCAACGTCGTACCGGCCGGAGGTCTCGTCGCCGACGAAGTCGTGGAGGTTCCAGTCGTTGCGTTCGAGCGAGGCGTGGTGGTCGCTGAAGTCGAAGCGGTCGAAGTCAGTCAGACAGAACCGGAAGTGGTCGAGGAGTTCGTGTTCGCTCGTCTCGCTCTCCAACTGGAGGTCGCCGAGCGTCGCCTTCGTCAGGTCGTAGATGACGACGTTGCCCGCAGTCACGACGATACTACCGCCGGCGAGCGTCGCCCCCGACAGGTCCACGTAGGTATCGCCTCTCCCGGTCCCGTCTACTCGGAACCGGACCGCGTCGAGGAACTCCGCGCCTCGGAAGTTGCACTCGGCGTCGAACGTCACGTCTCTGAACGACCCGTTCGTGAAACTCGCGGTCTCGAAGTCCGCCAGCGCATCGAACGTCACCTCGTCGAAGCAGGCGTTCTCCTCCAGATGTTTTGCCTCGCCCTCGAAAATCGCACCCCGGAAGACGGCGTCGTCCTCGAACGTCGCTCCCCGGAAACTGGCGTCCTCGCGGAACCGCGCTTCGGTGAACCGGGCGCGGGAGCGGAACGTCACGCCGACGAAGTCGGCGTCGCCGTGGAACTCGGCCTCGACCGCCTCCACGTCGCCCGCGAACGCGCCCTCGTCGAAGGCCACGCCGTCGCGGAACTCCGTGGCCTCGAAGTTGGCGCGTCCCGCCACGTCGATGCGGTGGCAGTCGGCGCGGGCGTCGAAGACCGCCCGGTCGAGATTGAACTCGGCGTCGAAGGTGGCGTCTTTGAAGTCGGCGAATCGGAATCGCGCGAGTTTGAAGTCGGCTTCGTCCTCGAACTGCGCGCTCTCGAAGGTCACGTCGTCGCTGGTGGTCCGACTCCCGCCGTTGAACTCGACGCCCCTGAACTCGGCCACGGCGTTGAACCGGGCGTTCTCGAAGCAGGCGTCGTCGTGGAACTTGGCCTCGTCGAAGTCGGCCATGCGGTCGAACACGACCCCACCGAACTGGCTGTCGCCCTCGAACTCGACGTGTTCGAAGTCGGACTCGGCGTGGAACGCCACGTCGGTGAAGGTGACGTACTGGAACGTCGCTTGCCGGAAGCTCGCGTCGTCGCGGAACGTCGCGCCCCCGAACGAGATGTGGTCGTCGAGGACGTGGCTGGTGCCGGTCGTCTCGACGTTCCGGAAGTGGGCCGGGGCGTGGAACGTCACGTTCTCGAAACTCGTGTCGTCGCGGAACGTCGTCTCGTCGCAGTTCACTTCCCCGTGGAAGCTCGCGTCCGCGAACGATACGTCCTCGCGGAACGTCGCCTCGTACGCCGAGAACGTCCCTTCGACCGAAATCCGGTCGGCTTCGAGGGCACCGCCGACGGTCGCGCCTTCGAACTTGAGCGCGCCCACCGTGGCACCGCGGAGATTGAGTCCCTGTTCGAGATGCCCGTTCGTGATGTCGAACCCGTCGATGTCGGCGTGCTGGAAGTTGAGTGCGTGGTTGTTACCGCCGCTGATGTCCTGATACGTCAGCGAGAGGTGCGGGAGGTCCGCGCCCACGTACTCGTTGGCGCGCACGTCCTCCGATTCGAGGTTCCGTTTGAGTCGCTCGACGATGTCCTCTCCGGACACGTCGTTGCTGGTCCGTTCGTCCCGCGACATGTGGAACGGACAGTAGTCGCTGTCGCCGTACGGTTCGTGCGGGCACTCCCACGTCGTCTGGAGGCGCGCCTCGGTCCGTTTGGACGGGTCGAACGTGTATCGGCAGGTGGCTGTCGAGTCGGCGGCGGTCCGTTCTTCAGTTCGTGCCATGGGTGTGGTCGCGTGGTCGAGCGGCCGGAGGGCGTTTCGCGAGCGATTCGAGGGGGACTGTCACACGTACCGTCATTGTTCACCCCACCGATATATAGATTAGGTGTTTCGAAACCGACGCGAACTCCTCCGTCGGGAATCTGCGCTCACCGCAACACGTCCTTGCGCTCGCTCTCGGTGAGTTCGGCGTCGAAGGCGCTCCGCGAGCAGTGTTCGCACTCCTTGGCGGGGTTCGTGCTGCGCTCGTAGGTCCTGATGGGATGCCCGAACACGAACAGCGCCTCCATCTGGTGGCGCGCCACGATGGCGTCGGCGGGTTCCCCGCAGTTGGGACACCAGTCGTCGTCGGCGGGAACCTGATAGGTCACTTTCCGGCGGCCGAACCCGGCCCGGTCGAACGCCTCCTCCTTCGTCGTCTCGATGAGGTCCTCGACCGGATAGGGTTGGGCATCGACTTCGTTGTCGAATCCGGTGTCCGCGACCACCTCGCTGTCGAGATACGGCCCGACCGTGACGGTGTTGTCGTAGCCCAGCAGGTACACCGAGACGCTGGCGCTGCGTCCCGTAATCTCTATCTCGTGGTCGTGACCCGCGACGTACACGTCGATGTCGGTGCGGGTTCGCTCGACGGTGACCTCGTGGTGCGCGCCCGTGACCCGGACGCCCGCGTCGGGGTCGCTGGAACTGCCGGACTGCTTCCACCCCGTGAGCGACACGTCGTAGTCGCCGGGGTCGCGGGGCGGTTCGACCTCGTCGGCGTAGACGTTCTCCGGGCCGACGACCGAGAGGTGGCCGCCGACCGCCCCGGCCGAGACGAACACGTCCTCCGCGTCGGCGACGGCGGCGTCGCCGGTCACGCCCTCGGGTTCGGCGTAGCCGTCCTCTAAGTCACCTCGGACGACCGTCTCCGGGTCGCCCACGTCCGCGCCGCCGCCTGTCCGATAGTGGGTGAAGACGTACTCGGGGTTCCGGAGTTCGAGGTCGCCCGCCACGCCGTCGGCCCGGATGAACACGTCCTCCGGGTCGCGGACCGCGACGGGAGCGTCTTCGTGGCCGGTGAGCGTTACGTCGCCGTCGTAGGGTTCTGAAGTCTGGTCGGTCATCGTGAGTCTCCGGGGATGGGTCGGTCGCCGGTCGTTCGAACAGCGTCGGTCGAATCGTCGGTCTGCTCGGCAGTCCGAGACTGTTGCTGTTTCTGAGGGTCGGTGGACGCTCGCGTCCGACGGAGCGTCGTCTCCGTGTACACCGCGAGACCGTGTTCGGGGTACGTGTGGTACGTCTCGTACGCCGCGGATTCGGAAGCGGAGGACCGCTCTGAGTCGTCGGACGCGGCGAGTTCGATAGTCGTCCACGCGTCCGGGCCGAATCGGAAGGCGGCGTCGGCCGCCTCCGAACCGGGGAACGCGTCGATAGGTCGCACCTCTGCGCTGGTCTCGACGCGGACGCGGTCGTTCTCGAACGCGAACTCTCGCTCGACGCCACGTCGGAGAGGCGTCTCGGCGGTCGATTCGCCGGAAATCGGCTCGCACGAGCAGACCTCGTGGAAGTTCAGTTCGGGGACGCCGACGTAGTGGGACGCGCCGATGACGGTCAGGGCGGCGGGCGCGCCGAGCAACTGACTCGGGACGACGCGCTTCACGTCGAACGCCGCCAGATTCGGTTCGCTGGCGGCGTACGCGAAGTGGAGTCGGCGAGTTTCGGTGGATGACATGGTCTGATGGTGGTGGTGTTCGGTCGGAGCGGTCAGGTATCGACGAGGATGTCGTAGTTGGGGTGGAACAGCGAGTTCACCCTCACGCCGCGGTAGCGGGGAATCTCGCGCCATCGCAGGTCGCGATAGCGGTCACTGTACGTTCGAACGTAGTCGGTCGCTTCGGCCGAGTCGGGCGCGGGGAACTCCGGGCGCTGGCCGGACGCGAGGACGTAGAACTGCTCGACGCGTTCGGTCTCGCCGTCGCCGTCCACGTCTTCCCACGCCCAGTACGGGACGAACTGGTCGAACCCGGCCGCCCGGACCGTGTTCACGTACGCCTTGTGATGCTCGGGGAACCCGTACTGGGAGTACCCCCACGCGACGACCGTACCGTCGGGTTCGAGGTGCCGCCGGAGCGACCCGTAGAACTCCTTCGAGTAGAGTTTGAGCAGGTCGTCGTCGGTCGCGCCGGGGATGTCGAGCAACACGAGGTCGTAGCTCTCGTCGGTGTTCTGGAGGTACGCGTAGCCGTCGCCCACCGTGGTGTTCAGTCGGTCGTACTGGTAGGCGTCGTCGTGCCAGCGCGAGAAGAACGACTCGTTTCGCGCGTGGCGCATGAACTCGCCGTCGAGGTCCACGTGGTCCACGCTGACGTCGTACTGCCGGAGGTGGTCGATGGCTATCCAGTCGCCGCCGCCGACGACGAGGACGTTCGTCTCGGGCGAGTTCTCGTACATCGACATCGGCACGTCCACCAGTCCCTGATGGTAGGAGTCGGCCCAACTCTCGCAGAGTTGGACCGCGGTGCCGAGACGCAGACACTGCTCGGTCTTCCCCGAGAAGTGCGGGTTCGGTCCCGAACCGGTCCACGTCCGGTCGTACCGGACGACGTGCTGGTACTGAGTGGTCCACTGACTCGTGATTTCGGCGTCCATCGCACCCCTGTCGTACTCGGACTCTATCTGCTGTTCGAGGTAGAGTTCGGTCACGCTCCGGTCCACCTGTCGGTGGTTGGCGACGGCGCCCGCGTACCCGGCGGTCAACAGGAGACAGACCGCCAACAGCGCTCCGGACTCCCGACTCACCAGTCCGCGGCGCTCGTCGGCGAACAGTCCCCACGGGCGCTCGCTGAACCGGACGACGAAGACCAGCGCGGCGACGCAGTTCAGCAGCGCCAGCACGAATATAGTCGGAACCAGTCCGAGCGCGGGGTAGAGTACCTTCGCGTAGACGATAGCGCCGAACAGACCGCCGACGTAGTCCATCGCCAGCACCACCGACAGGCCGCTCCGGTCGCCCGTCGTCCGTTCGACGCTCCAGAACCATGCGAAGACGCCGAGGACGACCCCGTGGACTCGCTCGAAGATGCGGACGACACTCGAAGGGAGTAGCGTGCCCGACTCGTCGGTCCGCTCGACCATCCGGGTCAGCAGCGGGAGTTCGAAGCCCGAAAGGAACCCGACCGCGACGGCGGGAAGTCGGGCCACGACCCAGACGAGTTCGGGCGGGACGGTCTCCGGGATGGCGACGCTGTTCAGACCGACGACGAGCATGAATCCGGCGGGTGCGACCGCGGCGAGGTACACCTCGGTCCGGAAGAAGTTCGACGGCGCCTCGCCCTGCAACTCGTCGGAGAGCGCCGACCCGATGCCGAGACTGAAGAAGTAGAGGCCGACGGTGATGACGTACTGGGTCACGGTGCCGCCGTACATCACCGTCAGTAACTCGGAGTAGACGAACTCGTAGGCGAAGCTACAGAACGAGACGACGTAGGTGATGGCGAGTAGCGTCAGCGTCTTGGTTCGAGAGGGGTTCGGCATGGTTCGGTGTTGAGGAGTCCTCAGATTCGGGGCGAGACCTTCCACGGGTCGGAGACGTAGTACCCCGGCGTGCCGTCTTTGGTCTCGGGTTCGGCCGTGAAATCGACGCACTCCCACCCGAGGTCGCGGCCCGACTCGGTGACGACGTGCGCGCCGACGCGGTACCGGTCCCGAGAGTCGAGGTCGTGAGTCAGCGCGTCGTCGGAGTCGGTGAGTTCACCGACCGCTTCGGGTCCGAAGGTCCGGTCCCAATCGACCGGTCCCGCGCCGGGGAGGGCCGGTTGGTCGAATCTGCCCCAGTGGTTGTAGAAGAACGCGACGCCGACCTCCTCGACGGTCACGTCGCGTTTGGTCACCTCCCCGCGGTGGTCGGTGTACCACTTGGCTGCGTATTCTCCGCCGTGCCACCACGCCCGGCCGTGGCGGGTCTTGGGGGCCGCCTCGAAGTCGTCGGCGTCGCCGGTCCGACCGGTCGCGCCGGGACCGTCGTCGGTCCGGAACCGGTTGTGCTGGGACCGCTCGCGTCCGCTCGGACTCGCACCGACGGCGCGTCCTCGATTCGGATTCGGAGCGTCTTGGCGTCGGTTTCGAGTTCGGGGAGAACGAACGACTTTCGCGGCGGGGGCGTCGGGTCCGCGCCGCCGAGACAACCAGCAAGACCGCCGACGCCGGCGAGGCCGGTTCCGGCGAGAAACTCGCGGCGTCGCATCGCGCCTACGTATTCAGGTATCATTTGTAATCTTCGTGGTATCGGAGGGGCGTCGGTCGAGTCTGCCGAGTGGCCGGGCGAATCGGCCGAGTCGGGCGAGGACGCTACCGGATGTCAGATTCGAGGCGAGACCTTCCACTGCTTTTCGACTTCGTATCCGGCGTCGGAACCGGTCGTCTCGTCCACCTTCAGGTCCACGCACTCCCAATCGAAGTCGTGGCCGTTCTTCTCTCGGAGTTCCGCGCCGACTCGATACCAGCCGTCGGTACCGATTTGGCAGGCCTCCGTGTCGTCGGGGTTATCGACGCGGCAGTCCCACGGGACGGGACCCGCGCCGGGTTTGTCGTCTTCCATCGCCGCGGAACTGCCGAGGTAGGCGACGCCGACGGTGGCGACGGCCACGCCGTACTTCGACACCTCGTCTTGGTGGTTCTCGTACCAGTCGTCGGCGTAGTCGCCGCCGTGCCACCACGCCCGGCCGTGGCCGGTCTTGGGTGCGCTGGCGTAGCCGCCGGTCGCGCGACCCGTGGCTCCGCGGCCGCCGCCACCGCCTTTGCCCTTCGCGCGGGCACCGCCGACCGGACTGAGACCGCCGACATCGTCGGGGTCGGCCAGCGCGTTCTGGCCGCCACCGTCGTAGCGTGACTTGACCCACGTGTTGTCTTCGAGGTCCACTCTCAGTTTCCCGCTTTTCGTCTCGATGGTCTGGAAGACGTTCGACTTTCGAGGCGGCGGGGACTTGCTTCCGGTACAGCCAGCGAGGGCGGAGGCGGCGACGATGCCAGAACCGGCGATGAATTCGCGGCGTCGCATGAGTGCTGTCTTTTCGTGACCGGGTTAAAGAGTTTATTGAATTAGCTGTTCGCCACAGTGTCACCTCTCGGTGCGTACCTTCTCCAAGACCCTATGTGGTCCTAAGTGGCCCTCTCCAGTCCGAATAATCGCCACCGGAAGCCTCGAAACGAACCGTTTTACGGCGGATTGCTCGGCGCCTCCCCGGTCGCCGCTCGGTCGCGTCTCGACACTCCTCAGTCGTGGCCCGACACCTCGACCGGTTCGTACGGTTCCTCCAGATACGCGATATCGCTGGCCGAGAGGTCGATATCGAGGGCCTCCACCGCGTCTTCCAGATGCTCGACGCTCGTGGTGCCGACGATGGGCGCGTCCACCCAGTCCTTGTGGAGGAGCCACGCGAGCGAAATCTGGGCCATCGTCACGCCCTTGTCGGCGGCGAGTTCCTGCACGCGCTCGTTAATCTCCTTTCCGCCGCCCTCGCGGTACGGATGTTCGTACATGTGTTCCTCGGACTCGCCCCGCGTCGTCGCGTCGATGTCCTCGTGCGGGCGGGTGAGGTAGCCGCGAGCGAGCGGACTCCACGGCAGCACGCCGACGTTCTCCTCGTCACAGAGCGGGAGCATCTCGCGCTCCTCCTCGCGGTAGACGAGGTTGTAGTGGTTCTGCATCGTCTGGAAGCGTTCGAGTCCGAGTCGGTCGCTGGTGTAGAGCGCGTCGGCGAACTGTCGAGCCCACATCGAGGACGCCCCGACGTGACGAACCTTCCCCCGGCGCACCGCGTCGTCCAGCGCGCGCAGCGTCTGCTCGATGGGCGTGTCGTAGTCCCATCGGTGAATCTGGTACAGGTCGATGGTGTCCATCCCCAGTCGGTCGAGGCTGTTCTCCAACTCCTGTTCGAGAGCCTTCCGCGACAGCCCCCCGGAGTTGGGGTCGTCCTCGTCCATCTGGAAGTAGGCTTTCGTCGCGACCACGCTCTCGTCGCGGCGGCCGTCGAGGGCGTCGCCGAGGACGCGCTCGCTCTCGCCGTTCGAGTACATGTTGGCGGTGTCGAAGAAGTTGATGCCGAGGTCGATGGCGCGCTCGAGTATCTCCTCGCCCTCCTCGGGGTCGAGTACCCACGGCCGCCAGTCGCTCGACCCGAAACTCATACAGCCGAGACAGATTCGACTGACCTCCATACCCGTGTCGCCGAGCGTCGTGTACTCCATGGACCGATAGTCGCTCGGCGCGCGTAAAAAGGTCCGTCAGGCGGCAGGGAGTTCGGGGTTCGCCGAACCGTCGGGACGACACGCTTTGGGCCGACAAGCGGTGGCTACCCTGTCCCCGCGCTGCGCCCCGGTCGCCGCCGCGGCGAACTCGACAGTCGATTCCGATGACGACACGGAGAACGGGCGGTAGCTTCAATGGAGAAGCCGTAGAAGTGCGTCCAATGGCTACCCCGCGTCGCTGGCGGTTCGTCTACGGGCAGACGGCGTGGATGCTCGCGGCGGTCCTCGTCCTCGCGGTGGTCGATGGGCTATCGCTGCGCGTGTTTCTGGTCGCGTCGCTGGTCGGATTCCTCGTGATGATGGAGTTCACCGCGCCGTTCGACGTGACTCCGGCGTGGCGCAGGCGACTCAAGTGGTTCGTCCTGCTGGGTCTCCTCGTCTTCGCGTACGTCCTCGGCAGGCGCATCCTCGAACTCATGCCGGAGGGAGCGATGCCGTGACCGACGACGGTCCCGACGCGCGGGCGTTCGACCGCTCCGACATCGACTGGCCGCGCGTGCTCCTCGTCGCGCTCGTCGTCGCAGTCGCCGCGGCGGGCGTGACGGGGGCCGCCACCTCGGACGCCGCGTTCGGAGCGTACAACTACGGGTGGGACGGCACGTCGGAACTACGGACGCAAGCCGAGGCGGTCGGCGCGGAGGTCAGCATCGTCCGGGACACTCGGGACTACGATTCCGTCGCGCCGAGCGACTCCGTGGCGGTGGTCCTCTCGCCCGACAGCGCCTACCGGCCCGACGAGACGGCACGCGTCGCCGAGTTCGTGGACCGCGGCGGGACGCTCGTCGTCGCCGCGGACGTCGGTCGCAACGCCAATCCGCTGCTGGCCGCGGTGGGGACCAGCGCCCGCATCGACGGGACGCCGGTCCGCGACGAGCGACACAACTACCGGACGGCGTCGCTCCCGGTGGCGACGAACAGTTCAGACCACCCGCTCGTCGGAAACGTGTCGGCGCTCACGCTGAACTACGGGACCGTCGTGCGACCCGGCGGCGCGACCGTTCTGGTCAACACCTCCGAGTACGCCTACCTCGACCGGAACCGGAACGGGACGCTCGACTCGTCCGAGACGCCCGAGCGCCGTCCCGTGGCGACGGTCGAGCGGGTCGGCGCGGGCCGGGTCGTGGTCGTGAGCGACCCCAGCGTGTTCGTCAACGCGATGCTCGACCGGTCGGACAACCGGGCGTTCGCCCGGTCGCTGCTGGCCACCGGCGACCGCGTCCTCCTCGACTACTCTCACTCGGCGGGGGTGCCGCCGCTCGTCGCGACTGTCCTCGACCTCCGGGCCTCGCCGCTCGCGCAGGTCGCGGTCGGCGCGTTCGGACTGGCGCTCGTCGGCGTCTGGACGCGCTCGGACGAGATGCGCTCGCGCTGGACGCGGGCCGACCAGTCCCGGTCGGGACTGGCGGGTCGGCTTTCCGCCCGTATCCGCGGCGAATCGGCGTCGGACGGTCGGTCGCCGACGCTCTCCACCGACGAGGTGGTGGCCGCGGTCCAGCGTCGCCACCCCGAGTGGAGCGACGACAGGGTGCGCCGGGTCGCCCGCCGACTCGACCGGGGTCCGGGAGAGTCGAATCCCTCCGACCGAGGGTCGGGACCCGACGCATCGGGCGACTCGGCCGAGTCCCGAGACGGTCGGAAATAGGCCGTTACTGGCAAAAGATGTATCATCGGCCGTCTCGACAGTATTCCGAGAATGACTGACCCGGCGGAACTCTATCAGGCGGTCGCCGACGAGACCAGTCGCGTCCTCGTGGCGAACGACGACGCGGTCGAACTACTCACTATCGCGCTCCTGACCGACGGTCACGTCATCCTCGAAGGCGTGCCGGGCGTCGCCAAGACGACTATCGCGCGCCTGTTCGCCTCCGCCATCGACTTGGAGTACAATCGGATTCAGATGATGCCGGACGTCCTCCCCGCCGACGTGACGGGGACTCACGTCTACCGGGAGTCCACCGGCGAGTTCCAACTCCAGCGCGGTCCTGTCTTCGCCAACGTCGTGATGGTGGACGAGATAAACCGCGCGACGCCGAAGACCCAGAGCGCCCTGCTGGAGGCCATGCAAGAGGGCCAAGTCACTATCGAAGGTGACACCCACCAGCTCCCGACGCCGTTCATCGTCGTCGCGACCCAGAACCCCATCGAGATGGAGGGCACCTTCGAACTCCCGAAAGCCCAGCGCGACCGGTTCCAGTTCAAACTCGACATCGACATCCCCGACCGGGACGACGAGCGGACCATCCTCGACCGGTTCGAGCGTGACCCCGACCTCACCGCTGAGGACGTGGAGTCTGTCGTCTCGGTCGAAGAACTCTACGAGGCAGCCGACGCAGTTCGTGACGTTCACGTCGCCGAGCCAGTGCGCGAGTACCTCCTCGACGTGGTGGCCGGGACCCGGTCGAACTCCCAGATTGCGTACGGCGCGTCGCCGCGGGCGACGCTGGCGCTCCTCCACGTGAGCAAGGCGCGGGCCGCCATCCGGGACCGCGACTACGTCATCCCCGACGACGTGAAGGCGCTCGCCCGACCGACGTTGGTCCACCGACTCGTACTGGAGGCCGACACCGAACTCGCGGACGTGTCGCCCGAGCACGTCGTGGACGACGTTCTCGACGGCGTGGAACCGCCGGGGAGCGAGACCGAGGTCGAACCCGCACGACCGCCGAGCACCGACACCACCGACTGACGCGCCCTCCTCGCCGACCGACGCGGTCCGCTCGTATTTGGCGTGCCGAGAACTCGCTACGTCTCGTCGGCCGAACGCCAGCGACACGTCACGAGATACTCGTACTCGTCGTCGTCCGACGCCCGAACCGTCTCGACCTCGACAGGGCGGGCGAGTCCGCGTGCGAGACCGACCGCGAGGACCGACGGAATCGGGTGGTCGAAGCGGTCCACGCCGCCGAACGCGCTCCCCGAGACCCCGAACGTGACTCGCCGCTCGTCCGTGTCGGCGCTCGCGCTCTCCGCGAGTTCGAACTGCTGGACCACGCCGTCCGCGAGTTGGTCGGCCAGCGTCTCGGGGTCGTCGGCCAGCGACGACGACAGCGCGCGCTCGAACGCATCGACCAGTGCCTCGCCGGTGGGGTCGAACGCGACGCCGCGACGGTTCCCCTCGGCGGTGACGAACGTTCGCGAGAGCGCGTCCCGGTCGGGCAGTTCGTAGTCAGCCCGTTGCGGGACGAAGACGCGCGACGAACGCGTCCGTCCTTCGGACGGGGGGACGTAAACGGTAACGTCGGCGAGACCCAACTCCGCGCGAATCGCGCTCCGTGTCTCCGCGAGCGCGTCGTAGACGCTCTCTCCGACGTCCGCCGGGAGGAAGCGCTCGGGCGTCAGAAAGTACGTCAGCACGCCCGCGAACAGTCCCGTGCCGCCGAGCGCGAACAGCACCTCCCTGCTCGGCGGGAGCGCGAGACCGCCGACGATGGCCGCCGCCCCCACGGCGAACAGACCGAGCGCGGTGCGGCGGTGTCGCGCCCGCTTCGAACGGGCGTACTCGCGCCGGAGTCGCTCGTTCTCCTCCTCCAACACCGCGACCCGCGCCCGAAGTCGTTCGGTCCCCGACTCGTCGGCGACTGCCTCGTCGTCCGGGTCAGCGTTCGGCGCGTCGGAAGGCGGTGATTCGGAACTCGACGACCCACCGTTCGGGGACTCGGAACCCGAAAACTCGGAGTCCCGAGAGTTCGTCCGACGGCTCACGCGTCGGCCTCCACGAGGTCGAGTACCACGAGTTCGTAGCGGTGGAGACCGTACGCCACGAGCGCCACCGCCGCGCCGACCGCCAGCGCCGCGGGCCAGAGTTCGCCGGTCGCGTCCCGGACGCCCGCACCGACGCCGACCAGTCCGGCGCTGGCGACGACGAACGCACCCACCGTCCGAAGCGGCGCGTCCCGGTTCACGGGGACTGCGAGCAGGCCGAACAGTCCGGCCTGCGCGACCGCGAGTTCGACGCCGGTCGGAGCGGGCGCGAACGCCGCGAACAGAATCTGTCCGAAGGCGAAGGCGTAGACGGGTCCCGCGAGCGCCCACGTTCCGACGACGAGTGCGCCCGCGGCGATACCCGCGCTCGTCGTCCCGATACCGGCGACCAGTGCGACCCCCGCGAGGAGCGCGGCGACGCCGGTCGCCGTCGTTCGCGATTCGATTGCGCCCGGCCGTTCCGTCGGTGGTAGGTTCGCTGTCATGGTCGTGAACTACGTCTCGGCCCTGCGTCGGCGGTCGTCGAGGATGGCGTCCACCCGGTCGCCCGGTCCGACCTCGAAGGCGGTCACGCGGTCGAGGCGTTCGAGTCTGCGACGGAACTCCTCGAACTCCAGATACCGGGCGTATCCCCGCTCGAAGTCGGCCAACCCGCCCGGTTCGAAGAGGACGCTCGGCGCGAGAAACACCAGTACGCGACTCTCGCCCTGTTGCAGGAGTTTGACGGTCTCGATAGTCTCGACGGGGTCGGCGTCGTCGGTGAACAGCACGTTCAGGTCCGCGGACTTGAACCGCGAGCGAGCGACCCGAACGGTCTCGGCCAGCGGGTGGTCGTCCAACTGCGAGACGTAGCGGTCGGCGGCCTCGAAGTACGGCCGGAGCGTCGTCGCGTACTCGCTCGCGTCGCCGTCGAGGTCGTCGGCCCGACGGCGGGCGGTCGCCGGGGTCACGCTCGGGCCCGAACCGCCGACCGCCGCGGTCGGGGTCGATTCGCGTAGCGCTCGTCGGACCTCCTCGTATCGCCGGTCCTCGACTTCCGGGCCGAGGAGTTCGGTCGGTCCCTCGTCGCCGACCGCGTAGAGTCCGACGGGGTCCCCGCGCTCTCGGGCGTTCCGCGCGACCGCCAGCGCGACCTGCCGGAGGTAGTCGAGTTTGGTCGCGCCGTCGGGTCCCTGCCCGAGCGACGCCCGGTGGTCGAACACCAGCGCGGTCGCATGTCTCGGTTGGCTCTCGTACTCCCGGACGTACGGTTCGCCCATCCGGGCAGTCGTCTTCCAGTCGATGTTCCGGGCGGGGTCGCCGGTGACATACTCGCGCAGTTCCGCGAATTCGAGTCCGCTCTCGCTGCGGCGACCGGAGCGGTCGCCGCCCGTCGCCATCACTCGCTCGCCGCCCTCGCCGACGTGGACGTCGCGCGGTCGGCGGGGTTCCACGGAAATCGTCGCCTCGGGACCGTGAGGGAACCGCTGGCTGAACAGGCCCGCGGGGTCCGCCGCGGTGACCCTCGGCGCGTCGAACGCGTGGTCCCCGGCGACCGGTGACTCGTAGGTGTCGGTCCGCCGTGCGGAGGTTTCGCCGGGCGGGAGCCTGAGGACCGGGCCGTCGGTACGCTCCGCGCTCCGGTCGCCGCCCGCGGCGCGGCGCATCGAGACGGGCGGGCGCGACTCCACGCGGAGCGAGAGCGCCGAGGGACCCGCGAGTCGCGCCCCGAGAGTGACCGGCACCCGCTGGTCCGTGAGCGTCGTCAGGCGGTCGGGGTCCTGCTCGATTTGGAGGTCCGACCGCACCGCGGTCGAGGCCCGGATGAAGTCGAACTGGCGGGAGAGCAACCACGCGCCGATACCCGCGGCTCCCGCGAGGAGCACGGGTCGGTCGAGGGTGACGGCCGAGAGCGCGAGCAACGCGCCGACGACGGCCACCCCCCAGTAGCGTCGCTCGGCTCGCACGACGGAACGTAACTTCGGCGTTAGCATTGAATATATCGGTCGTTCGTTCGGTAACGTCCGGATACGGCGGTCTAAGCGCCGTCTGTTTCACCGACTACTCGTCGGCGTCTTCTCGCTGGCTCGGGGTCGCGATACGGTGCTGTGTGTGAGGAAGCCAGTACAGTCCGACTAATTCGACGATAACGGCGGTCTCGAAGCGGGTCGCAGTGTTCGGAGCGTCCGATAGACGACGACCGGCCCCTCAGGGCCTCTCCCATCCAGCAGTTCTCTCCGGACGGTTCCGCCGGGAGCAAAACAGTCAGCTTCAATAAAACGGTCGTGGTTTTTATTCTATCTGCGGCCCGTTCGTCGGTCCGGAGCAGTCGAACACACGCCGCCATGAGAGACCTACTACAGAGACACGGCGCGAGAGGTGACCGTCTAGCAGTCGCGCTCGTCTCCGCGACGCTGGTCGTCGGTCTGCTCGGCGGTGGCGTCGGAGCCGAGTCGGCTTCGGGCGGCGGAATCGCCGAAACGGGTCCGACGGCGTCAGCGCCGGGTGACTCCGCACCACCGCCCGACGACGGCCAGTCGGGCAACAACTCCACGGTCCGGCAGGTGAACCCGTCGGACATCGAGGAGAACGAGGGTCTCGGGAGCGTGGAGGCGTGGCTGGCCGGTAAACTCGGGAAGCGCTTCGAGCGCAGTTCGAAGCAGTTGGAGAAGGGCGAGTACGAGGCCGCCAAGAAGGTCGTCGGTGAAGAGTACCAAGAGGAGTACGAGCAGTACGCCGATATCACCGACGAGATGGAAGGCAAGTCAGCGAACGTCGATGCGCTCGAACGCGCCCGGAAGCAGCAACAGGCGTTCCTGACGGCGGTGAGGAAGTACGAGCGCACGTACGACCGGTATCGAACCGCCCGCGAGAACGGGAGCGAGCGTCGCGCCCGGCGACTCGCGCGTGAACTCCGGAGCGTCTCGAACCGCGTCCAGCGCCGCGGTGACGCGCTGCTGGCGAGTTACCGGGCGGCCGCGAACGTGACCGACACCAACTTCTCGGAGAGTCGCCGCATCGTCGCCAACCGGACGGCCAACGTCACCGCCCGCCAGCGGGAGGTCGAACGGGAGTCGTTCGTGCGGACCGAACTGACCGTGGGCGCGAACGGCGACCGGACCGCGTCGTTCACCGACCCGCTGGTGGTCACCGGCCGACTCCGGGCGGCCAACGGAACGCCGGTGGCGAACCGGACGGCCACGTTCCGCGTCGGCGAGACCAACGTCACCGCGCGCACCGACGCCACCGGCGAGTTCCGCGTCGCGTACCGACCCACGTATCTCTCGCCGGACGCCTCCGCAGTCAGAGTTCGGTTCGTCCCGGACAATCGGTCGGTCTACCGGACCTCGAACGCGTCGATTCCGGTGGACGTCCGGCGGGTGGAACCGACCGTTCGCCTCACGCAGACGCCCGACAGCGTCGCCTCCAATCGGACTGTCACCGTGCGAGGGAACGTGACGGTGAACGGGACGCCGGTGCCGGGCGTCCCGGTCCGACTCACCGCGAGCGACGAGTACCTCGGCAACGCCAGGACGGGCGAGAACGGCGGATTCGTCGTCTCGGGGCGGTTCCCCACCGCAGTCACCGCCAACCGGAGTACGGTAGCGGTCTCGCTCCCGCTTCGGAACGCCGCGCTCGCTCCCGCGAACGCGACGACGACCGTCCCCGTCGAGCGCGTCGATACCGCGATTTCGCTGAACGCCTCCCGAAACGGGACGACGCTCCGCGCCGCGGGCAGACTCACCACCGCGGACGGCGAACCGCTCGCGGGCCGAGCGATTCACGTCGAGTTGGACGGGAACGAGGCGCTCGTGGTGGCCGAAACTGACGGCGCGGGTCGCTACGACGCGCGAATCGAGATTCCCGAGTCCGCGCGCGAGGACGGGAACGTCACCGCCGCCGCGTCGTTCGACGGTAATCGCGGGTTACTGCCGGCGCGAAGCGCCGAGACGCTCGCCGTTCCCACACCGGGCGGACCCGGTTCGGCGCTGGAGGCCGCGGTCCGGACGGTCACGACCGCGCCGTGGTGGGCGCTCCTGCTCGTCGGATGCGGAGTCGCGCTGTCGGGATACGCGCTCGCCGGGCGGTTCCGGCCGGACCGCGACGAATCGGACGGCGGGAGCGGACGGCCCGAGACCGACCGCGGGAGCGGTTCGACCGCCGAATCAGTCGGCGACCACCGGACGGTACTCCTCCCGCTCGCGCGACAGCAACTCGACCGCGGCGACGCCGACTCCGCGGTCAACACGGCGTACGCCGCGGTCCGTCGGAGATTCGCGAGCGAGTTCGAGGACGACCGCCCGGTCACCCACGCCGAACTCTACGCCCGCTGTCGGAACGCCGGTCTGCCGGACGACCAACTCGACGCGCTCCGCCGCGTGACGCAGGCCTACGAGCGGGCGCGTTTCTCCTCGCGGGGACTCTCGGCCGAGACGGCGGAGGCCGCGCTGAGCGCGGGGTCGTCGCTGGTCGAGCAGACCGAGGCGGACGCCGGGGCAACCAGAACGAACGCGGACGCCGGACCGACCGGGAGGGGCGCGGACTGACCATGGACCGCCGTACCCTCCGACTGCTGGTCCCGCGTCCGGTGCGACGCTTCCCCGCGGACCTCGCGGCGGTCCTCGCGCTCGACGCGGCGACCTGTCTCGTCGTCTTCCTGCCGGTCCTCGCGGACTCGTCGCTCCGCGTCGGTCTCGGACTGGCGTTCGCGCTCCTCGCGCCCGGATACGCGCTCACGGCGGCGCTGTTCCCGGAGCGCGGCCCCGCCGGAAGCGAAGACGCTGGACCGGCGAACCTCGGCTGCGAGGACGCCGACTCCACCGACCCGGAGTCCACCGAGAGCGCGAGGGGGAACGTGACGTTTCTCTCCGGCGTCCGACGACTCCGGGCCATCGGTGGTTGGGAACGCCTCGCGCTGTCGCTGGGCCTGAGTCTCGCCGTCGTCCCGCTGCTCGGGGTGGTACTCAACTTCACGCCGGTCGGCGTCCGACTCGTTCCCATCGTGTTCTCGGTCGGTGCGTTCACGGCCGCTACGGCGGTCGTCGCCGCCGTGCGCCGGTGGAGCCTCCCGCCACGGGACCGATTCCGCGTCCCGTACCGGGAGTGGTACGCCGCGGCCCGGTCCGGTCTCCTCGCCGGGGAGACGCGCACCGACCGACTGCTGAACGTCGCGCTCGCGGTGTCGATGATACTAGCGCTCGGAAGCGTCGGGTACGCGGTCACGTCCGCCGAACGCGGCCAGCAGTACACCGAGTTCTACCTGCTCTCGTCCACCGGCGACGGGCAACTGACCGCGGAGAACTACCCGACCGAGTTCGTCCGCGGGGAGAGCAAGCGACTGACCGTCGGCGTCACCAACCGCGAGGGCGAGCGCACCAACTACACCGTGGTCGTCGAACTCCAGCGCGTCGCGGACAACGGGAGCGGGAACGCCACGGTGGTCGAACGCCGGGACCTCCACCGATTCCGGACAGTCCTCGGGCCGAACGAGACGTGGCAGCACCGCCACACCGTGACGCCGACGATGACCGGGCCGAACCTCCGACTCCAGTACCTGCTGTATCGCGGCGAACCGCCCGCCGACCCACGCGTGGCGAACGCCTACGAGGAGACTCACCTCTGGGTGAACGTCACCGACTCGCGGAACGAGGCCGTCGGGCCGGTCGGCGACTGAGTACCGGCGCTCAGTTCAGTCGCTCGAACTTGGTGTGAGCTACCGGTCCGTTCAGTCGTTCGCGGACGCTCCCCTCCTCCAGCGCGGTTGCCACCGACGCGAACGCGTCGTCCGCCGCGTCCAGATACGCTTCGACCATCGGTTCGGTGTGCGCGTAACTCGTGTAGATGGCGTTCCCCGCGAGGTATCCGCGGTCGAGCATCTCCTGCGTGAACAGGGTCTTGGCCGCCTGCCCCTCGTCGTGTTTCACGACGAACTTCGTGAGCGGGGCCAATCCCTTGGTCGCTATCTCGACGCCGTGGTCCTCGGCGAGGTCCTCCCATCCGCTGGTGACCTGCTCGCCGATGCTCACGAGGTGGTCGTGGACGTTCTCCGAGCGGAACTTCCGGAGCGTGGCGAGGGCGGCGCTCGGCCCGACGCGTTCGGTCCAGTACGTGCTGCTCAGGAAACTCTCCTCGGCCTCGTCCATCACGCGCTCGCGGCCGACGACCGCCGCGATGGGATAGCCGTTCCCCATCGCCTTCCCGTAGACGGCGACGTCGGGGTCGAGGTCCAGCGCGGCGTGGTAGCCGCCGGGAGTGGCCCGGAAGCCCGACGTAATCTCGTCCACCACGAGCGGAGCGTCTTCCTCGTCTGCGATTTCCCTGACGCGCTCCAGAAAGCCGTCTCGGGGTTCCTCGTTCCGTATCGGTTCCATCACTATCGCGCCGAGGTCGTTCTCGCGTGCGATGCGTACCAGTTCCTCGATTTCGTTGTAGTGGAACGGTTTGCTCGTCCCTTCGAGGCTCTCGGGGACGCCGTTCGGGTCGAGACCCGGCAGCAGGTGGCCTTCGAGGTTCTCGTCGGTCTCCAGATTCGCCGCGAGGTACCAGTCGTGCCAGCCGTGATAGCCGCAGAACGCCACGGTCTCCTCGCCCGAGTACGCCCGCGCCAGTCGGACCGCCATCGCCATCGCCTCCCCGCCCGGTCGGCCGAACCGGACCATGTCGGCCCACGGGTGCATCTTCACGAGTTCCTCGGCGAGTTCTACCTCCTGCGGGCAGTTCAGCGTGGCCATCACCCCCTCGTCGATGGCCCGTCTGGCGCTGGCGTCCACGTCTTCGTCTCCGTACCCGAGGACGCACGCTCCGATACCCATGAAACTCATATCGACGTACTCGTTCCCGTCCAAGTCGGTGACGCGCGCCCCCTCGGCCTCGCTGTAGTAGGCGGGCCACTGGTCGGGAGCCATCATCTCCGCCCGCTTCGAGAGGAGTTGGGTCCCGCCGGGGATGAGTTCCTTCGCGCGTTCGTAGCGCTCGTGAGTCTTCTCGCGGCGAGCGCGACTCCCCGAGCTATCAGACCGGTCAGGCATACCGTCAGTATCGACAATGCTCCTAATAACTGTTCGTGCCGGAACCGGGTCAGCGGTCCTCGTTGACCTCACGCAGCGCCGGTTCGCGTTCGAGCAGTTCGAAGACCGACTGCTGGTCGAACAGCCAGTGACCGCGTTCTGTCAGGCGGTCGTACACCGCCCGAACGAACTCCAAGTCCGCCGGATAATCCACCGTCCATCGGAGAATCGTGTCCTCGTCGGTGAACTCGTACATCGACGTGTCCAGTACGTTCTCGACGTTCCGCGAACTGAACTCGTCGGACTCGCGCAGGTAGTAGGTGACGTGTTCGCGCTCCGCCGGGTCGTCGGCCTCGTTCCACGCGCGTTCGAGCGCTTCGTACCCGAACACCTCGACGTCGAGTCCGTCCGGGTGGGTGTACTCCAGCGTGTTGGTCACGTAGTCGGCGTCGCCGTTCTCGTACGTCCGGACGACCCGGTCGATTACGGGCGGCGACAGGAACGGACAGTCGGCCGTGATGCGGACGACGACGTCGGCGTCGTTCCGGGTCGCCGCCTCGTAGTAGCGGTCCAGCACGTCCTCCTCGCTCCCCCGGTGGTACGTGATACCGCGGTCCTCGCAGAACTCCGCGACGGCGTCGTCTTGCGACTCCGTGGACGTGGCGACGACCACGTCGTCCACGAGTGACGCGCTCCGCGCTCGCTCGTGGACGTGCCACAGCATCGGTTCGTCGCCGATGTCCGCCAGAACCTTCTCGGGGAGGCGAGTCGAACCCATCCGCGCTTGGACGATTGCGACGGTCCTCTCTCGCATGTCGGTACCACGACGTAGCGCCCCTTGAGTATTCGCAGCGTACGGTCCCCCATCAGCGTGACCGGAACCGACGCGCAGGATTCGCCTCCGACGTCACCTCACAGTCGGACGTGCCGACCGGTCGCCGCCGACTCCTTCGCCGCGAGCGCCAGTTCGAGGTCGGCACGGCCCTCGGTCAGCGGCGTCCGCGTCTCGCGGTGCTCCGCCGCGCACCGGAGGAAGTGTTCCATCTCGTCGCGGTACATCCGGTTCACCTCCCAGTCGTCGCCCCACGCCGCTTCCTCGACCCACGACTCCCGCCGGGAGTCGTAGCGTCGGACCGCCGACTCCTCCCACTCCCACCTGACGGTCCCGCGCTCGCCGATGACGTGACACGACCGACTGTACGCGCGCTGGACGAAGTCGAGGTGAATCTCGCAGAGCGTGCCGTCCTCGAACCGAGCGACGATGCTCGCGGTGTCCTCGGTCTCTATCTCCAGCGAACTCTCCCGGCCGAGCATCGCCGTGACCGCCTCCGCCTCGCCGAACAGCCATCGAGCGTAATTTAGCTCGTGGACGAAGTCCAGCACCGCTCCGCCGACCCCTTCCTTCGCGGAGTAGAGGTCCCGGTAGTCCTCCTCGGGGTGCCACTCCGGGAGGTACGACCCCGCCTCGATGCGGGCCGAGACGACGTTCCCGACGCGTCCGTCGGTCACAAGTTCGCGAATCGTCTCGATTGCCGGGTGGAACCGGAAGTTCGACCCGACCATCGTCACGAGGTCCCGGTCCCGGACGACGTCGAGGAGTTCGCCGACTCCCTCGGTGTCGTTCGACAGCGGTTTCTCGACGAACAGGTGCGACCCCGCCCGGGCGGCCGCCAGAGCGGGTTCCACGTGGTGGTTCGACGGCGTGGCGACGACGGTCACGTCCGGTCGGGTCTGCAGCGCGGCGTCCAGCGAACTCGGTGCGGACGCGTCCACCTCGGACGCGAGACGCG
Source organism: Halorussus sp. MSC15.2 (assembly GCF_010747475.1). Classification (NCBI taxonomy): domain Archaea; kingdom Methanobacteriati; phylum Methanobacteriota; class Halobacteria; order Halobacteriales; family Haladaptataceae; genus Halorussus; species Halorussus sp. MSC15.2. Next base: position 141,362 of record NZ_VSLZ01000004.1, on the reverse strand, counting down.
TCTGGCGCGCCTCGTCGAGGTCGAACACGGAGAGTTCAAGACCCAGTTCGGACAGATTCCGCGCGTGACGCGACCCGATGGACCCGCACCCCACTATCAGTGCCGAGGAACACTCGTCCCCGGCAGGCGGTCCGTTCATCGTTCGCCGTCGGCGATAGACGCCAGCGTGCCTCTCGTGCCGACACGACCCGATGTACTCCCGTTCATTGCCGACGCACCGATATGCCCGCCATCAAGTAATAGCTTGCGCGGGCGAGCAGAACCTCGATACCTGAGACGACGAGTCGGCAGTCGGACTTCGACGATTCGGGCGGGAATCTCGACACCCCTACGTTTTCTACCGGTTTTCTCCCACGAACTTCGACCGGGCAAACGCATAATAGGAAGAAGGTCATCTACAGTAGCGGAAATGGGGATAGAGAAGTTCACGTTCTCGCGGTGGGTGCGGGAGAGATTCGAGAAGTACGACTTGGGGAGTCTCAAGACCGCCGTCCACAAGCCGTGGGCCGTCCGTCGCGAACTCAACAGTCTCGGCGTGAATCTGAACAAACTCTACTACCGGTACGTGGACGACTCGGACGCGCTCGACGTGATGGCCGCCGACTGGGACACGCTCGTCATCTTGGACGCCACGCGATACGACGTGTTCACCCAGACGAACTGGCTCGACGGTGACTTACACCGCGTCAGGTCGGGCGCTTCCCACAGCATCGAGTTCGTCCACCGGAATTTCGAGGGGAGGGAACTCCACGACACGGTGTACGTGACGGCGAACCCGTACGTCAGGGAACTGTCCGAGGGGACGTTCCACAGCGTCAACTCCCTGTTGGAGGCCTACGACACGTTCAGAGCGATTCGCCCGGACAAGATGACCGAGGAGGCTATCGCCGCACACGAGGAGTTCCCGAACAAGCGCCTCGTCGTCCACTACATGCAGCCTCACGCCCCGTTCATCGGGGAGTACGGCCAGTACCTCCAGTCAGAATACCTCGGCGGAAAGGAGGTGGCCGGAGCGAGGTGGATGGAGGAGGTCGTTTGGGACCCCAACCACCCCCTCGACGTCGAGATGGTGAAGAAGGCCTACCGGGAGAATCTGGAGATAGCGCTGGACGAGGCGGAGCGACTCGCGTCGAACCTCGACGGGAAGACGGTGATAACCGCGGACCACGGCGAACTGTTCGGCGAGCGGACGCGTCCGATTCCCGCCAGACTCTACGGCCACGAACCGTTCGTCCACTACGGGAATCTGGTCTCAGTGCCGTGGTTCGAGTTACCAACCGACGAACGGCGGGAGATTCGGGCCGACCCGCCGGAGGAACGCGACCGGACGACCGAGGTGACCGACGACCAACTGGCCGCGCTCGGGTATCTGTGACCGTCTGGTCGATACCGTATCTCGGGCCGACCAGTCCGGTCGTCAGGCCGACTTCTGCCCGACGAACGTGTAGTGGAAGCTCTCCCCGCTGTCGTTGCGGAACCGATAGTTGTAGAATCCGACGTGGACGGGGTCGAACATGTCGAACGTGTCGCGCAGGTCGTCCTCGCTCTCCGTGAAGTTCACGTAGACCGGGTTGTCCGCCTCCGGGAGCGTCACTTTCCGGAGACCGTCCGAGGCGGGTTCCGAGTGGGAGTAGAGACCGTGTCTGTCGCCGCACATCGTCGCGTAGAGGACGCCGCCGTCGTTCAGATTCCGGTACAGGGACCGGAGTCGCGTGTTCAGGTCGCTGTCGCTGTAGTAGTAGAGCGACTGGAGCGCGATTATCACGTCGAACCCGCCGCCGAAGAACTCGTCCGAAGCGCTCGGTTCGGGGTCGACGGTCCGGAACCGGTCCGCGATGTCCGGATACCGCTCTTGGGCGGTGTCGAGTTCGGACTCGCTCACGTCTACGCCGTACACGTCGAACCCGTGTTCGTGGAAGAAGTTCGTAGACGCCGCCTGCCCGCAGCCGAAGTCGAGGAGTCGCTCGCCGTCGTCCCCCCAGTAGCCGAAGTCCGGACCGAGGACGAGACCGTAGAACCGGAACACGTCGTGGTCCACGTTCGGTCGAGTGTACTCCTTCTCCTCCCAATACTCCCGATTGGCGTCGGCGTATTCGGTCGCGTCGGACATTCAGTCCCTGTACGGTCCTCTCCACGTAGTCCTTTGGGGACGGTGGTCGCTCACGTCGTCTCGCGGCCCGATAGCGACCCCGAGCGTCCACGTCGCCGGTCGAGTCTTCGTTGGTCGAGTCCCGCCCGCAAAACCGAGGTGGAGTTTTATTACCGCCTCCGTTGAGGGGGTAACAGACGAAGAAGTATGAGTTACACAGCATATCCTGTGGGGGGTAGTGAGGGGCGTAGCGCCGGGACGGTGGGGCAGCGGACGCGCCGCGGTGGGGGTCGCCGTCGAGTATGAACGTCAGGGACCTCTCAGCCGAGTGGCGCTCGGAGTGGGACGAGTTCTGTCGGGAGAGTCCCGACGCGTGGTTCCGACACACGACCGACTGGCTCGACTACACTCTGAACTACAAGCCCGAGTTCGACCCCGCCTCGGAGTCGTTTATGGTGACCCACAGCAAGGAGATAATCGCCGTCTGTCCGCTGATTCTGGAGACGGTGGACGGCGTGAGGCAGTTCACCTACGCCGGGGGATACGGGCCGACGCCCGCCTTCTCCGCCGACCTCTCGGAGGGCGAGCGCGACACCATCGAGGGGATGATATTCGACGAGGTGGACGAGCGCGCCGCCGAACACGGTGTACAGCGGGTCAAGATGCAACATCCGTCGCTCGCGGAGGAAACACCCACCGGGACGGAGAGCTACAACTACCTCGTCCGACACGGGTTCGTCGATACCTCGATACACACGCAACTGGTGGACCTCGACAGGGATATCGACGACATCAGGGCCGACCTCCGCAGGGACTACCGGCGGTCCATCGACGACGCCGCGGACACCTTCGAAGCAACCGTGTTCGACAGCGAGAACGTCACCGAATCGATACACGACCAGTACAAACAGTGTCACATCAAGGACGCGGGGGGACAGACCAGACCCGACGAGACGTTCGAGATGATGTACGACTGGATTACGGCGGACGAGGCATTCCTCGTCGGAGCGAAGTACGAGGGGGAGTACGTCGGATTCTCGTACTTCCTCGCGTACGACGGCGGGGTCTACTACGCCTCGTCCGCTCGCGACCCCGACTCGGACACCTACGACCTCGGAATCGGGCACCTGCTCCAGTGGGAGGCGATGAAGTGGATGGTCGAGCGGGGTCTCGACACCTACGAACCGGGGTGGCAGTTCTTCGACCGGACGTTCCCCCACCTCGCTTCGGACAAAGAGGTCAACATCAGTCAGTTCAAACGCGGCGTCGGCGGGACCACCCGGCCGCTCTCGCGGGGCGAGAAGTACTACGACGGAGACCTGTTCAGAGAGGAGTACACCGAGAAGGTCGAGCGGTACGCCGAGTATCTCGAAACCGGCGGATAGACCGTCGGAACGAACTCGGGTATCCGGGTCTCTCGTGGTCCAATACCTGACCGACCGGCCGCGAATCAGTCGCCGACAGAGTCGAGTACCATCTGCTCTATCTCCTCGCGGTCTATCTTCTCCGCGCGCTTCGACGAGCGCACGATGCCCTCCGCGGGACTGAAATCGGGGAGACCGTCGTATTCGAGGAACCGATTCTTCTCGGTGGTCTCGGGTTGTATCGCGTAGTACTCGTCGTTCTCCACAGTCCGTTCGACCTCGCGCTCGGTCATTATCTCCTCGTGGAGCGTCTCGCCGACCCGCCGGCCGATGAGTTCGATGTCGATGTCCGCGGGGCGGTGCCCGTACTTCTCCGCCAGCGTGTCTATCATGGTCTCGGCCAAGTCCTCGATGCGGACGGCGGGCATCTTCCGGACGAAGACTTCGCCGCCGCCGGTCTTCTCTATCGCCGTCGTAATCAGGTCGGCCACGTCGCCGTAGGTCAGGAAGAACCGCGTCATCCGTTCGTCAGTCAGGGTCACCGGACCCCCGTTCCGAATCTGCTCTTCGAACACCGGAACGACCGACCGCGAGGAGTTGATGACGTTCCCGAAGCGGACCGACGTCAACCGGAGGTCCGACGACCCGCGGTACTTGTTCCCGGCCGTGGTGAGTTTCTCCCCGAGTAGCTTCGACGTTCCCATGGTGTTCGCCGGAGTGACCGCCTTGTCGCTGCTCGTGAAGACGACCCGGTCAACCCCCGCTTCGGTGGCCGTCTCGACGACGTTCTGGAGACCGAGGACGTTGGTCTTCACCGCCTCGAAGGGGTTGTACTCGGAGATGTCCACGTGTTTGATTCCGGCGGTGTGGATGACGACGTCGATGTCCTCCATCGCTCTGGCTAGCCGCGGCCGCTCCCGGATGTTGCCGAGGAGATACCGGAGGCGCTCGTCGTTGAACTCGCGGTCGGCCTGCACCAGACCGCTCTCGTTGCTGTCGAACAACCGAATCACGTTGGGGTCCTTCGCGAGGAGCGGCGGAACCAGCGACCGGCCGACCGACCCCGCCCCGCCGGTTACGAGCACGTTTTGATTCTCTATCACGCGTAATCAGGTGGCATAGACCGTTCGTCCGTACTTTGTTATTCGTAGGCTTTCCGCTCGCCCGTCCCGGAAATGGTCCATTATCGGCGGAGAAGACCCGCGGAAACGGCCGGAACACGCGGTCGCAGTCGCGTGGACTCAGCCGCGACATCTCCGCGCACGGCCACGAGCGTCGGCGGGGCGTATCGACCGCGAGAAACGCCCAACGTTTCATTAGCGAGGAAGTGGTGGTCGTACAGCGATGGCAACGAATACTGTCGCCGTGACCGGAGCGGCGGGGTTCATCGGGAGGTGGGTCGTCCACGGGTTGCTGGAACGGGGCTATCGCGTTCGCGGTCTCGACAATCTGTCGAACGGGTCGCGCCGAAACGTCCGGGAGTTTCGCTCGGACCCGCACTTCGAACTCGTCGAAGGAGACGTTCGAGACGTCGGTGACGTGGAGACGCTCTTCGATGACACTATCGACAAGTGCATTCACCTCGCGGCGCTGATAGACGTAGAAGACAGCCTGCAGAACCCGGAGGCGCACTTCGACACGAACGTCGTCGGGACCCAGAACGTCCTCACGGCGTGCAAACGGACCGACACCCCGCTGACGCTCGTCGGGACGTGCATGGTCTACGACGTGGCGTCGTCGGACGGCGGGATAGACGAGGACCATCCGACAGACCCGAACTCGCCGTACGCCGGCACGAAACTGGCGGCCGAGGAGATAGCCGAGTCCTACTACCACGGGTTCGACCTGCCGGTGACCGTCGTCCGGCCGTTCAACACCTACGGTCCGTACCAGAAGACCGGGATGGCGGGCGGCGTCGTCTCCATCTTCGTGGACCGCGACCTCTCGGGGGAACCGCTGAAGATTTTCGGGGACGGCACCCAGACGCGCGACCTGCTCTACTGCACTGACTGCGCGCGGTTCATCATCGAGGCCGCCTTCAGCGACGAGGCGACGGGCGAGGTCATCAACGCGGGTACCGGGACCGACATCTCCATCAACGACCTCGCGGCGGTCGTCGCCTCGGAGGGGACCGAGATAACGCACGTCGAACACCACCATCCCCAGAGCGAGGTCCAGCGACTCCGGTGCGACGCCGGCAAGGCCGAGGAGCTGCTCGGGTGGACGCCGGAGGTGTCGCTGGAGGAGGGTGTCGAACGACTCCGCGACTGGCTCCGGGAGCGTGAGGGCGCGTCATGACCGACGAGACGCCGGCGATTCGCGGCGGCGAGCCGGTTCGAACTGAACCCCTCGGGTACGGCGGGCAGAGCATCGGCGAACGGGAGAAGGAGGCAGTCGTCGAGGCGCTCGAATCCGACTACATCACCCGCGGGCCGAGAGTGGACGAGTTCGAGGAGACGGTCGCGGAGTTCGTCGGCGTCGAACACGCCGTGGCGACCACCTCCGGCACGACCGCGCTCCAGTTGGCCGGACGGGCCGCGGGGTTCGGCGCGGGCGACGAGGTTATCACGACGCCCCTGACGTTCGTTGCCTCCGCCTATCCCGCGTGCCACACCGGTGCCGACCCCGTGCTGGCGGACATCGACCCGGAACTCCGGACCCTCGACCCGGACGCGGTTCGGGACGCGATAACCGACGACACGAAGGGACTGGTCCCGATGCATTACGGCGGTCACCCCTGCGACATCGACGCGCTGCTCGACGTGGCGGACGAACACGACCTGACCGTCATCTGGGACGCCAGCCACGCGTTCGGGACGCGAGTCGAGGGGAGACCGGTCGGCGCGGAGCGCGACATGGCGGTCTTCAGTTTCCACCCGGTCAAGAACATCACGACCGGCGAGGGCGGGATGGTCGTCACGGACGACGACGCGCTGGCCGGGCGTCTCCGGTCGCTTCGCTCGTTCGACATGGACTACGAACCCGACGGTCACGAGGATGAACCGTGGTATCAGGTGGCCACGGGACTGGGCTACAACTACAACGTCACCGACATGCAGGCGGCGCTCGGCGTCGTGCAGGTGGACCGACTGGAGGAGTTCAAACGCCGTCGGCAGGAGATTACGGCCCGCTACGACGAAGCCTTCGAGGAAATTCCCGGACTGCGGACCCCGGTCGTCCGCGAGGACGTGGACCCGATGTTACACCTCTACGCCGTCGAAATCGGCGAGGCGTTCGGGTGTTCGCGCGAGGAGTTCGTCGACGCGATGCACGAGGAGAACGTCTACGTGCAGGTCCACTACGTGCCGCTCCACTACCACCCGTTCTTTCAGGAGGAGTACGGCTACGAGCGCGGACAGTTCCCCGAGACCGAGACGGTCTACGAGCGACTCGTCTCGCTACCGCTGTTCCCGGGGATGGACGACGGCGACGTAGACGACGTCGTTCGCGCCGTGACGCGGCTTCACCGACACTACCGATGAGGGGTAGCGGCTAGTTTTAACCGACGCGCCGTCGGTACGTGACCTATGGACGGGTTCAGCATCGGGGGGCGGCCCATCGGGCCGGGTGAGCCGACGTACGTAATCGCGGAAGCCGGGTCGAACCACAACGGGGACCTCGACACCGCCGAGGAGTTGATAGACGTCGCCGCCGACGCCGGGGCCGACGCCGTGAAGTTCCAGACGTTCCGGGCTGAGGACCTCTACGTCGAGGACAGCGGCGAGGTCGAGTACCTGAACGACGACGACTCCATCTACGACATCGTCGAGGCGATGGAGATGCCCTACGAGTGGATTCCGGAACTCCACGACTACTGCCGGGAGCGCGGGGTCCAGTTCCTCTCTACGCCCTTCGACGAGCGGTCCGCGGCGGAACTCGCGGAGTACGTGCCCGCGTGGAAGGTGGCGAGTTACACGAGCAGCCACCACCCGTTCCTCCGCCACCTCGCCGACACCGACAAGCCGATTATCCTGTCCACCGGCGCGCACGAACTGTCGGAGGTGCGCGAGTCGGTCGAGGTCCTTCGGGACGCGGGCGCGACCGACCTCGCGCTCCTCCAGTGCGTCGCCTCCTACCCCACGCCGATTCACGAGGCCAACGTCGGGGTAGTCGAGACGCTCGCCCGAGAGTTCGACGTTCCGACCGGTCTCTCCGACCACACGCTCGACCCCGTGGTCGCGCCGTCCGCCGCCGTCGCCCTCGGCGCGAGCGTCGTCGAGAAACACCTCACGCTCGACAAGACGATGGAAGGACCGGACCACGAGTTCGCGCTCGAACCCGACGAACTCGCCGAGATGGTGACGGCGATTCGCGACACGGAGTTGGCGCTCGGGTCGGGAGAGAAGACCGTGTTAGACGTCGAACGAGAACTCCACGAGAAGGCCCGGCGCGCCGTCCACGCGACGCGGGACATCGCCGCCGACGAAACCATCACCTCGGACGCCGTGAAGGTGCTTCGCCCCGGCGAACGAGAGGCGGGCGTCGAACCGAAACACTACGACGACATCGTGGGACGCACCGCGGCCCGGGACATCTCGAAGGGCGACGGTATCCAGTGGGACGACGTGAACGAGTAGGAATCCGCCTCAGACGTCCGACTCTCTGCTCAGGCGTCCGACTCCCCGTCCGCCAGCGAGAGTACTTCTCGACAGACGCGTTCGGAACCGCGGCCGTCCACGAGTTCGCGGCCGCGCTCACGCCGCTCTCGCCGGAGGTCCGGATTCGACGCGTACTCCGCTATCCCCCGAACGAAGCGTTCCCCGTCGGCATCGCGGCCGAGGACCGTCGCGGCGTCCCGCCGGTCGAGTTCGTCGGCTATCGACTCCTGATTGTCCACGACTGGCGCGCAGACGATGGGCGTCCCCAGCGCGAGCAGTTCGTACGTGGTGCTACTCGCCGTACTCACCGCGAAGTCGGCCCGGAACAGTCGGTCCGCCAAGTCGTCGGGGTCGCGGCGGACCGTCACGTCGGCCGACACGTCGGCGGCGGCGTTCTCGACTGCCACCGCTTGCCTCTCGGAGAACCCCGGCCCGACGACGGCGTCCACGCGGAGGTCGAGTCCGTCGAACGCGCGGACGACGGTCGGCGTCAGGTCGGCCGTGTCGCTCCCGCCCATCGTGACGACGGCGCGCTCGGGCGTCTCTCGCCACGGGGGTTCGCGGCGGGCGCGTTCCGTAATCTCGCTCCGGAGGAGGACGTAGTCGGTCCCGAGACGCAACTCCGGGGCCGAACCGACGAACGTGTACTCGCGCTCAACGGCGTCGAGGTTCCCGTTCACGAACACGTCCGCACAGACGGCGTGTCGGTCGTCGTCCTGCGTGACGACCAGCGGCACCGCCTCTCGGACCCGGCGCTGATACGCCGTGTCCACCGGATAGGCGTCGGTGAACGCCACGTCCGGGTTCGCGGTATCGAGCCACCGGACGAACGGAGCGGGGTCGTCGCGCGCCGGGAGTTCGGCGACTTCGACGGGGTCGGGACAGACGTTCCGGACGGACTCGGGCGTGGTCGTGGCGTACGTGACCGCGTGGCCCCGCGAGAGGACGCGTTCGGCGAGCGCGCCGGTCCGAATCAGGTGTCCGTACCCGATGTCCGGACCGCCGTCCGCTCGGATAGCGAGATGCGCCATTAGCGCTCCTCTGCCGGTAAATCGAACCGGTCGGAGTGGTCGGGCGTGTACGCGGCGGGTTCCAGCAGTCCGACCTCGCGCAGTCGGTCGAGCGGACCGGCGAGCGTCTCCACGGACGCGTCGTATCGCTCGGCTATCTCGACGACCGAGTGGCTCCCGTCGCTGTAGGTGAGGAGTCGCATCATGTCGGTCACGAGGTCGCGGTCGCCGTCGGCGTACCCGTCGGGACGACCCCGTCGGCCTCGGCGGGGTCGTTCACGGTCGGATAGAGGTCCCGTTTGCTCATCATCGGCTCTCCGTGGGGGTTCTGGTTCAGGTAGTAGCCGCCTCGCTCGAAGTTGCGGAGAACGCGTTCGATGGTCTCGGCGCTCTCGACGAGCGGGGCGATGCCCATGAACGACTTGGTGTCCCGGGAGTTGTGATACCCCTCGTACTCGTCGTAAACGGTCCGAGCGAACTGGCCCACCGGGAGGTCGAACCCCGGCGAACAGTACTGGCGCTCGTCGGACCCGGTCGCGTCGAACGTCCGGAACCGGAACTCGGCGTCGGTGTACTCGTCGAGGTGTCGGACGACCTCGTCGAGAAGGGCGTTTCCGCGCCGCGTCCGCTTGTACGAGAGGTCGTCGTTTGGCCCGCCGAGGCAGGTCAGGACGAGACCGCCCACCACCTTCTCCCGCAAGTGTGCGCCGTACCGCGAGAGGTACGCCAGCGACCCGATGGTCTCCGGGACGACGACGAACCGGTAGGTGAACTTCCGGCGGTCCCAGTCCCGGAGTCGCTTGTACAGCGACGTGAGGACGAGCGGTCCGCTCAGTTCGTTGTTGGCGAGCGACGGGTGGCACAGGTACGTACTGAGGAGGACTTCCCTGTCGCTCTCGCCTTCCAGAACCGCGTGGCCGTAGTTCAGTTCCCCGTCCACGAACTCGCTGTCGATGTAGGCGTGGTACTCGCCCTCGGGGAGCGACTCGTACGTGTCGTGGGGGAGACAGAAGCCCCAGTCGCGTTCGTAGTAACTCGTCACGTACGGGGTCGCGTCCGGCAGTCGCGGCAACGTGTGGAGGTGCGGGTCCAGTTCGTCGAGCGTGCGGCGTTCGTCCACCGGTTCCGAGTAGTTCACCACGGCGAGGTTCGTCTCGTCGAAGTCGGCGTACACGTCGCCGTCGGGTCCGGTCAACCGCGCCTCGCGAATCCGCCACTCCGGGGGTATCTCCCAGTCGAAGACCGCCGTCCCGGAGGGGACCCCCTCCACGTCGAGTGGGATGTCCTTCCGAAGAACCGCCAGACTCTCCCGGAACCCGGGTCCAGTGATGCTGCGCGGAATCGGCCAGAGCGCTTCGAAACGCGATTCGAGTCTCGACGGCTCCCCGTCACCCATGGCGGTACAAACGACGAACCCGAGTAAAAATCCGTCGCCCGCCGGTTCGGGGGCGCTGGTGCGGTTTCGACCCCGATAGCTCAGCGCGGCGGCGCTGCGACTTCCGAGAGGCTATCGGTGACGCGTATCCCCAGCGACTCGAACACCGTAATCAGGTGTTCGAAGTCGCTCTGGAACACCCGCGCCAGCGAGAGGACCGTCACGTCCTCGCACAACCATCGCGCCGTCAGCAGCGACGTGGAGACGTTGCCGAGGACGAACCGGATACCGTCGGGGTTGGCGACGAAGATGACCTCCGCCGGGATACCCCGCGGGAGGACCACCGCAGAACTCCCGTCGAGGTTCAGGAACTCATTGGACTCCCGCGGGTGGTACTTGACGCCGATTCGCTCGCCGCGGTCGGCGAACCGCCGGATTACGGACTCGATGGTCTCGACGTACTCGCCGTCGAAGTCCACGTCCTCCGAGAGAGCGACGAAGACGACACCGTCTAGTTCGTCGAGCGTATCCGCGACGTGGCACGCCTCCAAGTATCGCCGGAACCACGAGCGGTCGCCGAGCGCCAGCACCGCCTCGCGCGGGAGCGCGGAGACCGGACGGGTTCTGAGGTCGGGCCGAACGTGGTCGGGGAACGACCCGTAGACCTCGTCCACCCACTTCGAAGAGCCGTGTTCCTCGACCTGCGTCCGCCACCGGCCGTAGAACAGTTTCATCTTCACCGTCTCGAACCAACTCCACTCCCGTCTCATGTAGGTGTACGCGCTGGTGCCGTCCTCGACGTAGACCCTCCGGACGTCGCGGAGCGATTCGTCCCGTGTCACCGCGTCGAACGCCGCTTGGTCCTCGGGTCGCTGGTCGTTGAACGAGTACACCTCGTTCGTGCGGTTGTCGGCGACGTACCGCCGGACCGCGAAGCAGTTGTACCGCGCTCGGACCTGCGTCAATCGGGAGGTGTGGGCGATTCTCGACGCGAAGGTGGCCGCCCCGGCCAGCGTCCGGACCTCGTCGAACGGGTTGTCGTGCGCTCCTCGTATCGACTCCAGCATCGGTTCCATGTCCGAGTCTAGAATCCCGAGCAGGTGCTGGTCGCCCTCCGTTTCGTCGTGCTCCGAAGCGAGCGCGCTCGCTAAGACGACGTGGTACGGCGTGTGTGCGATGTACAACGATGTCATCCGAAGTACCCCCAGTGAGTTTCCCGGACTCGGGTCAGTGCCGGTCGCGGAGACGCTGTGACGGCGATTCTCGCGAGTATGGCGGGGAACTCGCGAGTCCGTGTACCGAGTCCTCCGTCTCGCCCTCGCTACCAGCGAGCGGCTAATAAATTGCCGGGACGGTTCGAGAGCGAGGCGAGCGATTCGTCCGTTTAGGCTCGGCCGTCCGCTCGCCGCGGTTCTCGGCGAACTGCCTCTCGACCCCGGGCCGGAGCGCCAGTAGCCCCAGAACAGGGTGACCGTCACATCCACCTCGTGCGTTCACGGAGTGGCCCGAACAGGTCGTAGTCGGGAACTGCGAAGCTAGGCTCCGTTTGACAATTGTTGTCGCAGTAAAAACGGCTCGTTACGCTCCGGACCTCCGCACAGTCGGGCGGTTTCAGTCGGGACGATACCGACGTCGAACGCCCGTTCAACGGTCTAATACCGGCGCTCCACGCGACGGTAATCGACGTTGCGACGGGAAAGTCGGGATTTCTGGGACGTTACCGTCTGAAACGCCTGTTCTACGAAACACGTAACTAAGTATCTCATGCTGGTACACGCGCAGGAGTCTAGCGGGGGAAAACGACACGCATGAGGAACTTAGAGGACCAACCAGTGTCGGTCGCAGAGACGCAGCGACCGACCGTGGCCATCGACGCCACGAAGGCGACGCCGGGGGATATCGCCCGCACCACCCTGCGGGCGAAGATACGCGACCACCCGGTCTTGGTCAGCCACGACAGGAGCGCGACTCGCGAGTCCATCCGGATAGCCGACGAGGCCGGGGCGCTCGTCCTCGACACGACCGACTCGTCGGATGAGACCCAATCGACGCTCGTGAGGGTGGCGAAGACGTACGGGTTCAGCGGACTAATATGGCACGACACGCCCTCCGAACCCATCGACTACTCCCGGACCATCGACGACTTCGAGACCTCCGAGGAGTACGTCGTGGAGGCCGCAATCGGGGCGGCGGCGTTCGAGGACTGCGCGGACCAGACCGAGGTGTTAGTCGCCATTCCCGCGTACAACGAGGCCGAGACCATCGGCGAAGTCGTCTCCGAGACCGCACAGTTCGCCGACCGCATCGTCGTCGTGGACGACGGCAGCGACGACGACACCGCCGAGCGGGCCGAGAAGGCGGGCGCGACCGTCGTCAAACACCGGCGGAATCAGGGGTACGGCGGCGCGCTCAAGACCGCGTTCGAGGAGGCCGACCGCCTCGGCGTCGAGCATCTGGTGATACTCGACGGCGACGGGCAACACGACCCCGCGGACGTGCCGAACCTCGTCGAGACCCAGCGCGAGAGCGGCGCAGAGATAGTCATCGGGAGTCGGTTCGAGGGCGACAGCGACGTGCCCCTCTATCGCCGGTTCGGTCTCTTCGTCATCAACACGCTGACCAACGTCGGTCTCGGAACCATCGGACACGGGTCGTGGATACGCGACACCCAGAGCGGGTTCCGGGCGTACGACACCGACGCGATTCGGACCATCGCCCGGGACGACGCCATCGGAACCCAAATGAGCGCCAGCACGGACATCATCCACCACGCGCTCAACCGGAACTACGCCATCGAGGAGGTCGGCACTCGTATCACGTACGACTCGGAGAACTCGAACAGTCAGCATCCCCTCTCGCACGGCGTCGTCCTCATCAGGAACATCCTCACGCTCATCGAGCAGGAGCGACCCATCATGCTCATCGGCGTCCCCGGGTTCCTAGCGGCCACCGTCGGGTTCGGACTGGGTTACTGGGCGCTCACCAACCTGTTCCACACCGGCGACTTCCCGGTCGGACTGGCCATCGCGTCGCTGTTCTTCATCCTCTCGGGCGGACTCGCCTGCTTCTCGGCCGTCATCCTCCACTCCATCGAGATTCACCTCGGATAGGACCGACGCGCGTCGCGGGTGCCGCCGTCGCGTTCTGGCCGCCGGGCCTCCCGGGCAGTTCCGAACTCGACAGATAGATGCGGATTCCGCCGTTGGCGTATATCTTGCCGAGACGCTCGTCGCGGTCGAGTCGCCGGAAGTCCCGCGGCGTGAACTGCCAGTGCTGGGGATACTCCGGGTGGAGTGCCGGATAGTACTCCTCCAGACGCTGAGTCACGAGCAGGTAGCTCCCGGCCCGGTTCCGCGTGGCGAACGTCGCGTTCTCGTCGTAACCGAAGTGGGCAGGTATCGGCCGCTCGGCGTACGCTCGCGGGTTCGGACTGACGCCCTCGAAGGCGTGTTCGTATCGGTAGGTGAACCCGAACGCCAACCGGTCGGCGTCGCGGTGGTCGAGGTACCACTCCATCCCCTCGATTCGGGTCTCGGGGACGTGACTGTTCGTCTCTCGCTGGAGGGGCGAGTTGTAAGTCCCGAACACAATGAGCGTGACGAAGACGAGAACGACGCCCACGACGACGACGTCGCGTCTTCCGACCGTCCGCCGAGACCGACCGGCATAGACGTACGCGGCCGTCGCGACGAGGAGAACTGCGAAGAACTCGGCGAATTTCAAAACGCGCGTCCACGTGAGCATGATGGGTTTGACGAGCATTACGGCGGCCACGGCACAGAAGAGACCGAACCCGGCAACCCAGAACAGGTACTCCCAGCGCAGTTCCAAGTCGCGGTACTTGACGTGATAGGCGAGGTAGAGGATTACGAAGACGGTGCCGACAGTGAGCAGAATCTCCGTCCCTTTCCGGAAGACGACGACGCCGAGGAGGTCCGCGAGCGAGAGTGGCACGTTCTGGAGCGCGTTCGAGTACTCGCCCAACTGGGACGTGCCGATTCCCAATACAAGCGACGCGAGCATGCTCACCGTCATCGTCAGAATCTTGAGGAACGAGTAGTACCACGAGACGAAGACGACGCCGACGGCGACGGGAATCGTGACGACCGTGACCGACCGCTTGAGCGGGAGTCGGTCGCCGCGTACCCGGGCGGTCACGAGACGCGACGCCGCCACCAGCGCGATAGTCCCGAGTCCGATGAGCGTCGTGACCGGATGGGTGAAGATGAAGTAGGAGAAGACGAGCGCGACCAGCGTCACGAACCGATTGCGCGAGCGCCGGACGCTGAACAGCGCGTACAGCAGCAGCGGATAGAGGCTGAAACTCAGCACGTTCGGGCCGAAGTACACCTCCGAGCGCTTGAGAATCGGGAGGAGCGCGAAGGGGACGAAGTAGTGGAACGCCGTCGAGTCCTCGGTCACGCGCACCGCCAGCGCCAAGATGCCGAGCCAGTACGCCACCGAGAAGACGGGTGCCAGCACGTTCTTTATCGTGTAGTAGTCCAGCCCCGTTACCTCCATCAGCATCACCGCGTGGAGGTGGATTCCGGGGTAGTAGTTGCCCTCGTTCAGGTGGCCGTTTTCGAGGATTTCGATGACGCGGCCGAGATGAGTGAACATGTCCCCGCCGCCGAAGACGGCGTAGCCCCGCGCGAGCGGCATGAGGAGGAGGAAGGCGTTGGCGAACAGCATGATACCGGTCCCGAGCGCCAAGTATCGTCGCCCGTGGACGACGTCCTTCGAGTGGAGGACGACGACGGTTCCGAGAACGAACGTGGCGACGAGTCCCCACCAGAACCACGAGGGATAGGCGGCGTAGATGGAGATTTCGTATCCTTCGGCACTCGAAGACGCCGCTGTCAGGCCCAACGCCGTGAGTATCGTAAACGCGGCTACGCCGAGTGCTTTGAGTGTTCGTCGCCCCACGTTCTACTCCCCCGTAGTCTCGTCTCGCCCGCAGTCTCGCGGTTTGCCGGTTCGTTCAGTGCCCACTGGTCGCCGAAACGCCGGATAGCAGATGCGGTCCTGCGCTTCCCCACTCCCGGTTTCCCATTCGCGTCCGTGTTCTCTCCTGCGTCCGCATTCCCATCCACCTCCACGCCCGCGCTCGCATCCGCTCCCGCGAACCGGTCGCTTCGTGGAAGCTTCCACGACGACCGTCATAAGTATACTGACCGTGGTACGTCCGGTTCGGAACGCGGCCGAAACCCCGGACGCAGCGGCGGACCACCAGAAGACGCGGTCGGTCTCCGGATACCGAGACGTCGATTCGAAGAGCAGTCGGCGGCCGCGAACGACCATCGACCCCACCTGGTCCGCAACCGGTAATTTCCCGCCGCCGCGGCTGTCAAACTACCGAGAGCTATTTGAGCGCTCGCGCCGTCGTCCCGGCGGGTGAACATGAGAGGGGTCTTTCCAACCGCAGAGAGCACCGAGAGTCGTTTCCGCGCCGCGTCGGCGACCCACGGGGAACCCGCGACATGAGCGAGGACAGTTCGACGCTGGACTTCGGCATCATGTGTACCGGCACGACGTTCGACCACTGGCAGGCCGAGTGTGTTCGACACCTGCTCGACGTGGAGAACGTCCGGCCGAGACTCCTCGTCGTCGACGAGCGACGGGTGAACGACGCGACTCCCGAGTCGGGTCTCGGCCGGGTCGCGGAGATGGCGCGGTCCGTAGTCGAGACGGTGGAGTCCGAGGGGGCGAGGGAGACGGTGAACAAGGTGACGTGGCGACTGTACAAGCACCACGTCGCGGGCGACGGAGAGTCGCGAAAGCCGGTGGACCTGTCCGCCGAACTCGACGGCGTCGAGCGAATCCACTGCGACGTGCGAGAGGAGGGGTACGCCGAGTACTTCTCGGCGTCGGACGTCGACCGAATTCGGTCGTTCGACCTCGACTTCGTTCTGCGGTTCGCCTTCGGAATCATCAAGGGCGAGATTCTCGACGCGTCGCGGTACGGCGTCTGGTCGTTCCACCACGGCGACGAGCAGAAGTACAGGGGCCTGCCGCCGTGTTTCTGGGAGATATACGAGGACGACTCCGTGACAGGGGCGGTGTTACAGCGGTTGACCGAGCGCCTCGACGGCGGCGTCATCCTTCGACGGGGGTACTTCCCCACGGTGCCGTTCTCGTGGAGCACGAACTTGGACCGGACGCTGTCCGGTACCTCGCGGTGGCCCGCGCAGGTCGCCACCGACATCCTGAACGGGGAGGCGGGGTATCTGGAACAGCCCCCCTCGAAGACGGACGCGCCCGTCTATCGGTCGCCGAGTCCGTCCCAGATTCTGCGGTTCGACGCGCGGCGGGCCGCCGCCATGCTCCGGGAGGTGGCGCGCGGGTACGAGAAGTGGAGCATCGGCGTGTCGGACGCGTCGGTCCGGGACTTCGTGGACGACGAGCGGTCGCCCACCGTCCAGTGGTACTCCTCGCCGACCGACACCGAGTTCGTCGCCGACCCCTTCCCCGCGGCGATAGACGGCGACACCTTCGTCTTCTTCGAGAAGTACTCCTACGAGGACGACTCCGGGAACATCTCCTACCTGAACTACGACGACCCCGACCCCACCGTCGGAACCGCACTCGACAGACCCTACCACCTCTCGTACCCGTACCTCTTCAGACACGAGGGCGACCTCTACGCGACGCCCGAGATGCACGAGGCGAACGAGATAGCGTTGTACCGGGTCGAATCGCCCGACGAGTGGGAGCGCGAGCGAACCCTGATACCGGACGTCGCGGGCGTGGACCCGACGCCGGTCCGTCACGACGGCAGGTGGTGGCTCTTCTTCACGAAGCGCGACGACATGGTGAACACGAACCTCTACCTCTGGCACGCCCCCGAACTGACCGGTCCGTGGCGTCCACACGCGAACAACCCGGTCAAGACCGACGTTCGGGCGGCCAGACCGGCGGGCACGCCGTGGGTGACCGACGGCGACCTCTATCGGCCGACGCAGGACTGCGCCGAGTGGTACGGGCACCGAATCGTCGTCAATCGCGTGACCGAACTCACGCCGACAGCGTTCTCGGAGGAGGCGGTCGCCGACATCGCACCGAACGAGGACGGTCCGCTGTCGGCCGGGCGACACACCATCTCGTCGGGCGGCGGTCTCACGCTCCTCGACGGTCACCGATTCGTCTGGAACGCCTACAACCTGCGGCGGACCGCCGACCAGATAGCCCGGAATTTGGGTCCGTAGCGACGGTGGAGGCGAGCGACGACCCCACTCAGCGCGAGTCCAGCAGTTCGGCGTAGGCGGCGGCGGTTCGCTCGGCCACGTCGTCCCACGAGTAGCCGACCGCGGTCTCGTAGTTGCGACGACCCATCCACGCCACGTCCCGGGACAGCGCCTTCCGGATGGCGGTCGGCAGGCCCACAGGGTCGTCGGGGTCGTAGAGGACGCCGCCCGACTCGCCGACCACGTCCGGGAGACACCCCGACTCGGGTGCGACGACCGCCTTTCCGAACGACATGGCGAGCAGGACGCTGCCGGACGTGAAGATATCGCGGAAGGGGAAGACCACGGCGTCGGCCGCGTTCATGTACGTCTGTACCTCGTCGTCGGGGATGTATTCGAGGACCGACCGGACCCGGTCGTCCGCGGCGGCCCGGGAGGCGACCCGCTCGTGCAACTCGTCGTCGGTCGCGTTCCCGGCGACCACGAGGCGCGCGTCGGCAGCGTCGAGTCGGCCGAACGCCTCGACCAGCGCGGGCACCTGCTTGTACGGGCGGATGCGACCGAAGTAGAGGAAGACGAACGCGTCGTCGGAGAGACCGAGTCGGTTTCGGGCCGTCTCGCGGTCGATGTCGTTCTCGTAGTCCTCGACGTAGTGGCCGTGAGGAATCGTCACGAGGTCGGCGCGCTCCTCGCCCGAAAGGCCGTACTCCTCGACCAGTCGGAGTCGCGCGCTCGACCAGTGGACGAACACCCGGTCGAAGACGCGACGCACGAGGAATCGTTTGCAGAATCGCTCGAACGTCGGGTGCCTGCGCTCGTGTTCGACTAGATTGTGGGCGGTCCAGACGATTCGGACGCCGAGGAGTCGCGCGACGAACAGTCCCGCGAGGAACACCGCGGCCTTCGCCGCGCTCCGGAGTCGCCCGTCGCCGACGAGGTACGGCGAAATCCAGTGGAGGTGGAGGACGTCCGGAATCCCCTCGGACGCGACCGTCCGCATCGTCTCCAGCGGATACCCGCTCGCCAGCGTGACCGAGACGCCGCGCGCTTCGAGCGCCTCGGCCAGATTCTTCTGATACGGGTTCGAGTCGAAGTGCGGCAGGTGCAACACCTGCGCCTCGGCGCTCGGTGCATCCCCGGACGTGCGCACGTCGTCGGCCGACGAAACCCCCGGTTCGGACGCCTTCTGTTCGCCACCGGTCGCCGACGACGAAGTCACCCGCGACCCTCCGGTTCGCTCTCGGTTGTCCGGCATCGAGACGGCGTACGACGAACTGACGGTAAAACCATCCGGCTGAGTCAGTCCTGCGGGTCGACCGCGCCGGTCTCGCTGGCTTCGCTCGCGTCGGTCTCGTCGGTCCGCTCGTCGGTGTCCCACGTCACGACGTTGCGACCCCGGAGGAAGTTCGAGAGTCCGACGAGCAGACTGTAGTTGAGCAGCGCGAAGTAGTACGTCGCCTGCAGTGGAAGCGGGACCGACCGACCGCGCCGCTTGGCCCCGGCGGTGACGCCCACCGAGAGCGCGAACGCCCCGAACCCTCCGGCAACGAGGAGGTGGAGCGGCGTCGGTTCGAGGAGCGTTAGCAGGAGCGCCGACGACCCGGCGACGCCGAGGAAGACCGGCGTGAGCCACAGCAGCACCGTCCGCGACCAGAGTTTGACCGAGTACGTGCCGTACTCGGCGGGGTTCAGCAGTTCGGTGAACGACGAGAGCGTGTGCCACGACCGCGTCGTGATTCGGTTCTCGGCGTCGCGCTGGGAGTCGAGGTCGTCGCGAGCGCGTTCGAGCGCCACCGCGTCGGGCGCGAACGTCACCCGCTTGCCCAGCGACCGAATCGCCATCGGTTCGGCGAAGTCGCTCATCAGGTCGGGCGCGAGCGGGACGTAGTCGTCGGCCCGAACCGCGTAGATGGCACCGTTCCCCTTGACGATGGACCCGGTCCGGGACTCCGCGCGCTGGACGAACCGCTCGAACCGCCGGTAGACGGGGATGCCGCCGGTGTTGTCGCCGACGTTATCGTAGTGGAGACCCCCGACCACGCACCCCACGTCGTCGTCGAATCGGGCGACGAGTCGGCGTATCGCGTCGGGTTCGTACATGCTGTTGGCGTCCGAGAAGACGAGGATGTCGCCGTCGGCCCGGTCGGCGACGACGTTCTGGCACTCGGTTTTGCCGACCCGACCCTCGACCCGAATCAGTTCGACGCCTTCGTACGACCGGACAATGTCGTCGGTGGCGTCGCTCGACGCGTCCGAGAAGACGAGTATTTCCAACTTCTCGTCGGGGTAGTCGAGCGCGAGACTGTTCTCTATCTTGTCGGCGATGACGTCCTCCTCGTTGTACGCCGCGACGACGAGCGACACGCTCGGGAGGGATGCTTCCGGCCCGCAGTCAGTCGATTCGGCGCTCGCCGACGACGCGCCCGAGGACTCTCCGCCGGGTGATGCCCCATCCCCCGAGTCACTGGACTCCGGTCCCCGTATCGCGCCGACCAGTCCGACCGACACCGGATAGAGGAGGTTCGTGTACAGTACCGTCAACAGTGACCCCGCCAACGCGGCCCGCAGGAACGCGATTACGGTTCTCATCCGTCGTAACAGCCAACCCGATAGTATAAAAATCTCGGCAGATATTTGAATGCTCTTCCGGCGGTTAAACGGAGTCGCTTCCGAGGGACGAGTCCTCCGTTCCACCACGCGATTCCGCCGAGCGGACTATTTCGTCGTCTGCTCGTCGGCCGTCGTGGTCCGCTCGGCCGTTTCGTTCGTCGTCTCCGCTTCCATCGTCGTCTCCGCTTCCCTCGTCTCCGTCGCCTCCGTGGTCCTCTGGGTGGTCTCCCCGCCGGTCGTGTTCGCAGCGTCAGCGTCGGTCGCTTCGTTCGTTGCAGTGGTCTCAGCGTCCACGGGTCCGGTAGTCCCCTCGGACGTCTCGGGTCTGGGCGTCATCCCCGTCTCGGTCCCGGCCCACTCGTTCGGATGTTGGTGTTCGGAGAACAGCGTCATTCGGTCGAAGTACACCCGATTGTCGGTGGGAGAGGGGGACGACCCGCCCCAGTAGCAGTCGAACCAGTACTGGTTGATTCTGAGCCAACACACGTCGCGGAATCGAAGGTCGGTCACGTCGAGCGTGCGCTCTCCGTTCACCCACCCCCTCAACACGCCGTCGTTCTTGCCGGGAGTGTTCAATCGGATGTAGTTGTCGATTCGGTGCCACTTACCGAGTTCCAGACGCCCCGCCGCCGACTCGTCCCACTCGAAGATGTCGCCGTAGCGACCGTCCATCTCGGCGTGGTAGACGTAGCTCGATAGCTGAATCGGGCGCTCGGGGGCGTCGCTCGGGGTGAAGTACATCCGCGCGGACCACCCGTTCGTTCCGTCCGCTCTACGGCCGCCCCATCCCGCCCGCCCGTACGTCCCGGCCGGGCCGGGTAACTTCCCGCCGGCACCGCGCGGCAGGTCGAACGTCTCCGAGAACCGGAGGTAGTAGCGTGCGTGTAGTTCCTCGGAGTCGGCGTACCCCGCCTCGTCGAACTTGTAGTGGAGCGACGTGCCGTAGTGACTGCCCTTCTGAAACGTCACCTGAAGCGAGTCCGACCCCGAGGAGATACCGCGGTCGTCGATTTCGAGGTTGGACTCGAAGTCGCGCTCCGTGAACTTCCCGAGGGAGTTCCGCCGGTCGAACGAGAACTCGACGAATCGCTCGGGGAAGTCCACGTCGCGCTCGCTCGTCGTCTCGTCCTCGTCTTCGGTGGTGGTCTCGGCCGCGTCTTCGGTCGTCTCCGCCCCGCGCTCGCCCGTCGTCTCCGCCCCTCCTTCGGTGGTCAAGTTCGGACCGCGTCGAGTCGGTCGCATCGTTCGCCTCGTCTTCGGTGCCCGCTCGTGAGGTTCGTCGCTCCCCGTTCGACCGTCGTCGTGCACCGCGTAGGTGAGACCCGCGCCGCCCGCGAGCGCGCCGAGACCGAGAAGCACCCGTCGTCGCGTCGGTTTCATTGACTGTACCCGGGGGACAATCGCCAGCAGGGACTGGCCCGTACGAATCGCTAGCGCACCCGGAGTGCATAAGGACAGTGTAAATATGTGAACGGGTCGTGGCTGATTCCGAGTCAGTCGGAGTACTGACGACTGTAGAGGTCGGCGTAGGTGCCCTCGTTGTCGAGGAGGACGTCGTGGCTCCCCTGCTCGACGATGCGACCGTCTTCGATAGTGTTTATCTCGTCGGCGTTCCGGATGGTCGAGAGTTGGTGGGCTATCGTGATGACCGCGTACTCGCGCTCCATCGACTCGATTCCGGCCTGCACGCGCTGTTCGGTCACCGAGTCGAGGTCGCTGGTCGCCTCGTCCAGTACGAGGACGTCGGCGTCCTCCTTCAACAGCGCACGCGCCAGCGCGATTCGCTGTTTCTGGCCGCCGGACAGTCTGACGCCCTCCTCGCCGAGTTCGGTGTCGTAGCCGTCCGCCAGCGAGTCGAGGAACTCGTTGACCTGCGCGATTTCGCAGGCGCGTTCGACCTCGTCGCGCGACGCCGACCGGTTCCCCACGGTCAGGTTGTACCAGAGGGTGTCGTCGAAGACGTAGGGGTTCTGCCTGACGATGGCGAGTTTCGACCGCCACGTCTCGAGGTCGATGTCGGCGATTGGGAGACCGTCCACGGTTATCTCCCCGTCGTCTGGGAGGTACATCCGACTCAGCAACGAAACGATGGTGGACTTCCCGGCCCCGGACTGGCCCACGAACGCGACGAACTCGCCCTTGGAGACGCTGAACGAGACGCCGTCGAGGACCGGTTCGTCGTTCGCGTACGAGAACGAGACGTCGTCGAACACTATCTCCCGAACCTCGTCGACCTCCGTCTCACTTCCGGTGGTCGGTTCCTGATTCTGTTCGAGTTCCGCCACGAAGTTGTTGGTCCTGATGACGTGCGGGAGGTTCCCCTCCAACTGGTAGACCCGGCGGTTGAGCACGCTCAGGATGGGGGCGAGTCGGAACATGGCGAACAGGAACACGCCCAGCATCCCGAGGGTCATCGACGTGAACGTGACCGCGAGGTATATCAGCACGAATATCGAGATGGCGCTGGCGAACTGGTAGACGTTGTTGACCGCCGACTCGTTCCGCCGGAGTCGCACCGTCGAGTTCACGAACGTATCCACGGCGCTGTGGAAGTTCTGGCGGACCTCCTCGGTCAGGCCGAACAGTTTCACCTCGCGAATGCCCTGCGTCCCGGCCTGTGCCGACTCCTGAATCCGCTCGTTGGCGTCGGTGACGCGGTCACCGACCGAGTACCCCGATTCGAGTCCCTGTCGGATTCCGATGGCGACGGCGGCCAACACCGTCCCAGTCACCAGCGTCAGCACCGGCGCGAGGTAGAGCGCAATAGCCACGTACATCAACGCGAGCAGCGACCGCTCTAGAATCTTCACCATGTAGGAGACGCTCCGGGCCGCGTACTTCGACTGCGTGACGATGGCGTTGAGTATCTCGTCGGAGCCGTTCTGATTGAAGTACGCGATTCGAGCGCCGAGTGCCGAGTCGAACGCCTGCCGTTTCAGGTCGCCCTCGTAGTAGCTCCGGAGCGCCTGTCCGAGCCACAGCACGCCGAACCCCGAGGCGTACCGGACGCCCATCACCACGATGACGCCCGCCACGATGGTTTCGAGCGTGAACGGGATGCCCACGAACGAGTAGACGCGGGCGAACCCGCCCACGATGCCGCCCTCCGCGGCGGGTTCGCCGCCGGACTGGATAATCTCGATTATCGGAATGAGGAAGCTCAAGCCGAGACCTTCGAGGACCGCCGCGACGACTCCCAACGTCATTATCACCCCCATGAGGAGCGGCTTGTAGTAGACGAGTTCTTTGAGTGCTGCTACCTTCTCCCCCCGAGAGATATTCCCGCTCATCGTCCCCCAATCACAGTCCGATTAGAATCCCCGTTCCCTTATATTTGGACCCGACTCGTAAGCATAACGGCCTAGAGGGTCCTGCGAGACGAAACGGTCCGGACGTTCCTCACCGCCGATAGGTGTATCAGTTACGGGGGTTCCCCGTCGCGTCCGGCGCTTTCACAGCGACCGCCCGGGTTCGACACTCCGTTCGGTGTCGCGTCGCGTGCCGTCCTCGACCGAATCGGACCTGTCCGCCGAGAGGTCGAGAACCTCGTCCCGGACGTGGCGGTAGATGCGCTCGGACGCGCCACCGTCCTGATGCCGGAAGAACCGATTTCGGACTCGCGCGCGTTCGTCCTCGAACCCGTCGTCACCCTGAAGGAAGTGCCGTAGCCACTCGTGCAGTTCGTCCGAGGTCTCGGGTTTCGGTCCCGGCGTCACCTCGTCGTAGTCGAAGTAGAACCCGCGGGCGTCGCGGTACGCGTCGAGGTCGTAGGCGTAGAACACCACCGGTCTATCGAGCAGGAGGTAGTCGAAGTAAATCGACGAGTAGTCGGTCACGAGCACGTCCACCAGCGGGAGCACCGGGTAGATGTCGAGGTCGGAGGGGAGCAGAATCACGCGGTCGAACTCGGCTTCGTCGAGTTCCACGTTCGACCACGGATGGGCCTTGAGGAGCAGGTACGCGTCGTGTTCGACCAGCGTCCGGTCGAGTTCCTCGATTCCCAGTTCGCTCCCGTCGATGGTCCCCTGGTCGCCCTCGAACGCGTTGCGGGAGGTCGGCATGTACGATATCAGGGTGGCTTCCTCGCTCAACTCCCGGAGTCGGTCGTACTCGCCGAGACCGACCGTCGCTCCCTCGACCGATTCGAAGAACACGTCGTCGCGGGGGTAGCCGGTCGGAAGCGCCTGCTCGGGAGTGACGTCGAACGCCGAGGTGAACGGCGCGAGTGCGTCGGCGGTGCCGGTCGTCACGAATCTGTCCCAGTTGCGGATGACGTGTTTCCGGTGCGACCGGACGAGCAACGAAGTGCCCGACTCGATGTCGTTGCCGAGTCGCTTCAGCGCGTTCCCGTGCCACATCTGAACGACCGTCGCGCCCCCGATGTACTGCCAGAACGGAACTCCGTGGGACGTGAACACGCATCTGGCACGCAACGCGACGTATTTGCCCGGCCAGTCGTCTACGTGGTAGGTCTCGTAGCCGCGCCCCCGCAGTTCCGTCAACACCTCGCGGTCGCGGGCCAGCCATATCGGACGAATCTCGTCGGACCGCCCGACGGCGTGGAGGAAGAGATACTTACCGTTCTCCGCGAATCGACCGCTCTGGTCAGCGGTGAACGCCCAGACGCGGTCGTTACGCGGCACGAGATGCGACAGGAGGAAGACGAGCGGCCGGAGCAGGTACGAGACGACCGCGCCGACCGCGTCGGTGAGTGGGTCACTCATCAGTGAGCGTCACAGTTCGATTTCGCTCCTGTCCGTCGGTTCGAGCGGGAGACTCCGCACCGCCTCCCGGAAGTGGTCCTCGGTGTTTATCTCGACGTGCTGCCGCGGGTCGATGGTCACGGCCTTCGACGGCACCGCCGGAAAGACGATGGGGAACCAGTCTTCGACCGCGTTCGAACTCAGTACCCGACCGGCAGTCTCGAAGTGGTCGCGGTTCAGGACGAAGATGCCCGCCTCCTGATGACCCTCGATAGCGCCGTAGTCGGTGACGGTTCCGGACTCGTCCCACTGGACGGCGGTCATCTCGTCCTGCACGCCTTCGATGGCCGCGACGGTGCTGTATCCGTCCGGGCGGTGGTCGTCGCGGAATTGCTCGACCACCGTCGAGAGTACTTCCGCCGTCGTGATGACGTCGCCGCAGAGCAACAGCGCGTCGTCGTCCACGACGTTGAGACCCGCGAGCGCCGAGGCGGCGTTCTCCACCGCGTTCCAGTACGGGAGGACGACGACCTCGAACTCGAACCGGTCGTCGATACGGACGTACTCGTCTATCTTCTCGGTTCGACTCCGACCGTCGAGCGTGTCCTCGGTGAACCCGTATCCCAGCACGACGACGACGCGCTCGTCTACCAGTCCCTCCTCGACCAGCGGTGCGAGCGCGTCGAGTTGGCGCTCGAATATCGTCTCCCCGTCCACGTCGAGGAACAGTTTCGGATTACCGTCGGTCCGAGGATGCAAGCGAGACCCCTGCCCAGCCCCTAACATGACTGCTTTCATGAGTACGTCGGAACCCCCCAGACACCGTATCAAATACGCATATATAGAAATACGTTGCGGCGGGGTGCGATACGAACCGCTCTGTTCGTCGTTTCGTTCGGAACTACTCGTCACCTCGTTCGGAAGCGTCAGGAACGGCGGGAGCGCCGAGACCGTCGAGAGAACCGAGGTTACCGAAACGGTCGGAAACACCGAAACGTCGCGGCGGTCCGGGACAACACCGTGTCCCGACTACGACCGCAGAATCCGGGCGACCGCGTCCAACAACTCGCGACCGACGCGCTCGTTCGAGTTCCGCGCCCGGACACGCTCGGTCGCGCTCCGACCCACCCTCGCGCAAAGATTCTCGTCGGTCAGCAGTCGGTCCACCGCGTCGGCGAACGCCGACTGGTCGGCCGCCGAGACGAGCGTCCCGGTCTCGCCGTCGGCGACCTGCTCGTCGATACCGCAGTCCGGATTCGCGACCACGGGGAGTCCGGCGGCCTGAGCCTCCAGAACCACGTTGGGGTAGCCATCGATGTAGGACTTGTAGACGAACACGTCGGCCGCGGCGAACACCGGCGGGACCTCCTCGACGTAGCCCGGGAGGAGGATTCGCTCGGCCACCTCCTCGGGAACGTTCGCCTCGACGTACCGGGCCAACCGCTCGAAGTAAGTTCCGTCACCCGCGACGACGTACACCACGTCCTCGCGTTCGGCGAGGATGTCAGTGACAGCCTCGACGATTTCGACCACGCCGCGATACTTCCCCTCGTAGTTCAGGTTCGTCACGGTCAACAGCACTCGCGTCCCGTCGAGGTCCACGCCGCAGACGGCCTCTCTCCCGTCGCTGTCGGCGAATCGTGACGCATCGACCGGATTGTGCGCACTGACCGCGGTCCGGTCGGGGTAGCTCGATTCGGAATCGAGTCGGTCGCGCAGGTCCTCCGAGACGGTGACGTAACCGCTCGCGGCCAGATACGTCAGTCTCGTCAGGAGGTGGTAGATGAGGAAGACCGCGGTCCGACCGTACCGGTCTGTCTCCCACAGTTCGCGCATCCTGTCTGCGTGCTGCCTGTAGATGTCCCCGTTCACCCGCAACAGGAGGGGGACGCCGAAGAGTCTACTGAGGACGACCGAGACTAGACCCAGCACGCCGGTTCCGTTGTAGAGCAGTATCGCATCGACGTCCGACTCCCGGAGGACGCGGACCCCGCCGACGACCGAGTGAACGAGTTTCGCGGCCGGACCCGCCTCCGGGAACGAGAGGACGCGACTCCCCGAATCGACGGCGTCGAGCGGTCCGACCAGTTCCTCCGGGCGCAGGTCGGTGAACCCGAGGACCGTCGGGTCGCTCTCGGCGGCGTCGGCGGTCGAGACGCCGTCCGGCGCGTCGGTCGTCGAACCGCTGTCAGCCTCATCGGTCGTCGAGACCCCCTCTGACGTGTCGCCCGCCGAAAATTTATCAGACATATCGTCCGTCTAACTCAGCGGGGACTAACGGTTTCTGGGAGACCGTCGGTTCTGGAAGCGTTCGCCGTTCGCTTATCGGGAGTCCCACGGCCTCTCTCCGGCAAATAGCCGAGGTTCCGGAGCGTCTCCCCGGTACGTTCACTCGCGTCGTGGGGTTGCAGGTCCGGGTAGGGCGCGTCCACGGGCGACTCCGCGACGATTTGCTTGTGGGCGTCGTGTCCGCAGACCAACCGCACTTCGAGGAGCGTGTCGATGTGAACGCCGAGATGGCCGTACCCTCTCGGATTGGAACCGACGTCACGACGTCGCCCGAGAGTTGGCCGTGGTCGGCGGTTAGCTTGGCCTTCTCGGGGAAGTACATCCGATTCAGTACCGAGACGACGGACTTGCCATTCGAGAGGTTGCCTTCCGATGGGTAGCCCCGATGGTTGAGCATACTTGAAATCGGGGCGAGTCTGAATATGGCGAACAGGAACACGCCCAGCATCCCGAGGCTCTTCGACGTGAACGTGACTGCGAGGTATATCAGCACGAATATCGAGATGGCGCTGGCGAACTGGTAAACGTTGTTGGCCGCCGTCTCGTTACGCCGGAGTCGGACCGTGGCGTTCACGGACGAATCGACCACACTGCGGAAGTCTCCACTCGTTTCGTCACTCGCGCCGAAGTCGAACGCGTACTTGGCTCCCACCACGACCACGGGACCCACCACGATGATATCGAGCGTGAACGGAACTCCCATCGCCGTGTAAGTGCGGGCGAACATCTCGACTGCGCCGCCCTTGCCCAACGGGTACATGCTAGACTGGATGGCGTCGATTATCGGAACTCGGGAACTCAGTCCGATGCCTTCGAGGAGTCCAGCCGCGACTCCCAGAACAATTATCACTTCCATCGAGAGCGACCTATATGTCAATATTTTTTGAACAGCGCCTATCTTCTCGGGTCGTGAAATGTCTGCGTTCATTCTCCCCCAATTACGAATTAGTCAGGCGTCTCCGCCCGGCGTTTGCCCTATCTCTCCCCGGGAGAGTTACTCGTCCGGGACTCGCACGAACTTTGCGGACAGGACTCCGTACCGGGCCTCGTCGTTCGAAAAATCGTAGGGTTCCCCATCCCGTGCACTCGCGTAGATTCCGTCTTCGGATTTCTCTCGACAGTCCTTCCAGTGAAGTTCGAACTGCGGCGTGAACCTATCGACGACGTCCCACTCATAGGAAACCGGTTCAGTCACAGTCGGGTCGTGGTTCACGTCCGTGATGAGCAGGAAGAGACCACCAGACGCGGTGACGCGTGTTATCTCACTGATGGTCTTTTCTAAGTCGTCGACGTGGTCGAGCGAGTTAAACGAGACGACTACGTCGAAGAAGTCGTCCGAAAACGGTATCTCCTCGGCCCCACTGTCCACGTATTCCATCCCGGAGTCCCGAATCAGACCAGCACGCTGATACTCCTCGGCTAGCGGGTCCAGTCCGACCCGTCGCTTCGTCATCGTCGCCCAGTCGAGCGACCCACGGGGACCACAGCCAATGTCCAGAATCCGTTTCCCCCGGTACTCCTCCTTGTCGATATCGAAGTGAGTAGTGTAAAAGTACTCGTAATGGTCGGCGGACAACTCGCCGCTCTTCGCTTTTTGCAACTGCCAGTAGCCCAACTCCGCCTGTTGTTTCTTCTCGGTTTGATTGGTGACGAATAGCGCGCGCGCTAAATTCAGGCCCGCTTTCATAAAGTAGTAGGACCGGTCGATGACCATAGACCTACCACCATAGCATACTGTATATTCCTTTGGGCTATCACGGTCAGTCGCGGGAGAAGCGTTCTTCGTTCGCCGTTTTAGCAGGAATACGACGACTGCACGTTTGCGGTTTCGCCCCCCGTTCTCTTCACTGATGAAATGATAAATATCACACATAAATTTATTCGGGCAACATAGATGAGATATTATCGAGTTTGATGACCCGATACCGCATTCAACCTCAAATTTCCTACTTGTCACGATGATTCGTCGGGAGACATTGAGTAGAATAATCTAGCAATATAAATTTCTTGCCTAAAGTGTATGTATTTAGTATCTCGGGGAGGGGACCGGTGGTTATTTAAGTAATCGCTAACCCATTGAAATCTGCATGGCACGCGACGAAATGGCAGAAGAGACGAACGCAGACCGTTCGCTACTCGACCGACGAAGTTACCTGCGGCTAGCGGGTGCGGCCGCAGCTTCCGTTGTCGCAACGAGCGCGGGAACCGCGGCTCAGTCGAGCGACACACTCCTCCACGAACCGTTCGAAGACGGTACGTATCGTGAACACTTCACGGACGTCCACGACGAAGGGAATTGGCAGGATTCGGTCGTTGAGTCCCCCTCGAAGGTCGGGAGCAACGCAATGAGAGTGGGCTTCCCCGAGGGCTACTTCGACGGAATGATTGCACGCGTCGACCCCGTAGAAGCGGGGTACCTGTCGGAGAACACGACCGAATTGTACTCGAGCTACTGGGTACGATTCGATCAGGACTTCGAGAACGGTGACCACCGAAAGAAACTGCCGGGTCCGGGGAACATCGAGAGCGGTACGGGTCACGGTGGCGATCCGTCAGACGGGACTGGGTGGAGCGCGCGAGCTACCTTCTACAATAGTACTGCTTCCGGTTCAGAGATTACACTCGGTAATTACGTGTACCACATGGACATGGACGGTACCTACGGCGACACGTTTGGCGCGACTCGCGTGACGAAAGGTGATTGGCACCGTATCGACCAACACCTGAAGCTCAACACGACTTCGGGGGGTTCGGCTAACCGTGACGGCGTCCTCGAACAGTGGATTGACGGTCAGAAGACCACCGACGAGCATTCGATGCGGTTCACCAACCACCCCGAAGACGGCATCAACTACATCTGGCACGTCTGGCACGGCGGGAGCAATCCTGCGCCTCAGGACCAGGCGTGTTACTTCGACAACTGGGCACTCAGCACGACCCAGATGCCGGACATCTCGGGGAGCGGAACGTCCGGTAGCGGCGACCAGACGCAGGGGAAACCGCTCGAACTCGTCGCGGGGTCGAACACCTCGGACGTGCAGTACGAGTTCACCGTCGAGGGGAGCGTCACCAAGAACACGTCGGCGGGCGACAAGGCCGCGGAGACCAACGACTCCATAACCGACAACGGCGACGGCACGGTGACGGTGACCGGAAAGTCGGGCAACGGCTACGGCGACTCCTACTACGTGGACGGGAGTTTCACCTCGATGAGTCTGGACGAGAGCAAGTGGACGATTCGGTACGACGGGACCGAAGTCGGCGTGCAGGAACTCCTGCCGTCGGCCGCGCCGAGCGTCGAGCGGTTCGACGTGTCTACGAGTAACAAGCTCGGCGGCGACCGGATGTTCTCGGTCAAGTGGGCCGCGGCCGACGCCGACGGCGACCTCGACACGGTCGAGGCGGTCGTCAACGACGGCTCCACCGACGTGAACTTCGCAGTGAACGACGTGAGCGGGTCCAGTGCCTCCGGATGGGAACTGTTCCAGTTCCCCGCGGGGACCACCATGGACGTGACCCTCCGCGTGAAGGACGCGGCCGGGAGCGTCACGAAGCGGAACCAGTCCATCTCCCTCTAGGGCGATTCGACCAGTTCGTACTCGACGGTGACACCGACCGTCACGTCGATGGGTCCGCTCGACGGGGCGGTCCCGGACTGCTCGGCCGCCCCCGCGCCGAGCGCGGCACCCGACTGACGGGCGCGCGAGCGGTCCTCGGTCGTCAGCGAGCGCACGCCGCCGACGTCGGCCCCCTCCGCCGCGGCGGCGGCTTCGGCCTTCCGTCGTGCAGTCGTCACCGCGTCAGTGACTGCCTCGCGCTCCAGTTCGCGCTTCGTCTCGGTCCGGAACGTGAACGTCACGTCCTCGATTTCGGCTTCTGCCTCGTCCACTCCGGCCGCGAGGATGTCGCCGAGCGCATCGAGGTCGTCGAGCGTCACGGCCACGGTCTCGGTCGCCTCGAAGGGGCGAGACTCGGGGTCGCGCTCGGCGTCCCCGCCGTGTCCGGGTGGTTGTCGTCTGACCCGGAACCGAGCGGTCCTGACGTTCTCGTCGGTCGCACCGGCGTCGACGACGACGCGACGGAGTTCGGTCGCTCGCCGGGCGACGCTCCGTCGCGCCGCGGTCACCTCGGGTTCGACTACGCGGGTCTCGAACACGAGTTCGACGCGGTCCGGAGGCGCTCGCGTTCGGCCGACGGCGCCGGTCGTAATCGTCGAGTCCGTCATGGGAGTCGAAACGTCGGCTGGGAAAATGTGGTTTCCCCAACTATGTCACTTACTACCGCATGAGCTGGTCCACGCCGACCGTCCGGAGCGTCCGCCACCCCGCCACCGCGGCCGCCAGCGTCCCGATGACCAGCGCGATGGCTCCGCCGAGAACGAGAACCGACCCCGGCGCCTGCACCAGTCCCTCGAAGCCGACGATTTCCGCGGCGACGTAGTTCAGTCCCGCCACGAACGGCGGGGTGACCGCGACGCCGACGAGACCGCCCACAGCGCCGAGCAGGACGCCCTGCGCGGCGACCATCCCGACCACCGTCTTCGAGGAGACCCCGAGCGCGGTCAGCGCGGCGAGTTCCTCCTTCTGCTGGAAGACGACGATTGAGAGGACGTTGAGCGTCAGCGCGAACCCCGCGACCACCGCGAGGACGACCAGCGCACCGCCGACCGCGATGACGACCGCGTTGTGTCGGAGGACCGAGCGCATCTGCTCGTCGTTCGTCCGAATCGTGTAGTCCGGGTAGGCCCGCTGAAGTTCGCGCTCCACCGCACTCGTGTTCGCGCCCTCCTTCAGATTGACGGTGATGAACGTCGCCTTGTCGGTGCCCGTCGTGCCCGTGACCTCCTGCAGTTCGCTGAGGTAGGTCGTCACCGTCGGCGCGCCGAGGAAACTGGAGAACGTCGAGGAGATGCCGGTGACCTCGAACTCGTGTTCGCGGGCGCTCTCGACCGACCCGCCGACGTAGATGGTGTCGCCGACCCCGACATCGAGCATCTCGGCGGTCCGCGGGTCGATGACTATGTCGTAGTGCATCGTCCCGTTGTACGTGCCGTTCTGGTAGTGACCGTCGCCGTGGGGGAGTTCGCCCTTCTCGTAGGAGACGAACGGCCCGCCGCCGGGGACGCCGACCCCGACCAGCGTCTGCATCTCTCCGGAGCCGTTGCCCACGTAAACCGCCTGAAACGCCATCGGTACCGCAGATTCTACCCGTTCGCGCGACTCGATGTCGCGCGACACGTTGTGTGCGTCGAGGATGGACGTGCCGAACCCGCCGGGACCCTTCGAGAGCGACCCGCCGGTGACCCAGAGGTCCCGGCCCGACGCGTCGAACTTCTGCTGGCCCGTCTCGAAGACGCCGTAGCCGAGGCTGGCGAGCAGGGTGGTCGAGAGGACCGCGACCGCGATGCCGACCACCGCGAGGACGGTCCGCGCGCGGTCGTGGCGGAGTTGGGCCGCCGCGACCGAGGCCGCGACGCGGAGTCTGCTCACGCGACCACCTCCAGAACCGAGTTCTGGCGTACCCGCGCTCGCTCGTTGCGCCCGCTCACGCGACCACCTCCGGAGTCCGGTGACGACGCGAACGGCGAGTCACCGAATCACCTCCGCGACGCCCTCGGTCCGGCTCTCCATCGCCAGCAGGTACGGCGCGACCAGCACGCCGATGAGCAACGACACGCCGAACCCGTAGGCCACCAGCAGCGGGTGGAAGTTGGCGATGGGAACGGGAGCGATGGCGCGAACCGCGGCGTAGTTCGTGACCGCGGTCGTGAGATACGCGAGGACGATTCCGAGCGCGCCCCCGACCAGCGTGAGCGCGAGCGCCTGCACCACGAGCAGGACCGCGCGAGCGCGCCGCGAGAACCCGACGGCGGTGAGCGTCGCCAACTGCTCGCTGTCGGCCTCGACCTGCAGTCCCTGCGTAGTCGCCACGAACAGCGTCCCGACGACGACGGCGATGAGCAGGGCCGCGACCCCCATCGCCAGCGGGAGGTCGGAGTCAGTCGAGTTCTGTGCGGTGAACCCAGAGCGGGTGACGGCGTTCGCAGTCGGGAATCGGTCTTCGAGAGACGACTGGAGGCCACCCGCGTTCGACTGGACGAGAATCTGGTCGGCCAAGTCGCCCGACTGCGCGCCGGTGACGGTCTGGAGTTCGCTCAGGTGGACGACCATTACGGGCATGCCAGAGAGGCCCGACTGGACCGCGGCGCTCTCGACGGCCGTGACCCGCAGGTCGCGGTTCGCCGACCCGGAGACGGCCCCGCTGACCGAGATGTTTGCGGTCCGGTTCACGCCGAGACGCCGGGCCGCGCCCGTCGAGAGGACGGCTTGACCGGTCCACTCGCCGTCGTAGCTCCCGTTCGCGTAGTGGGGGTCGCCCGGCGACAGCGGCGCTGTCGGGAGTCCGGCCACCCGGTCGAGTTTCGGGTCCGGGACGACGCCGACCCCGAGGACGTACTCGGTCGTACCGCCGGACCGGACCTTCAGCACCGAAATCTGCACTGGCGTCGCGTACTCGACTCGTCCGTCGTCGTTGAGCGCGGCGCTCTTGGCGTGAACGTCGCCGAGTTGCGCCGACTCGGTGGAGACGACCATCGTGGACGCGCCCCCGCCCTCCGGGACGACCCAGTAGTCCACGGCGTCCCCGCGGACGGTCGTGCCCTGAACCAGACCGAGACCGGTCGCGGTGACGACCAGCATGAGCGCCACCGCGACGGCCACGCCGAGGACGCTGACCGCGGTCTGGCGCGGTGCGGTCCGGGTCGCCTTGGTGGCGGTCCGGCGGAGCGCGACCCCGACGAGACCGACCCAGCGCGTGAACCTACTCATGGCTGCTCCTCGGCGTCTCGGACGCATCGCTCCCCCTCACCATCGCAGACGACCCCCTTCACGCATCTTTCACCCGTCCGTCGCGGAGTCGAATCACCCGGTCGGTCCGGTCGAGCGCTCGCTCGTCGTGGGACGCCAGCACCACCGCGCGGTCCTCGGCGAGGTCCGCGAGCAGGTCGAGGATGACCGCGCCGGTGTCGGTGTCGAGTTCGCCGGTGGGTTCGTCGGCGAACACGACGAGGGGGTCCCCGGCGAGCGCGCGGGCCACCGCGACCCGCTGTTGCTCGCCGCCGGACAGTTCTCCGGGGCGGTGGCCCAGTCGGTCGCCCAGTCCGACGCGTTCGAGCAGGTCGGCGGCCTGTTCGCGGCGCTCGGACTTCCTCATCCCGCGCTCGACCAGCGGAAGCGCGACGTTGGTCCGGGCCGACAGCGAGGGTAGGAGGTGGAATCGCTGGAAGACGATGCCGACCTGCTCCAGTCGCAGGCGGGTCAACTCCCCCTGCGAGAGCGCCGACACGTCCTCGCCCGCGAGCGTGACGGTGCCCTCCGTCGGCACGTCCAACCCCGAGAGCAGGTGGATGAGCGTGGACTTGCCGCTCCCGCTCGGTCCCGACAGGCCGACGAACTCGCCGCGCTCGACGGTCAGCGACACGTCTTCGAGCGCGGTGACCGTCGGGCGGTCGTCGCGGTCGTCGCCGCCGAACGAGAACCACCCGCCGCTGCCCCCGCGTGCGTACGTCCGCGTGACCCTCGTACACTCCACCACGGCCTCTCTCCGGTCCGATTCCTCCGTCGCTGTTCGCGTACTCGCGTCCATCAGTCCCCCACCAGAACGAGAGTGTAAACGACGCCGACACACTTAGCGTTTCAGGCCGTTCACCGCTGAGAGGGTGTTAAATCAAGGGTTCGCGGCGTTCCGAGTCGGTTCGACCGGTTACTGGAACACCGTCTCGCGGATGACGATACGGCCGTAACTCTTGACGGTGACTTCGTAGCCGTGATACCGAAACGTCACGTTACACTCGCGGACGGCACCGCTCGCGGTCGGCCGGAAGAGGTCGTCGAGCGCGTCGGGGTCCACCTCGGTGGCCTCGTAGAGCGGTCGCAGGTCCATCACGTCGGAGTCGGTCATCTCCACGATGGCGAGCGGAACGGCGATGCTCGGCGGGTCCGACGGGTACGAGTAGGTCACGCGGTAGGTCCCGTCTTCGGGGTCCGTGGCGAGTATCTGTACGGTGTTGTCCTCGTTCATGGACTCGATTGGCGAAGAACGCTATTGAATGGCCGAGTTCGTGCGAATCCTCCCACCATATAACGGGTAGATTGCGGTCACCCGGTCCGGCGTTTCGACTCGTACGTGGACGTTAGTTCGGCCCCCACACTGGAAAGTTCGGCCCCCACGCTGGAAACCTCTCGTTAGGAGCGCGACAGGACGGCGCGACTGAGCGTCACCGCCGATTTCGACCGCCCGTTCCGGCGCTCACGGCGCATCATTGCGGGGTTCGGCCGACCCACTCTGCGGTGCCTCCCCACGGTCGCCGCGTCACGACCGCCACACGACTTTTTCTACTCGGAACCGACAGACGTGGTGAGAGGGTGTGTTCTACATGGGAACGAAAGACCACTGGTACGAGAACGCGACGTTCTACGCCATCGACGTGGAGGCGTTCGCGGACGGCGACGACGACGGCGTCGGCGACTTCGAGGGGATGGCCGACCGACTCGACTACCTCGAGAGTCTCGGCATCGACTGTATCTGGCTCCTCCCGTTCTACCCGTCGCCGAACCGGGACAACGGCTACGACGTGACCGACTACTACGGCGTGGACGACCGCCACGGGACGCTCGGCGACTTCGTGGAGTTCGTCCGCGAGACCGACCGCAGGGGACTTCGAGTCATCGTCGACCTCGTGGTCAACCACACGTCCGACCAGCATCCGTGGTTCCAGAAGGCCCGGAAGGACCCTGACTCGAAGTACCGCGACTACTACGTCTGGCAGGAGGACCCGCCCGATGACCCGGACCCGCACCGCGGCCCGGTGTTCCCCGGCGAAGAGGACACCGTCTGGAGTTACGACCAAGCGGCCGAGGCGTTCTACTACCACCGATTCTACCACTTCCAACCCGACCTCAACACCGCCAACCCGGACGTCCGCGAGGAGATTCGCAAGATTATGGGGTTCTGGCTCGAACTCGGCGTCTCGGGGTTCCGGGTGGACGCCGCCACGCTGATGATAGACAACAAGGGCGGTCTCGAATCCACGCGACTCGACGACCCGCACGGCGTCCTCCGAGACATGCGCCACTTCGTGGAGCGGCGCGGCGACGACGCCATCCTGTTCGCCGAGGCCGACGACGCGCCCGACCGACTCGGCGACTACTTCGGGAGCACTCGCGGCCGACGCTCGCCCGACGCCGACTCGGGGTCCGACGTCGAACACGACGAGGGCGACGAGATAAACGTCATGCTCAACTTCCTGCTCGACGCCTACCTCGTGTTGGCGCTGGCCGAGCGGGAGGCCGAACCGATTCGAGAGGTGCTTGACATCCTGCCCGTCCCGCCCGAGGGCGGCCAGTGGGCCAACTTCCTCCGGAACTACGACGAACTCAACATCGGTCGCCTCCCCGAGGCGGACCAGCAGCGAGTGTTCGAGGCGTTCGCGCCAGACGAGGAGATGCGCATCTACGGCCGGGGCATCCGGCGACGCCTCGCGCCGATGCTGGACGGCGACCCCGACCGCATCCGACTCGCCTACAGCCTCCTGTTCTCGCTCCCCGGCGCGCCGCTGCTGGTCTACGGCGACGAAATCGGCATGGGCGACGACCTGAGTCTCCCCGGCCGAAACGCGGTCCGGACCCCGATGCAGTGGTCCAGCGGGAAGAACGGCGGGTTCTCGTCGGCCGACCGCGAGCAACTCGTGCGGCCGGTCGTCTCCGGCGGCGAGTACGGCTACGAGACGGTCAACGTCGCCGACCAGCGCGGCGACCCCGACTCGCTGTTCCAGTGGTTCTCGCGCCTCAACCGCCTCCGTTCGGAATGTCCGGAAATCGGTCACGGCGACTGCGAAGTCCTCGACGCCGACGACCCGGCGGTCTTCGCCCACCGCATGACCAGCGACCACGGGCAGGTGGTCGCGGTCCACAATCTCGGCGAGGAGCGCGCCGAAGCGACGCTGGAACTGGACGACGAACCCGTCCGCCTGTTCGGCGACGCGGCCTTCGAGCGCGTCGCCGATAGAGTCGCCGTCGAGAGCGATGGCGGGGAGGACGGGAGCGCCGACGAGTGGCGCTTCGAGTTGGGTCGGTACGGGTTCTGCTGGGTACGAGTCGAGGAGTCCGTGTAATCGCGGAGTGGCGACAATTCGAAGTCCGTGCGATAGCCGAGTGGGAATCGAGGTATCCGTGAGACGGCCGAGAATAGTGACCGTCGATTCGACGACTCCGGCTTACACCGAGTCGCTGAACTCCTCTTCCAACAGCGCGACGTTGCGCTCGTTTGCCTTCCAGACCGCGTCCACGATGGTCCCGAGGACCGGAACCGAACCGATGACCGCGTCAACGCCGACGTTGAACAGCATCTTCAGCAGGGTATCGCGCGACGCCCCCATCTGGGCACCCTCGGCGACGATGTACAGCGAGATGGCCGCCGACACCGCGTCGCCGCCCACCGGCAGGATGCCCAGAATCGGATCGAGTCCGATTTTGTAGTTGACGACCGGGAGTTCGATGGCCTCGTCGAGTAACCTCGCGACGGTTCGGACGCGCTCCATCGCGGGCGGTTCGTCCGTGACGGTGACTTCGATGGGTTGGCCTTGTTCGTCGGGTCCGAGGTCCATGACGAACCGGTGGACGCGCGAGACGAAAGGCTTGCTGGCCTCGCGAGTCGTGGCTCGGAGTTTCGTCGGTCGTCCCGGGGAGAACACGGTCTATCCGCGCTGTGGCCCGCGGTTTCGCTCGTCTAGCCGAAACAGCTATCCATCGGTCTACCGAGTGCTGGTTGCATGAACGACGCTCCGAACGTCGTGTGGCTTACGCTGGAGAGTGTCAGGGCCGACCACACGCCGATGGGTGGGTACGAGCGGAACACGACGCCCGCAATCGCGCAGTTGGCGGCCGAGTCCGACGCGACCGCGTTCGAGAACTGCTTCGCGCACTCGATGTGGACGCCCGCCTCCAGCGCGTCGATTTTCACGGGGACGTACCTC
This sequence comes from Halorussus sp. MSC15.2, assembly GCF_010747475.1. NCBI lineage: Archaea > Methanobacteriati > Methanobacteriota > Halobacteria > Halobacteriales > Haladaptataceae > Halorussus > Halorussus sp. MSC15.2. The sequence continues at coordinate 103,108 of NZ_VSLZ01000004.1, read as the reverse complement.
TCGGACCACGGGGTCGGAAAGGAGGGGACCGGGATGCGGAAGTTACCGCCGAACCTGACGACGCTGCCCGCACTCCTCTCGAACGAGGGGTATCGGACCGCCTGCCTCTCGCCGAACGGCTACTTGAGTTCCGCGAACGGACTCGACCGCGGGTTTCAGGACTTCTACTGGCTCTCGAAGAATCTGGCCGACGGCGGCGTTGCGGACTTGGTGAAGTACGGCCTGAACCTCGGGCCCCACGAGGGGAGTCCGCTCAACGAGAAGACCCGGGGACTCCTGAAGTACGCGCTGAACGTCAGGTCCCACGGGCCGGGACTGACACTCGACAAGGACCGCCACAACCTCGCGTACCTCACCACCGACATCGCAAAGCAGTGGGTCTCGGACGTCACGAAGGGCGAGGACCCCTTCTTCCTCTACGCGCACGTCGGGAACCCGCACCACCCGTACTGCCCGCCGCGGCGGGCGCGGGAGAGGTTCCGCGACGAACTCCCGACCTCGATGGAGGACGCGATAGACCTCTCGCTGGACACCTACGCGGGCAGCGACGAGATACGACGACTCAACGCGAACGGGAGTCCGCTGGACGACGACCAGTGGGACGCCATCGAGACGCTGTACGACACCGAAATCACCTACGCCGACGACTGCGTTCGCGAAATCGTGAATCAGGTCCGGGCGCTCGACGACGGAAACACGATTTTCGTCGTCACGGCCGACCACGGTGAACTCTTCGGGGAGTACGGACTCGTCGGCCACAACCTCGTCCTCCACGACGCGCTGACACACGTTCCGCTCGTCGTCGCCGGGGCGGACCTCGACTGCGACGGCGACGAACTCGTCCAGCACGTGGACGTGACCCGGACCGTCGCAAGCATCGCGGGGGTAGACCACGAGCAGTTCCGCGGGTACGACCTCCGGACCGAGGAGCGAGCGTACTGTCTCAGCCAGCGCGGGCGCGCCGATTTAGACGAGTTCTTCGAGATAAACTCCGCGTTCGACACCGAACTCCTCCACGAACACCCGGTCAGCGCGATTCGGACGCGCGAGTTCAAGTATCTCGAAAGCGCCGCGGACTCCCACCTCTTCGCGTTGCCCGACGAGACTACGGACGTGAGCGACGACTACCCGGAGGTCGTCGAGACGCTCTCGGGCGTCGCCGACGAGTGGGTCGATTGGACCGCGGCCGAGACCGACGAGGCGGAGTTCACCGACGACATGAGAGAGCAGTTAGCGGACTTAGGATATCTGTAGCCTCCCTGCTCGGGGTCGGGAGTCGGACCAGTCACTTCTCGTTCAGTTCTGTCGCCCGTCCCTCGTTTCTACGCAGTCGGACGAACTGCCGAGTCAGTCGAAAAGAAAGCGGCGTCGCGTTACGCTTCGGCGGTCGTGGTTTCCGAGTCGGCCTGTCGGTCCTCGACCGTGATGGTGATGGACTTGCCGAAGTCCGTGGTGAGAACTTCGAGGAACGCCTCGCCCGGTTCGAGACCGAGGTCGGTTTTGTCCACCTTGAACTGTACCTGCAGCGACTCGCCGGGTTCTGCCGTCACGGTTTGTTCCGCGATAACCGTCCCGTCGATTCGGAGTTCCACCGTCTCGGTCACGGATTGGTCGGTGGGATTACTGACCCTCGCGTTCACGACCAGTTGGCCGTCGTTCAAGACCAACGTGTCGGGTGCACTGAGTTCGGGGACCTGGAGCGATGGTTCGGCAGTGGTCGTCGTCTCGGTGGTGGTCGTTTCTGTCGGCGTCTCAGTCTCTGTCGGCGTCTCGGTTTCCGTTTCGGTCGTCGTCGTGGTCTCGGTCGGCGTTTCGGTCGTGGTCGTAGTCGTCTCCGTCGTAGTCGTCGTTTCGTCGGGCAGTTGCGATTTCACGTCCTCCGGCAGGTTGACGACGAACGTGACGTTCTCGATGGTCACGTCGCGGACGACGAACCTCACGCTCTGGAGGTCGGACTTCGAAATCTCGGTCTTGTCGGCCGCGGCATCGCCGAGACTCTCCTTGAGCGACGCACCGCTCAGGAGTTTCGTGAGGTCGAGGTGGACCGTTCGGTCACTTATCGAGATGTTGTCCACGACGACCGTCCGGTCTACCTCGTCGGCGTCTCCGACGACGAACGAGAAGTTCTCGATGTGAACCCTCTCGATTGTGAAGGTAATCTTCCGTTCTTCGACCGGTTGTTCGACCGGCGTGGTAGTCTCCGTCGTCGTCTCGGTCGTAGTCGTGGTGGTCTCTGTCGGCGTTTCGGTCGTAGTCGTGGTCGTTGTAGTGGTTTCCGTGGGCGTCTCAGTCGTCGTCGTAGTCGTTTCGGTTGGCGTCTCCGTCGTCGTGGTCGTGGTCGTGGTCGTCTCTGTCGGTGTTTCTGTCGTAGTTGTCGTGGTATCAGTCGGCGTTTCCGTTGTCGTTGTCGTCGTTTCCGTCGGCGTCTCCGTCGTCGTGGTCGTGGTCGTCTCTGTCGGTGTTTCTGTCGTGGTCGTCGTCGTTTCCGTCGGCGTCTCCGTCGTCGTTGTCGTCGTTTCGGTTGTGGTGGTTTCTGTGGTCGTGGTTGTCGTCTCAGTTGTCGTAGTCGTCTCCGTCGGCGTTTCGGTAGTCGTGGTTGTCGTTTCAGTAGTGGTCTCGGTCGTCGTCTCCGTCGTGGTCGTCGTCTCCGTCGTGGTCGTTGTCGTTTCAGCAGCCTCCTCGACGGTGACGAACGCCTCGTCCACGACGACCTGATTGTCTACCGTGTACGCGCCGTCCTCCTGTCCTTGGGTCTCCACGAAGTCGAACTCCTGATTAGCGTTGGTGTCCCGGTAGGCCACCGCGAGGAGGCGCTGGGACTCGTTTATCGGTTCGTCGAGTCTCACCTGCACGTTCTCGTGAGTCCCGGCTTCGAGGTACTGCGAGGTCCCGAGAATGCTGTCGAGGACCGACCCGTTCAGGAGACTCCGGTTGTGTATCGCCACGAATCCCCCTTCTTCGAGCGTCACCTGCGAGATGGTGACGACCGTCCCGTTACTGGTCTGATTTTCGAAAGTTATCGTGGTGTTCGCCTGCGTCTGAACGTCTCGTACCGCGTCGCTCGGTGGCGACTGGACGTCACCGGCGTCGGGACCTGTGGCCCCGAGCGTGGTGGCCACTCCCCCGAAAATCATCGCTGTCACTAACATTATCGCTAAAGATGTGTGCTTTCGGCTCATCGATTTTCTCCCCCGCCGGACAGTATACGACGATTGGGATAAATCCGCTGGCGGACGATACACGGGTTCTCAGCCCCCTGAGAGAGGAGTCGCCCGCCCGCCGGGTCCGGATTACACCGTAATCTTCCGTCCGACCCATCGCGGAATCGCCGCGAGGACTCGGAGACCGGGGGCACCGTCCAAGAGCCACAGTGCGAAGACACACACGCCGAACACGACTTCGAACACGACGAGCGAATCGAGCGACAACTGGTCGAGGTGCGCGATGAAACTCTGTCCGGTCGAGTACTCTATCGGCGGGAGGAGCGGCCACACGAGGAAGCGCAGCGAAGAGAAGGTCCCGTCCAGCACGGGGTAGAGCGCGTCGCCGAAGAGGTGTGAACCGTAGCCGACCGCGAACGCCGTGGCCACGGTACCGTGGTCGCGCCTGCGGAGCAGGAGTTCGAGGACTATGACGAGGACGACGGCGGTGAGCAGCGAGTGGGTCAGCGAGCGCCCGGTCGGGAGAACGTCGAGCGTCCACGCTAACGGCTTGTCCACGAGGTCCGGGAACTGCGTGCCGAACGCGAGCGCGACGGTCGGCGGGCCGTCGGGCGCTCGGCGGTGCCAGAGGTGGACGAAAGCGGTATACAGGAGATACCCCACCGCGAGATGCCCCCAAGGCCACATGGCGTTCCCTTCGGAGTGCGTCGGGTTATTCCTTCGGGCGAGACGCCCTCCGGCGACGATTCCGGCGGCAGTTCGGACGAGTCAGTTCCTGCGCCGGTCACTACAGCGGTCCCAGCGGAGTAAGTTCCGAGCGCCGAACCGATTCAATTGAACAGGAGATATTTCAAAGAACGGGTGGTCGTCTCGCTGGGGATGGGAATGAAAGCCGTCATCTTAGCTGCAGGAGAGGGGAGCCGTTTACGCCCGTTGACAGAGGACAAGCCGAAGGGGATGGTGGAGGTAGACGGGAGACCGATTCTGAGCCACTGCTTCGAGGAACTGTCGGCGCTGGACGCCGACGAGTTCGTCGTCGTGGTCGGCTACCGGAAACAGGACATCATCGACTACTACGGCGACGAGTTCGACGGGATTCCGATTACGTACGCTCACCAGCGCGAACAGCAGGGTCTCGCCCACGCGCTGTTGACCGTCGAGGAGTACATCGAGGACGACTTCATGCTGATGCTGGGCGACAACATCTTCGACGCGAATCTGGGCGACGTGGTCAAGCGCCAGCGGGAGGACCGGGCCGACGCCGCCTTCCTGACCGAGGAGGTTCCCTACGAGGAGGCCGACCGCTACGGCGTCTGTGACACCAACGACTACGGCGAAATCACCGACGTGGTCGAGAAGCCCGAGGACCCGCCGTCGAACCTCGTGATGACCGGGTTCTACACCTTCACGCCCGCCATCTTCCACGCCTGCCACCTCGTCCAGCCTTCGAACCGCGGCGAGTACGAAATCAGCGAGGCCATCGACCTCCTGATTCGGAGCGGCCGGACCATCGACGCGATTCGGATGGACGGATGGCGCGTGGACGTGGGATACCCCGAAGACCGCGACAGGGCCGAGCGTCTGCTCGACGGTCGAAGCGCGGACGCCGAACCGACCGAAACGTCGGCAGAGAGCGACTGATTCCCCTTCCTCCGTACATCGCAGTGTTCGGCGAACGGAATCATTCGGGGAGAACCTCCGACTGGGTGAACCCGCGGTCGCAGTTCGAGCAGTAGTACCGACCGAGACCGCGTTTTCTCACGCCGCGTCGCCGGCCGCAGTCCGGACACGGAATGTCGATGAGTAGGGTCATTCGATTCTCTATACACGAGGCGGACCGACTTCAGCGTACTCCCGGGGTGCTAGCGAGACCGGGGACGAACGTCGCGCGGGCGACCTGTCGGACGGCAGTTACGCCGCCTTTATGCACGGTCCTCGGACTCCAGTACCCATGGGTCGTTGGGGTGAACTCGCACGACAGGGACGCGCCGAGACCGGGGACGAGCGACCGCCCTCGATGGAGGCGTTCCTCGAATCAAACCACCAGTTGTTCACCGTCATCGGTATCTTCGGTGCGCTCTCGGTCTACCTGATGAAGTTCCGGCAATCGACCGCCACGAGGACCGGCGCTGTCGGCGCGGTCCTGCTCCTGTTCCTGCTCACGTCGTTCGTGGCGGTCAAGAACTCCTACCGCTGCACCGAGCGAGCGCGACGCCACGGCGACTACCTGCTGCTATTCGGCTTCGCCGTCTTCATGTACGCGTTCGTCACCCTGGTGGTCTCGGTCCTCCTCGTCATCCTCAGCGGGTACGCGCAGGGGGCCGAGAGCGTCCTCGGGTCGAGTTTCGTCTACGCGCTCGTGTTCGTCTACGTGCCGTTCGTCTTTCGGGCCGACGCCCTCCGGGAGTTCTCCGGGAGGACCCCGGTGGCGTCCGGGATTCGGTACGCGCCGCACCTCGCCGCGGTCGCGCTGGCGGGATGGTACGGGACCCGGTGGCTGAGGGGGTCGCCGCCGACGCTGGAACTCGACAGTGCGGCCTACTCCATCGGTATCTCCCTCAGCCTCGTCGCCAACCACTTCCTCATCACCGCGGGTCTGGTCGCGGTGCTGTGGGTCGCCGAGAGGGGTGTGACGAGAGTACAGCAGTGAGATGAGGTTAGGTGAGGTGAGTTGACATCGCCGAAAACTGTCAGTAACTGCCGGCCATTCGGTCGATTTTCGGGTCGGTGAACACGTCCTTCTCGTCGTAACTCGGCGACGAGAACTCCGAGACGACCGCGCCCTCCTCGCCCGCTTTAAACCAGTGGCGAGTGTCGGGCGGAATCGTGTACTGCTCGCCGGGTTCGAGGTGAATTTCCTGCTCGGCGGTGTAGAACTCCTCGCGCCCGGGCGGTTCGACCGACCAGTCCTCGCGTCGGGTCGCGTCGGCGTCCCCGTCGTCGCTCTCCACGAAGAGGAACACCTCCCCGGCGCGACACCGGAAGGTCTCGCGCTTGCCGGGGTAGTCGTCGAAGGGCGGGTGGCGATGCTCGGGACAGGTCTGGTCGGGGAACAACACGAGTTCCTTCGCGCAGTATCGGTCGTCGTTGACGTAGACGACGATTTCGGTCCCGACCGATTCGAGGTCGCCGAGACCGTAGTCCACGACCTCCATCTCCGTTCGCTCCTCGTCGGTAAGAACGACGCCCGCGTCCGCGAGCATCTCGGCCGCACGCTCGCGGGCGCGCTCTCGCTCGGATGCGCTGGTCACGGCGGGGATACGTCGCCGCGGAACAAAACCGTTGGCGACTGGAGTCACTCCGGGGATTCGGAGTCGTCGGCGAGTTTCATGAGCGAGACGTTACCGCTCTGGTCGAGTTCGATGCGGTACCCGTAGTACGAGAACTCGACTTCGACCTGTGCCTCGGGCGGCGGCGGACTGCTGAAGAGGTGTTCGACGAGATGGTCTATCTGGTCGTAGAGCGGCGGTAAGTCGGTCACCTCGCAGTTCTCCAGATTCGCGACGAGTCGGAGGAGACTCTGGTTCGCCTCTTCGACTTCCGGCGTGACCTTGCGGTGGTATATCTTGCTCTCGCGCTCAGACGTGTCTCGCTCGTCGTTTTCGTTCCCACTCGGCATCACGCAGAATGTAGACCCGAAACGTCGAAAGTTTCACCCCCAGTTTCCTCGCGGGCGAGTCGGAATAAATCGGCGGCGAACGGGTTATGGCGTCGCGCAGTCGAGGGACTTCGGGCGGCGCTCGGAGACCCGCCGACAATCATTTGCCGGTCGGCGTTGGCGATACGCCACGGATGTTCAAGGCCCAAATCTCCGACGGCGAGCAGATAGAGTGCGACAGCTACGAGGTCGGCGAGCGAGGCGTGGAACTCTACGACGGTGACGACGAGTTCATCGCGTTCGTTCCGTTCGCACACCTGCTCTACGTCGGGAGCGTCACCAAAGACGGGCAGATGGTCTGGTAGCGGTCAGTCCGACCGAGAGGTGGACGCGCCGTCTCGACCGCGTTCCGACGGTTCAATAGCTCGTTGAACCCGTCCGAGTAGTTCGAGTCGCTCTGCGAGAAGAGTGTCCGAGAATCGCCGGTACTCGGTCGATATGCGGCGTCCCACGACACGTTACGGGCCTTAATTCCGGTTAATCGGGGTCGACTGAGACCAAGAATCGCGACCGCCTTTCTGCGTCGAGACCGAACCGCCGCTACCGATGAGTTCCGAACTGAGCGACGACGAACGGGAGCGCATCGAGACCTACTGCGAGACGCCGCCGTACGACCGTTCGCCCGAGGACCTGCTGCCGAACGGAGAGTACGACGACGTTCCACGCCCGCGTGAGGAGTCCGAAGGGTCGCTCTTCAGGACGGTCTGGGACCGCCTCCGAAGTCGATTTTGACCCCTTTCCGGGGGCCGCGGCTAGGTTTAAGCCAACTGCTACCGGCGCTACACTCGGGGGACCATGTTTCAAGACCGTACCGACGCCGGACGACAGTTAGCCGACCTTCTGGACCACCACGACGTGGAGGCCGACGTGGTACTGGGGATACCGCGCGGCGGCCTGCCGGTCGCGCGGCCGGTCGCGGACGGGCTCGACGTGCCACTGGACGTCGTGGTCGCGTCGAAAATCGGCGCGCCGGACAATCCGGAACTCGCAATCGGTGCCGTGGCGAGCGACGGGTCGGTCTGGCGAAACGACGACCTCTTGGACCGACTCGGCGTCGAGGAATCGTACGTCGAGCGAGAGCGCGAATCCGAAGTCGAGGCGGCGCGCCGGAAACTCGAACGTTACCGCGGTACGACCGACTTGCCGGACCTAGACGGCAAACGCGTACTCGTCGTGGACGATGGACTCGCCACTGGCGCGACCACCATCGCGGCGCTCCGACAGGTCCGCGCTGCGGGGGCGAGTCACGTCGTCCTCGCGGTGCCAGTCGGTTCGCCGAGTGCCATCGAGCGACTCCTCGCCGAGGCCGACGACGTGGTCGCGGTCGAGACGCCGCCCCACTTCGACGCGGTCGGCCAGTTCTACCGGTCGTTCGGTCAGGTCACGGACGACGAGGCGATGTCGTACCTCGAACGGTGAGATACTCACGGCCGACGATAGTATTGTAAAAATTGAGCACGACAGTTCTCGGTCATTCCTCTTCTGGGTTCTCGTATTATCGGTATACAAGAGGCCTATGGTCCAGATTTTCCGGACTCAGAACCGCTCCGAAACGCGGCCTAAATTGCCGGGTTTGAGTGTGTCAATAGCACACTTCAACGAAATCTTTAAGTACTTGACGGGCTAACTGTTGGTTAGGAAGCGAGGCCCCGGAGATTATTTAGGTTTTCTCCCCTCCCCGCGCCTCACCCAATCAATCAACCATGACGAGTACACGCATCCAGAGCTACGACGAACAGACCGGCGTAACCGAACGAACGGACGAGGACGAACGGACCGAAGAGACCCAACGCGAGGACGAGCAGGTCTGTCCCGAGTGCGGCGGGAACGTCACCGCCGACGAGGAACACGGCGAGACAGTCTGTGCGGAGTGCGGTCTCGTCGTCGAGGAGGACAACGTGGACCGCGGGCCGGAGTGGCGCGCGTTCGACGCCAGCGAGAAGGACGAGAAGAGCCGCGTCGGTGCCCCGACGACCAAGATGATGCACGACAAGGGACTCTCGACCAACATCGGCTGGCAGGACAAGGACGCCTACGGTCGGTCGCTCGGTAGCCGACAGCGCCAGAAGATGCAGCGTCTCCGCAAGTGGAACGAGCGCTTCCGCACCCGCGACTCCAAGGAGCGCAACCTCAAACAGGCGCTCGGCGAAATCGACCGGATGGGTAGCGCGCTCGGTCTCCCCGAGGAAGTCCGCGAGACCGCGTCGGTCATCTACCGCCGCGCGCTCGACGAGGACCTCCTCCCCGGCCGCTCCATCGAGGGCGTCGCCACCGCGGCAGTGTACGCGGCGGCCCGCCAGACCGGGACGCCCCGGTCCATCGACGAGGTCGCGAACGTCAGCCGAATCGACGAGATGGAGTTCAAGCGGACCTACCGCTACATCGTCCGCGAACTCAGCCTCCAGATTCAGCCCGCCGACCCCGAGGACTACGTCGCGCGGTTCGCCAGCGAACTCGGCATCTCCGACGAGTCCGAGCGCCGCGCCCGGGAACTCCTCCGGAACGCGAAGCGGCAGGGCATCCACAGCGGCAAGTCGCCGGTCGGTCTCGCGGCCGCCGCGGTGTACGCCGGACCGCTCCTGACCAACGAGAAGGTCACGCAGGCCGAGGTCAGCGACGTCGCGCAGGTCAGCGAGGTCACGATTCGGAACCGCTACCACGAACTGCTCGAAGCCTCCGAGAGCGGCGCTGTTCCGGCCTAAAACGTCTCTTCTTCGGCGTCGAACCGACGAGTAGCCCCGGCTACGTGACGGGTGCGGTCGTTCAGACGAACTCGACGTTCTCGAACCGGAACCGGGTCCCGCCGTCGGTCTCGTCGGTGATATCGACGGTCCAACCGTGAGCCTCGGCGATGCGGGCGACGATAGCTAGTCCCAGTCCCGTTCCGGACTCGGACGTCGTGTAGCCCGGGTCGAACACAGCCTCGCGTTCGTCCTCCGGGATGCCCGGCCCGTCGTCCTCGACGTAGAAACCGCGTCCGTCGAGTCGGCCGACCCTGACGGTCGTGACCCCGGCGTCCCCCTCCTCCTCGGCGAACACCGACCGGCGTTCACCGGGAGCGCCGTGTTCCGCGGTATTTTCGAGCACTTCGCGACCCACCGGCGTGGCGTGTTCGACGGCATCCTCGTGAGCGTGCGAACGAGGACACGTGGAGCCATGCTCCACGGCGTTTCGAAAGAGATTCTCGAAGACCCGTCGCAAGCGGTCGGGGGCGGCCCTGATTCGACCGTTGTCGAGGACGGTGAAATCGACGTCCTCGGACTCGACCATCCCCCAACATTCCGTCGCGAGGTCGCCGAGAGAGACCGACTGCGGGTCCGAAACGGTCCGCCCCTCGCGGGCCAGCGTCAGCGTGTCCTCCACGATGGTCTCGATTCGGCCGAGCGCGTCGGCCACCACGTCGAGGTGGTCGCTATCGTGCTCCTCGCGGGCCAGCGACAGTCGCCCCTCGGCCACGTTGAGGGGGTTGCGCAGGTCGTGGGAGATGACGTCCGCAAACTCCTCGAATCGGTCGCGCTGTCGGGAGAGTTCGGTCTCGCGGCGCTCGCGCTCCAGTTCGTAGCTGACCCAGTTGCCCATGAGTTCGACGAGCGTGACCTCCCAGTCGGAGAACGGGTCGCGCCGGGGGTCGTCGTTGTAGAAGCAGAAGGTTCCGTACACGTCTCCATCGACCAGTACCGGCGTCCCGACGTAACACTCGATTCCCTGCTCGGTGTAGCCCGCCCGGTCCGTGAGGTCCGGCGCGTCCACGGCGATGTCCGAGGCGACCAGCGTCTCTTCGGTGGCGATTGCCCGTTCGCAGTGGGTCTCGTCCAACGGTTGGGTGTCGCCCGGTCGGGCGTCCCCGTCGATGGGATGGACGAACTCGAACACGTACTCGTCGTCCGCAACGCGCGAGAGCGCGCCGTAATCGGTGTCCAGCGCGTCGCTACCGATGGCAAGAAGCGACTCGATTTTCTCGTCGAACGACGCGGACTTGTCCGCGATAATCCGGTAGACGCGCTGGAACACCTCGTCGCGTCGCCGCAAGTCGGCTTCGAGTCGCTTCCGCTCGCTGATATCCCGGAAGTAGACCGAGAGACCCGTCTCGGAGGGGTACGCGTGGACGTCGAACCACGCGTCGAGCGGTTCGTAGCGCTCCTCGAAACTGACTGCTTGCTGGGTCGCCATCGCTTCGCGGTACTTGTCGTGGAACCGCGTATCGACCGCCTCCGGGATGGCCTCCCAGATGGACTCGCCCCGGAGGTCGTCCTTGACAACTCCGGAAGCGGTGGCCGGACGGAGAATCCCTTCGGCGCGTTCGTTGACGTAGGTGAACCGCCACTCGTCGTCAAGTGCGAAGAAGGCGTCCGTCATTCTGTTGAGTATTTCTTCGTGTTCTTTCATCCTGTGAGATTGCTCGTTGTCTCCCTTCTCATGCCCCACCCCTTTGTGGCTTTCGCGTAGATGTAACAACCTCGCCATCTCTGGCGTCCGAGAAGCGACCGGCCGCCGGTCGGCGATACCTACTTTTCGACTCCCGTCGTAGCTCCACGGGGAGAGCCATGCCCGGCAAACAACTGCTGATGATAGTCGGTGACTTCGGCGAGGACTACGAGATAATGGTACCGTTTCAGGCCTTGCAGGCCGTGGGCCACGAGGTGGACGCGGTCTGTCCCGAGAAGGAGGACGGCGATACCGTCAAGACCGCGGTCCACGACTTCCGAGGCGACCAGACCTACGTCGAATCGCGGGGCCACGACTTCCAGTTGACCGCCTCGCTCGACGAGGTGGACCCGGCGGACTACGACGGACTCGTGCTGCCCGGCGGGCGCGCGCCGGAGTACCTCCGGACCTACGACGAGGTACTCTCGACGGTCCGGCACTTCTTCGAGGCGGACAAACCGGTCGCGGCCATCTGTCACGCGGCCCAGATTCTGGCGGCCGCGGACGTAATCGAGGGCCGGACTTGCTCTGCGTACTCCGCGCTCGAACACGACGTGGAGGACGCGGGCGGCACGTACCACGACGGCGTGACCACCGACGGGAACCTCGTGACGGGCCGCGACTGGAGCGACCACGTGGAGTGGCTCTCGCAGTTCCTCGACGTGCTGGGGACTGACGTCCAGCACGGTGAATCCGCGGCGGCGGAACCGGCAGAGGACTGAACCACGCTCTACGTATTCGGCCCGGCCGGGACCCCGCCGTTACGTATTTTCCGGCGTCTGTAGTACCCCCGGACATGAAGTACGACGACTTCATGGGGCAGGTCCAGAACCGACTCGAACTGCCGGACACCGGCCGGGCGGTCCGCGCGACGCGCGCGGTCCTCCAGACGCTCGGCGAGCGCTTGCAGGGAGGCGAAGCCACGGACCTCGCGGGACCCCTGCCGATGGAGGTCGATTACTACCTCGAGTCGGCCGACTCGGGCCAGCGGTTCGACTACGACGAGTTCGTGGGGCGCGTCGCGGACCGGGCCGAAATCGAGCGCTCGGACGCGGTCTACTACGGCAAGGTCGTGGTCGGACTCGTGAGCGAGTTGGTTCCGGCGAGCGAACTCGAACAGGTCCGGGCGCAACTCCCGGACGACTACGAGGACCTTTTCGCGTTGGTGGACGCCGAGGAAGTCGAGGAGTGACGACCGGAGTTCGGTCGGCCGATTGCGGCGGTTTCGACGCCGCGGAACTCAGACGGTCATCTCCATCTTCGGCATCCGGATGAAGGCGGTCTCGTAGCCCTCGTGTCTGGCGACCTGCGGCGGCGCGTCCACCGTCACCGTCAGCGAGTCGCCCGACTGGAGTCCGTCCACGCCAGCGCCGTAGTGATAGCCGAGGTTGGGGTCGAGCGCGGGACGGAGGATGTCGTCGTACACCGTCTCGCCGTCCCGGGTCAGTGTCGCCGACAGCGACATGAACGGGAGCGGGTAGCGGTTGTACGGCGTCCGGGCAGACACCCCGAGGTAGCGCTTCCCGTCGGCGACGAAGTGGGGGTTCTGCTCGGGCGAGAACGCGACGAAGTCGGCGTCGCCGCTGACGCCCGTCGCGAGGGCACCCGGCAGGTCCGTGCGTTTCGGGACCTGTGAGATTGGCATCTTCATGTCGGCCGGTGCGATAGCGCCGGCGTCGCCCTTCTTGTCGGGCAACTTCTCGTAGGCGACGCTCCCGAGTTTGCTCCGAGTGTGTTCGAACTCCACGTCGATGCTCGTCTGCTCGCCGAACGCGCCGCGCAACTCGCCCATCCGGCGGGCCTGCATCGCCCCGACGGAGAGCTTCGCGGTGTAGGTGCCGCCGCCGGAGAGTTCCACGTTGTCGCCGAAGTGGTAGCCCATGTTCTGCGAGAGCATCGGCCAGAGGGGCCTCGAATCGACCTCCTCGCCGTCCTTCAGAATCCTCGCTTCGACGTTGGCGGTCGGGAGGACGGTCCCGGTCTTCTTGTCCCATATCGTCGCCATCAGGTGGGCCGTCGACTTCTCGGGGACCTGCGAAAGGTTGGTGTCGGTGTCGGTTATCGTCCAGAACGCGTGGGGCCTGCTGTACATCAGGCCGACCTTGTAGCGCCCCGTGCCGCCCATCCCGACCATCTTCATCCCGTCGATGTGCGTCGGATAGTAGACCTTCTCCTTCCGGTTGGCGACCGTGGTGAACTGACGAGAGGCCGACGAACGAGTCTGGAAGTTGCCGATGCATCCGGCGATACCGGCCAGTCCCAGCGGCGCACTGGCGCGGAGGAAGTCGCGTCGTCTCATTGCCGGAAGCTAGCCGGGTGGCACGAATACCGATTCTGGTTCACGCGTCGAAAAGGCGGGAGACGCCGGGCGGTCACAGGTCGTCCCGGAAGAGTGGCGAGTCCTCGTCCGTGCACTCCGGGCGACCGCACACCCCCGCCTCGTCCCCGGCCCGTTCGACCCCCGAATCGAGTCGGTGGAGTTCCCACTCGGCCTCGTGACCGGTCTCCGTCCGGTGGTCCTCGATGCGGGTCCGAGCAGTTCGGAGTTTCTCGAACGTCTCGTCGAGACCGCAGTCGGGACACGTCACCGTCACGCGCTCGTCTGGCATCGTCCGGACGGACGGCCGCGGTCCGTAAAACGCTCTCGCTCCGGCCGACCGTCGAGAGGTCTCTCAGTCCTCCCGGACGCCGTGGCGGAGCACACCCACGCCCTCGACTTCGACTTCGACCTCGTCGCCGCCTTCGAGCGGGGCCACGCCCGCGGGCGTCCCGGTCGAGATGACGTCGCCGGGTTCGAGCGTGAGGTACGTCGTTATCTCCTCGATTAGTTCCGGTACCGACCAGATGAACTCGTCGCGCGAGGACCGCTGGCGGGTCTCGCCGTTCACGCGGAGTTCGACCGACGCGTCGTCGGGCACCTCGTCGGGAGTGGCCAGCACCGGGCCGAGGGGTGCGGAGTTGTCGAACGCCTTCCCCCGAACCCAGTTCTGCTCGCGGTCTTGGTCGTCGCGGTTCGACACGTCGTCCATGCAGGTGAACCCGGCGACGTACTCCATGGCCTCGTCGGCCGAGACGTTCCGGGCCTGCTCGCCGACGACGACGGCGAGTTCGGCCTCGTGGTCCACGCGCTCCTTTCCGGCCGGGAGCGTCACGGTGTCGCCGTGGGCCGAGAGGGCGTTCGGCGGCTTGAGGAACAACAGCGGACGCTCCGGGGGTTCCTTGTCGCGCTCGGCGGCGTGGTCGGCGTAGTTCAGCCCCACGCAGACGATTTTGGAGGGGTCGGCTGGCGGGAGGACGTCCACCTCGCGCTCGTCGTAGGTCTGTCCGGCCGCTTCGATGCCCTCGTCGGTCCACTCGCCGACTCTGGTGGAGCCTGCGGGGTCGCGGAATCGTACCTGTCGCATGGTATCGGGTGTGTCGGGGCGGGGTAAAGAGGTTCGCGGTGCGGCGAATGCTTCGGGTTCTTCGCCGTGACGACGGACTCGGTCCCCCGGAGACTGGCCGACGAACTACCGGGCGGTTCGATACCGACGCGATTCGAGTCAGTTACCGTACTTATTTACACGCCGAATCGGTTGGTCCGAACGATGGTACTCGGTGGACTCCTCCCGGACTCGCCGGTCGTCTACGCGTTCGTCGTCGCGGCGCGACGGGTCTCATCTGGTTCGGTAGCGGGTGGCTCGAAAGCTCCGCGGAACACCTCGCGACCCACTACGGTCTCCCGGCGGTCGTGCAGGGTTCCATCGTCGTCGCGGTCGGGTCGAGCTTTCCGGAACTGGCGAGCGTCGTCTTCACCGCGCTCGCGGGGTCGTTCGACATGGGCGTCGGCGCTATCGTCGGGTCGGCGATATTCAACATCCTCGTCATCCCCGGGTTGGCCGGGACCACGACCGACGAGGACGTCGAGTCGAGTCGCACTATCGTGTACAAGGAGGCCCAGTTCTACATGATAGCGGTCTCCGTGCTACTGGTCACGTTCGCGCTCGCGGTCATCTACTATCCGACGGACGGCGCGAGTCTCGGGGGGACCCTGACCCGCCCGCTGGCGGTCATCCCCATTCTGCTGTACGGTCTCTACCTCTTCATCCAGTGGCAGGACGTGCGCGACCACGAGAGCGAAGATGACGCTGGCGACATCGCTGTGCTGCGCCAGTGGGGGAAACTGGCCGCCGGACTCCTCGTCATCCTCGTCGCGGTCGAGCAGTTGGTCGGCGCAGTCGAGGGACTCAACCACACGTTCGGCATCCCGCAGTTCCTCGCCGGGGTCACCATCATCGCCGCGGCGACGAGTCTCCCGGACACGCTGGTGAGCGTCCGGGCGGCCCGTACCGGGAGCGGTGCCACGAGTCTCGGAAACGTGCTGGGGTCGAACACGTTCGACCTGCTCGTCGCCATCCCACTCGGGGTCCTCATCGTGGGCACCGCGCCGGTCAACTTCGCCGTCGCCGTCCCGATGATGGGCGTGCTGACGCTCGCGACGATTCTGCTCTTCGTCGTCCTTCGGACCGACCTCTCGCTGACCGGGGCCGAGGCGTACGGCCTGCTGGCGGCGTACCTTCTGTTCGTCGCGTGGGTCGTCAGCGAGACCGTCGGTCTCACCGACGTGATTCGGGGCGCGTAATCGGCACCGGACGCCTCGATACGGAGGTCGAGACGCTAATCGGCGGAGAACGACGGTGACGGGGCGGAAGCACGCAGGAGAATCGTCACGACGGATTCGGCGCTGGAAGCGACCGATGCTTCCGAGGCGGGAGCAGGAAGTTGCCGCGCCGGAGGACTTCCATGTACTGGAGGATGCCGTTGTTGTTCTTCTGGCCCACTGCAGAGCGCTCGGCGAGGTCCTCGCCGTTCATCGCGTCGCGGGTGTCCACGAAGTCCGAGACGGTGCGCTGGAGCGAGACGAAGTGAAGACCCGCCCGGTCGCCGTCGGTCGAGTCGAAGTCACGCCGAATCATCAGCGGGGAGCCGTCGCTGTCGCGTGCGCGCGCGGACTTCTGTGAGTGGCCGACCACGCCCTTCGTGCGGGCGTGGTCCTCCGCGTGGGCGGGACAGCCGCGTTCCGCCATCTGAGCCGAGTCGCCGAGGTTGTCGCCCGCGCCCTCCACGAGGTCCTCCTCGGCGTGGACCGGGCAGAACATCTTGCTCACGCGCTGGGACCTGCTGTCCTGGTCGTACCACTGCTCCAGATTCAGCGCAATCTTCGATAGCTGGTGGGTCGTCCCGCCCGCGAACGGTCCGTTTCGAATCGTCACGCGGTCCTCGCTCGCCTGATTCTTGCGGAACCCGGACTTGAATCCCATGTAGAGGGGCGCGTCGTCCGAGACCGGCTTCGAGTCGGGAATCCCCGCCACGTCCTGATGGTCGGCGGGCAGACCGTCGCCGACGAATCCCGTCCGGCGGTCGGCCCGGTCGAAGACCCCCGAGAGGTCGGTCGCTACTTCGACGCCGTTGAGTTTCGACTGCTCGCCCAGCAGGGCCTGCTCGGCCGCCAACACGACCGACGCGTGGTCGCTGGCGAGGTGGACCACCGCGTCCTGCCGGTCGAGTTTCGGGTCCTCGAACGGCGCGAGGGGCTTCGGCTGTTGCAAGTCCACGGAGTCGGGAAGCGCCTCGTCGTATCGCTCGAAGTAGGACGGCGAGTAACCGACCGTGAACAGCAGTCCGTCGTTACCCCGGCGGTACGCGCGTTCGAGGCTCCGGAACGCCGACTCGACCGTCTCGCGCTCGGCGTCGCTCGGCGTCCCCTCGCCGCGGTAGTTCAGCAGGAGGAGGACGCGGTGGCGCGGCGCGACGTGGTTCCCGTGGTCGTCGGTCGCCAGAAACTCGTTCCACGCGTGCTGGCGCGCGGGGAGCGTCGAGAGGTCGTCCGGTCCCGTCGGCACGTCGGGGTCGCCGTTTCGCCCCAGACACGCCGACAGCGCGGAGCCACCCCCGATAGCGACCGCGGCCTTGGCGAACTGGCGACGGGAGAGTCCGCCGGCCCGGCCGCCCTCGGCGGGACCACCGTCGGCACCTTCGGCCGGTCGCCGTTCGGCGTCGCTTCGTTGGGTGTCGTCCATCGGCGGTGAGTACGAACGGGACGCGAAAGGGGGTTCTGGTTCGGGCGTCGAAAACGACCGCGGACCGTCCACCGGACTCGACGGGTAACTCGTTCGGCAGTGTAATCGCAAACACGTCGCTGTTGGGCGAGTTCATCTCAGTCATCCAAACACTCAACTGCGTTCGTGGACTGGGTTTCACGAGAGCGTCCCGTGTCCGAGACACCGACCGACTCGGTAGTCGAACTCGAGTTCCGAATCACCGACTCCCGGTATCCGCTCGTCTCGATACCGGAACGGACCGGTTGTCGAGCGAACGTCGAGGAGATAGTGCCACGGGGAAACGACACCTACGCGGTGTTCTACCAGATTGTGGGGGCGACGCAGGACGTCGTGGAACTCGTGAACGAACACGAGAACATCGAGGCCCGACGCGTCAGCGGTCGGGAGAGCGACGGCGTCGTCGAGGTTCTGGTGACGAGTCCCGACGAGCACTTCGTGGTCGCGCTGACCGACGCCGGAGCGATACCGCGGGAGATTCGAAGCGCGGACGGCGTGGCGAAAATCGTAGCTGAGGTGCCCGCGATGTATCAGGTCTCGACGGTCGTGGACCGGTTCCTCTCGGTTCACCCGACGGTCGAAGTCGTCGCGTGTCGCCAGAAGGACCGGACGAGTCCGATGTTCACCCGGCGAGAGTTCGAGACGATAGTCGAGGAGCGATTGACGCCCCGCCAGCGTGAGGTGCTGCGGGCGGCCTTCGACGAGGGGTACTTCGACTGGCCGCGGGGGAAGTCGGGCGAGGAGATAGCCGAGGACCTCGGCATCGCCAACACCACGTTCTCCCAGCACCTCCGGACGGCCGAGCGAAAACTGCTCTCTATCTTTTTCGACGAGAAGTGACAGTCTGGACCGACGATGGGTGACACGCCGGAGTCGGGGCGGAGCCGAACCCGGTCCCCGGCCGGACTCGAAATCGGCCGCCGGGGTCGCCGAGACTACCGCTCTTCGACGAGTCCGTCCACGAGTTTCGTGAACCGGTCGACCATGCGCTCGGGGAGCGACGGGGTTATCTTGGCCAGTAGGTCGGCGGTGGCCTCCGGGCGGGCGGGTTCGAGGTAGACGCGGTTGCCCTCCCGGCGCTTGTCCACGAGGTCGTAGTCGGTCAAGTTGTCGAGGTGCCACTCGACCGTACTCCGGGCCAGACCCAGTTCGTCGGTCAGTTCGGCGGGCGTCGTCTCCCCGGCGTCGAGGAGGACGGCCAGCACGTCGCGGGCCGTCTCGCGCCGGAACATGGCGAGCGCCGAGCGCTCCCAGTCGTCGAACCGCGGCGGGTAGAGGTGGGTCCGGCCCTGCACCTCGTCGGTCACGACCGTCCCGTCGTCGCGGAGTCGTCGGAGGTGGTACTGGACCTGCCCTGGGGCCACGTCGAGCGCCCGGACGACCGCGTTGAAGTGGACGCCCGGATTGGCCCGGACGTGGTCGGCGATAGTGCGGCGAGTCGCGTTCATCGCTCCTCACCCCCGCCGTCGTCGGTGGGCACGCCCGTACGCGGGTCGCGCGAGTCGTCACTGCGGGCCGACTGGCGGACCGACCGAGCGTCGAGGACGGCCGCGACGACCAGCGCCGCCATGGCGGCGTCGAGTCCGTGTTCGAGCAGGTGGTGTGACCCCTCGGCGACCGACCCGGTGAGCGACAGCACCGCGACCGCGGTCCGGGCCAGCAGGGTCGCCAGCGCCAGCGTCACCAGCAGATACGAGCGCGAGCGCCGCCGGACCAGCGCGGCGAGCGCGAGTCCGAGGACGACCGCCGACCCCAGCCCCGCGAGCGCCAGCAACGCGAGGAAGGCCGGGTCCGCGCTCCCGCCGTGACCGGCGTGGAGGAGCGTCCACCCCGAAGGTGAGAGTTGCACACTCGTCCGGTACGCGCCGGGACGATTTACGGATTCGGATTGGAGACGGCGCATCCGGTCTCCCGTTTCCCGACTGGCAACGGGATATCCGCGTCGGGCACCGGCGGTGTCCGACGAGAGACAGCGGAAATCGTGGTGTGGCCGTCAGTTGAGTCGCGGGTCCGGTCGCTCGACTTCGCGGCCACAGCGCGGGCAGCGATAGCGGGCGCTCTCGCCCGCGGCGAACTTCCGCGTCGGGCCGACGTACCAGCAGTTCGGACACCGACGAATCGGGAGGCGAATCACGTCCGTAGAGAGTAGCCGACGAACCAAAAGCGAGTCGGCGACCGCCGCGGCGGCGGGAATCGCGAGCCGAGTCCGACGGTGGACCGCAGGAGAGACAGCGGAAACGTCGGTGTCGGCGGAACGACCGGTGAGAGAAGACAGCGGAAACCGCGGGGTTCGCGCCGGTGTAGAGTATCGCGGAGAACGGCGCGCCGTCGTACAAGAACGTCCATCCGGTTCGGGAGCGCGACACTGATTACTCTGCGGTTCCGAGGTCCGTCGATGGCGGTTCGACGCGACGACGGTATCCACATCGAGGTCTCCGCGAGCAGTTCCGGTAGAGACTCGTCCGGAGACGCACGGACGTTCGTCGCCGACGCCTCCAGTGCGGTCGGCGACGTGAACGTCGTGAGCCACGCCCACGCCGACCACACTTTCCGGCGGACGCCCGAGACCGTGGTCTGTTCGGCCGCGACGGCGGCGCTGGTCGAGGCCCGGACCGGCGCGACGGTCCCCGAGTTCCGCGAGGAAACCGACGAGGTGACGCTGCTCCCGTCGGGCCACGTCGTCGGGTCGCGGGCCGCGCTGGTCGAACCCGGCGCGGCCGGAGCGACCGACGGCGGTGAGTCGGAGGACTCCGGCGACCACCGGCGCTACCTCTACACCGGCGACTTCTCGGTCCGCGACCGCCTCTACCTCGACGGATTCGAACCCGTGGACGCCGATGTGCTGGTGATGGAGACGACGTACGGCGTGCCGGACTACCGCTTCCCGCCCGAACCGGAACTACAGGGCCGGATTCGGGACTGGTTGATGGACAACTCCGAAGTGCCGCTGTTCCTGTTCGGGTACTCGCTGGGTCGCGCCCAGAAACTCCAGCGACTCGCGCGGAAGGCGACGAATCGGCCGCTCGTCGTCCACGACGCGATTCGGACCGTCAACGACGCCGTGGAGTCGGCGACCGACCTCTCGTTTCCGGCCGAGTCGCTGGCCGACCGAGAGGACGGTGCCCTCTCGGGCGACGAAATCGTGGTTCTGCCGACCCACCTCGCGCGGACCGACTGGGTCGAGGACCTCGTGGACGACCACGACGGCCTGAAGGCCGGGTTCTCGGGGTGGGCCGTGGACGAGTCGTTCCGCTACCGGGGCGGCTACGACGCCACCTTCCCGCTGACCGACCACTGCGACTTCGACGAACTGGTCGAGACCGTCGAGGCGGTAGACCCCGACACGGTCTACACTCACCACGGGTTCGACGAGGAATTCGCCGACCACCTCTCGACACACCTCGGCTACGACGCCCGGCCGCTGCTGGGCGACCAGACGCGACTGGACGACTTCTGACCCTGAAACCGGCAGTACCGGCCGTCCGCGAAAATACTTACCCGCCAAGAGGTCGAAGAAGGTTCCGTATGCCAAAAGTCGCAATCGTCGGCGGCGGACCCGCCGGACTCAGCGCCGGACTGTTCACCGCAAAAAACGACCTCAGGACCGTCGTCTTCGACACCGACGAGACGTGGATGCACAAGGCGCACGTGTACAACTACCTCGGCATCGACGAGATACGCGGGACCGAGTTCATGGAGGACGCCCGCGAGCAGGTCGAGAACTTCGACGCCGACCTCCGCGTCGGCGAGGAGGTCACCGACGTCGAGGACGCCGGGGACGCGTTCATCGTCACCACCGATGACGACGAGTACGACGCGAAGTACGTCGTCTTCGCCACGGGGACCGACACCGAACTCCCCGAGCAGTTGGGTTGCGAGACGACCGACGACGGTCTGGTGGACGTGGACCTCAACATGCGGACCAGCGTCGAGAACGCCTACGCGGTCGGGTCGATGATACGCGACCAGAAGTGGGAGGCCGTCATCTCGGCGGGCGACGGCGGCGCGGCCGCGCTCCAGATTATGAGCGAGGAGGCGGGCGAACCGGTCCACGACTTCGACGTGCCGGACGACGAGTAGTCGGCGAAATCGGACCGACTCTTCTACACGTCCTGCCCGTAGAGCGGCGGTTGGCTGGCGGTATCGACCACGACGAGCGGTTCCGTTCCGTCGGCCAGCATCTCCTCGACGGACGCTCGCTCGTCGCGCTCCTCGGCCGACGCCACCATCTTGCGACGGTGGACCTCGCGCGCGGCCTCGGCGACAGTCTCGGACAGTGAGAGTTCCCCGCGGAGCGTCTCCCAGATGCCGTCGCCGTAGAGGTAGTACGCCTCCTCGTCGCGCCACCCGTAGTTGTGTTGGGAGGAGTACTCGTACTCGTCGTCGCCGGTGGTGCGGGAGATGGCGTCCTGCACGGCGGCCAGCGCGCTGTCGAGGTCGGTCTCGTCAACGCCGCGTTCGTCGGCGACGGCCGCGATTCGGTCGTCCGAGAACGGGTGCTGAACGTCGGTCATAGGTGTTCCACGTTCTACGGCGACGGGGTATAGAGAACTACTGGCAGGACTCACTCCGACTCGCCGTCGGCGGCGAATCGGTCGGCCAGCGAGCGCGAGACCCCGGCGAGGTACGCCCCGCCCCAGACCGCGACCACGACCGCCCCGAAGCAGTCGAACACGAGGTCGGTCATCGTGTTGGCGAGACCGTGCTGAGCGAGGATGCTCTCCACGCCAGTCTGGGACGCGAATCCGTCGATGCCGAACTCCAGCAGTTCCCAGAGGACGCCGAACGCCATCGTGAAGACGAGGATGAACGCGGCGACGAACTTCCGGGGGAAGTAGACGTCGGCGTCGTGAACGTCGAAGGCGCGCACCGTCGCGTACCCCGCGGCCGCGACCAGCGACGACGAGAGCGTGTGGGTGAGGTTGTCCCAGAGTCCGATGGCGTCGTAGAGACCGAACGACCCGAGCGCGTGGAGAAACACCGGGACGACTATCCAGAGCGTGAGTCCGGCGTCGATGGGCAATCCGTAGTCGCGTTCGAGCAGACCGGGGAGTTCCATCACCGCGAGTGCGACGGCGGCGTTGACCACGACGCCGACGCTCCGCCGGACGAGACCAACGACGAGGACGACGACCAACGCGAGTTGCAACCCCCGGACGACCTGTCGCTGGCGGCGGTCGGACAGTCGAAGCCGTCCGGAGGATTCGGAAGCACTCTCCCCGGATTCGGACCGAGCGTCGCGTGAAGACCGAGGTCGGGCCACACTCGACGCGCCGACCGCGGAGCGTTTGCGCGGATGGCCGGTCGCGAAGCCGAGTCGCTCGCGGTCCACGCGACGGAAGTACGCGGCGAAGGCGACGCCGGCGACGACCCCGACCCCGGTCGCGGCGGCTAACGACCACATCACGCGGTAGAGACCCCGCAGATTTCGCGTCCCGAACGCGAGGTCGGCGACCCACCGGACCACCGCCCACGTACCTGCGGCGGCCATCGTCGCCGTGACAACGAAGACGACGGCGAACTCGGGCGACATCTCGACCGCAGTGAAGGCGTCGAACTCGACCGCGACCGCCAGCGCGAGCGCCGGGACGACGAGGTACGTCGCGACCGAACGCGGCAGGAGCAGGTCGAGCGACTGGAGCGCGTAGGGCGACGCCACGAACAACGAGACCTCCCACGGGAGCGTCGCCGTCCACCGACGGTAGGCGACGGCCGGAACGACAGTCACGACTATCGCAGCGAGTCCGAGTCCGGCCCAGAGCAGGTCGCCGGCGCTCGCGCTCACCCCCGCAGCGATGATGAGACAAGCTACCAATACCCACGAAAGGAGCGCGTTCCGTCGCCGCGCGACGATGCCGTCCGCGATTTCTCTCCCCCCGGACACCACGCGAACTACGACAGGGGGTCCTAAAAACGTGGAGTCCGGCGGGGTCGTTACCCGACCGTTACTGTGAGGCGTTGCGATAGTTCGGTCGGTTCGAGTCGGTGAAACGTTTGAACGATTCGTGAACCGTCCGTCGAACGCGGAACGACGAGTTCAAACCCGCGTTGTCACGTCCCGAAACCGTTCGAACCCGTGAAACGTCGCTCAACCGAGTTACCACTTCATGGGCCTGTGACCCGAGGTGTTAGTCGGGGGAAGAGAAAATGACAGCACAACGTTCAGCGTTCTCGGAGACCGTCGAATCGTGCGAGGACTGCGGTGAATCGACGCCTCACGACGTGCGTATCGAAATCCAGACCGAGAGCAAGAAGTCCGAGAACACCGAGTTCTCGCGCGAACCGTACCGGGTCGCCGAGTGTCTAGAGTGTGGGGAGACGACGAGCAAGCGGATGAACAACGCGTAATTCGGATTTTTCTCGTCGAGCCGTTTCGTCGATAGCCCGAGAGAGAGCGACTACTTCTCCGAAGTTCAATATAGCAAAATAGGATTTATTACTCCGTCTCGAACACCTCGGACAGCTCTTGGCGCATGAACTCGCGGCGAACCTTCCGCGAGCGCTCCGCGGAGAGGTAGTTCGAGAGGACGACGCGGGGGTCGTCGCTGCCCTGTTCGGCGGCGATGTCCTCCAGTCCCTCCATCACGGACTCGAGAACGGACGTGTAGGTGTCGTACCAGAACCGACGACAGAGCTGCGGACTCGGGCGCTCGCCGTCGATTTCCTCGGGCAGGTCCGCGCGCTCGGCCAACTCGCGAAACCACGACCAGACCGTCTCGCGGGTCACGTGAGCAGTAGCGCCTTGATTGGACGGGAAGAGGTAGCCGGACCACTCGTCACCAACGAGGTCGTCGAGTCTAGCGTCCAGCGCGCCGAGTCCGTAGACGAGGTTCACCTCGCCCGGTCCGTTCTTGCGCTCCTCGAACGTGACGTAGGCTGTCTCGTCGTCGGCCACGTCGCGTTCGATTTGGGAGACGTGGAGGCTGGCGACCTCGTTCGCGCGCAGACCCCACGCCGCGAGCGCGACGACCAGCAAACGTTCGCGAGGCGACTCGGCCGCGCGGACGAGCGCGCGGACGTGGTCCGGAGAGAACTGCGACGGGTCGGACTCCTCGACCTGCCACTTGAACTCGTCGTAGAGTCCGGTCGCGGGATTGACCGCGGCGAGGCGGCGACCGACGAGGTGCTGGTACCAGTCGTCCACGACGCTCCGGACTCGAAGCTTCGTACGGGCACCGTACTCGCGGTCGTTGAGCCAGTCGAACGCGGCGTAGCAGGCGTGAACCGCCTCGTGAGTCGGCACGTCCGAATCGCGAACCACGGGCGAGAGCAGGTCGTCGGTGTCGTTGGCCTCGCGGTAGGCTTCGACGTAGCGGTTGAGACGACGCCGCTTGGCGGCGATAGAGGACTCCCGAAGCGAGTGGCGCGAGCGCCGACTTTCGAGGAACGCCTGCAGGGCGTCGAGCGTCTCGTCGTGGTCAGTCGCCCAGTCGTAGCCGGTGTCGTCGCCGAGTCCGAGGTCCTCGCGCCAGAAATCCCCGAACGAGCGGTCGTGGTGGCGTCGGAGCGCCGCGAGGAACCCCCGAAGCCCCTCGTCTCGGAACCACTGGTGGCTGGGACGGTGGGTCTCGGGGTCTCGGCCGTCGGCTTCGAGGCGGGGCGCGACGCTCTCCCAGTAGAGTTCGCAGAAGTCCTCCAGCGAACACGTCGTCCAGCGCACGTCGGCGAAGGGGTCCCCTGACGCTTTCCGGACGGTCTCACTCACGGACGAACACCTCCCGTGGCGTCGTTCGAGGGGGAAAGGCGGTCGCGTTCGGGGTGCAGTATTCTAAGGTCGGCATTTTCGGGTGGTCGAGCGTTTCTCACGCTTTGCTTATAATTTTGTGGGTATAACCGACTGGTGGAGTCCGTTAAACCCACGGGAAATTGCCGGCGGTCGCCGGCCGAACGTATAAATTGTATTTCGATATATGGAAATGGTGTTCTGGGACGAGTTCAGAGACGGCCGGACGAGACCCTGACGAGACCTTCCGTGGCCGGTTCACGGTCGAACGGGCTTGGTGGAGCGAACCACCGTCGCTTAGTAGAGACCTTCCCGGCAGTTGTACGCCGAGTCCGAACCGTAGTAACGCATAGTTACGTCGAAGAACACCAAGTCGCCACCACAGTTGGCGGTCACTAGCGAGACGACGCGGTCGTCGGTCGAAAGCGATGACGACTATCGTCGGATTCTCGGAGAGATTACCGGCGGAACTCCGACGGGAGCGAGCGTGTACCTGCGTAGGGGCGCGACGGTTCCGGTAATTCGACCGACGTAACGGTCTCGTAGTCATTACCGAATTCGTACGTACTCAACCCCTCCCCGGGCGACGTCGAATCGACGGTCCCGTTACGCTTCCGAATGGTCACGCCTATCGACGGTCCTTCGACGACCGAAACTTCGAAGGTGTGAGGTCGTTCGCCGAGTTGTTTACCGCAACGGAACGGGTCCCTCTCGACCGGACGGGCCGACCGTACACCCCGCCGAGACGAGGAGAATCCCGAGACCCACCAACTGCAGGGCACGCGCGGAAACGTAATCGGCCGAATCGGGAGTAGGTGCGTTCATAGTTTCGGATTGATGGCACCGCTCATCAGAGCGACGGAAATAGCGGAGACGATACTACGCGCTGACCAGAGAACAGTCACTACAGACGGACGATTGCTGATAGTAATCGTACTATTTGGAGGTGGGAAGTCGGGCTAAACGGAATCACCGGAGAGGACGCACTCACGGTCAGAACGGAGGGCTACGCTCACCACCGAAGGGACAGTAAAACACCCGACCGAACATGTGCCCGACAATTTCCATATCGGTTCGCCGGCAATCGGCCCACATGGCAACGGTACGACCGGCCCTGACAGTACTGATGGGCCTCTTGCTTCTCGGCGTCGGGTGGTGGCTGACGAGGATAGAAGACTGGCAGTCGTACACCCCCGCCGTCGGCGGGGCGGCAGGCCACGAATCGGGGCACGGGACCGCCGAGAAACCGTCGGGTATCGTGCGATGGTTGACCACCGTGGACCACAAGGACGTCGGTATCCTCTACGGGACGTTCGGCCTGCTCTCGTTCGCGTGGGGCGGCGTGGCCGTCCTGCTGATGCGGACCGAACTTGTGACGCCGCCGGTGGACCTGCTCGGCGCGACGTTCTACAACGCGCTCATGACCACCCACGGCATCACGATGCTGTTCCTGTTCGGGACGCCGATTCTGGCGGCCGTCTCGAACTACCTCATCCCGCTGCTCATCGGCGCGGACGACATGGCGTTCCCGCGCATCAACGCCATCGCGTTCTGGTTGCTGCCGATAGCCGCGTTACTCATCTGGGGCGGCGTCCTGTTGGAACCGTTCGTCGGCGATATCTCGGGCGCGCAGACGGCGTGGACGATGTATCCCCCGCTCTCTGTCGAACAGGCGAACCCGGGCATCGACCTGATGCTGCTCGGGTTACACCTCTCGGGCGTCTCGGCGACGATGGGAGCCATCAACTTCATCGCGACCATCTTCACCCAGCGCGACGAGGACGTGTCGTGGGCGACGCTCGACCTGTTCTCGTGGACCGTGCTGGTCCAGTCCGGACAGATTCTGTTCTCGTTCCCGCTGCTCGGGAGCGCGCTCGTGATGCTCCTGCTCGACCGGAACTTCGGGACCCAGTTCTTCGCACAGGCGGGCGGTGGGCCGCTGCTGTGGCAACACTTGTTCTGGTTCTTCGGCCATCCGGAGGTGTACATCCTCGTGCTGCCGCCGATGGGTCTAGTGAGTCTCATCCTGCCGCGATTCTCGGGCCGGAAGCTGTTCGGGTTCAAGTTCGTGGTCTACTCCACACTCGCGCTGGGCGTCCTGAGTTTCGGCGTCTGGGCGCACCACATGTTCGCCACCGGCATCGACCCCCGGATTCGGGCGAGTTTCATGGCGGTCTCTATCGCCATCGCGCTCCCGAGCGCGGTCAAGGTGTTCAACTGGATAACGACAATGTGGAACGGCAGAGTTCGGCTGACCGCGCCGATGCTGTTCTGCGTCGGATTCGTCGCCAACTTCATCGTCGGCGGCGTCACGGGCGTGTTCGAGGCCGCGATTCCGGTGGACCTCGTCCTCCACGACACGTACCACGTCGTCGCGCACTTCCACTACGTCATCATGGGCGCTATCGCGTTCGCGGTCTTCGCGGCGGTCTACTACTGGTTCCCGCTGTACACCGGTCGGATGTACCAGCGAACGCTCGCCAAGGCGCACTTCTGGCTGTCGATGGTCGGGACGAACGTCACGTTCTTCCCGATGATTCTGCTGGGGTACGGCGGGATGCCCCGTCGGTACGCGGGGTACGACCTCACGGTCGGCCCCGTTTCGTACTTCGCGAACCTCCACCAGATAGCGACTGTCGGCGTCTACCTGCTGGCGCTGGGCCAACTAATCTTCGTCTGGAACGTGGTCCAGTCGTGGCTCGAAGGCCCGGAGGTCGAGGACGGCGACCCGTGGGACCTCGCCGACGACGGACTGCTGACCCACGAGTGGGCGTGGTTCGAGCGCAAGCGCGAGACCGCGC
The DNA here is from genome assembly GCF_010747475.1 of Halorussus sp. MSC15.2. Lineage (NCBI taxonomy): Archaea > Methanobacteriati > Methanobacteriota > Halobacteria > Halobacteriales > Haladaptataceae > Halorussus > Halorussus sp. MSC15.2. The sequence continues at coordinate 75,242 of NZ_VSLZ01000004.1, read as the reverse complement.
TCGCCGCCACCGACGGCGGCGAGACGACGGCGGCCGACGACGGTGAGAAACCGCTCCCCGACGGCGGCGAGCGGGAGTGAAACGAGGGCGACCGAACCCTCGCTCGACTCCTCACCCGACCGTCTTCGTCAGACTATCCGTCACTTTTCCGAGGAAGAACCCGAACAGCGCCACGAGAACCGCCGTCTGCGTTCCGCCGACGTAGTAGCCGAGCGCCAGTCCACCGACCGCGAGGACGACGCCGAGGGAGTCGCTGTGCATATCGGCGGAAGGGAGGCTCCCGTCGGATAGCTTCCGCCGAACGTCTTCGGGCGCGGTCGGAGAGCGTCGGTATCGGAATCGCTGGTATCGGTATCAGTACCGTCGGTATCGGTCGATATTCCCTCGTTACTGCCCGTCGAAAATAGCGTCTCGAGGTCAGACCAGCGTCTCCGGGCGGTCCCCGAGGTAGTCGAACACGGCTCCGAGCGTGAACCCGTACGAGAAGTGCGCACCGAGCGTCAGCACGAGGTAGAGCGCCATCGCCAGTCCGGTGTACCCCTCGTAGAAGGCGGGCGCGAACCCGGTCCAGAGGACGAATCCGAACGGGATTCCCTTCGTCGCGTACTTCTCGCCCGGCAGATACGCCCCGATAGACGCGAACAGGAGCGGCCACATGACCATCCCGGTCAACAGGAACAGCACGTACCCGACCGCGGTCGGGTCGAGCGGTAGAATCGCGTTGAACCCCGTGAGTTCGGCCAGCGTTCCGAAGCTCTCTATCTGGAACGCATCCAGCGACGCCGCGATGAGCAGTCCGACCGTCAGCGCGCCGGTGCCGACCAACCCGCCGACCGCGCCGATGAAGCCGTCGGTCACGATTCCCCACAGGTGGTCGAAGTCGGGTTCCGTCCCCTCGGTCACGTCCTCGTGCAGGTCCGTCGATAGCTCCGGTTCGTCCCCCTCCATGGTGTACGATACCGTTCGACAATCCAAAAGCGTTCTCCCTCTTTCACGAATATTCGTGGGAAACCGATAAGTACACGTACGATGTTATCAACTGTCATGGTATCGTCGGCCGGAGCGCTACTCCTCGCCGCCAGCGAGTTCCTCCCGGCCCAGTCCGGGATAGTACCGAAGGGAACCAGAGTGGAGGTGTTCCAGCGCATATTCACGGTGTTCTTGGTACTCGGGACGCTGGTCGGTGTGGTCGTCATCGGCTACATGGTGTACAACGCGTACAAGTACCGCGACGGGGACGGGCGGGCGACCGAGGACGAGGGACCCCGCCTCGGCGAACTCCCCACGGGCGGGGGCGGCGGTCGGAAACTGTTCTTCTCGTTCGGACTGAGTACGATAATCGTGGTCTCGCTCATCGCGTGGACCTACGGGACGCTGCTCTACGTCGAAGAGAATCCGCCCGGCGAGGGCGAGGAGGGCCTCGAAATCGACGTGGTGGGCTATCGGTTCGGGTGGGACTTCGTCTACCCGAACGGACACACGTCCAGTACGCTGCGCGTCCCCGAGAACGAGACGGTCCACCTCCGAGTCACGTCCGAGGACGTGTTCCACACGTTCGGGGTGCCGGAGTTACGGGTGAAGACCGACGCCATCCCGGGCCAGAGGACCGACACGTGGTTCCGCACGAACGAGACGGGGACCTACGAGGCGAGGTGTTTCGAACTCTGCGGGGCGGGCCACTCCTACATGACCGCGGACGTGGTGGTGATGGACGCCGAGGCGTACGAGTCGTGGTACGCCAACACCACGAGTGCGAACGGGTCGGCGTCGAACAGTTCGGCGCTCCTCGGTCCGGGCGACGCCGTCGCTCCGGGTGATGGGGCAACCTCGCTCGCGAACGCGAACGCGCTGGAGGTGGGCGCATGACCGACGGGAACGCCGACGGTGACGCGGAGACCGACGACGGTGTGAAGACGGACGGCGGGACGGAGACGGACGGCGGCGTGGCGAACGCCTCACACGGGACCGACCATCACCACGACCTGCCCGACCCCGGCCGCGTGAAGCGGTGGCTGGTCACGACCAACCACAAGGACGTGGGCATCCTCTACACCGTCACGGCGCTGTTCTTCCTCGTGTTCGGCGGCGTGCTGGCGCTGTTGATGCGCCTCCAGTTGTGGACGCCGGGCGTGAGCCTGCTCGAACCACTCCAGTACAATCAGGCCGTCTCGGCCCACGGTCTCATCATGGTGTTCTGGTTCCTCTCGCCGTTCGCGTTCGGGTTCGCCAACTACGTGGTGCCCCTGCAAATCGGCGCGAAAGACCTCGCGTTCCCCCGGTTGAACGCGCTGTCGTACTGGCTCTACCTCTTCTCGGGGGTTCTGATGGGCGTCTCGTTCTTCCAAGGCGGCACCTTCGGGGGCGGGTGGACGATGTACGCGCCGCTGAACCTCCCGGTGTACACTCCGAACATCGGCGCGAGCACCGCGGTGCTGGCGCTGGTGATGTTCACCGCGTCGGTGACTGTCGGGTCGGTGAACTTCCTGACGACGATGCACCGGATGCGCGCCGAGGGGTTGACTCTCCGGCGGATGCCGCTGTTCACGTGGACCATCCTGCTCACGACGTGGATGATGCTGTTCGCGTTCGCGGCGCTGTTGGCAGCGCTGATGATTCTCTCGGCCGACCGCCTGCTGGGGACCCAGTACTTCGCGGCGACGGGTCACGCCGGGTCGCTGCTGTGGGCGCACCTGTTCTGGTTCTTCGGCCACCCGGAGGTGTACATCGTCTTCTTCCCGGCGCTCGGCGTGATGGCCGAGACGTTCCAGACGTTCACGGGGCGGCGTCTCGTCGGCCGGAAGTGGTTCATCGCGGCGATGGTGCTGGTGGCGCTCCAGAGCTTCCTCGTCTGGATGCACCACATGTTCCTGACGAGCATCAACCTCCAGATAAAGACGCTGTTCATGGCGACCACCATCGGCATCTCGCTGCCGTTCGACCTGATGGTGTTCGCGCTCATCTACACCACCGTCAAGGGGAAGGTCCGGTTCGCCACGCCGTTCCTGTTCTCGTTCGGCGCGCTGATACTGTTCATCCTCGGGGGCATCACCGGAGTCTTCCTCGGCGCAGTCGTCCTCGACTACGAGTTCCGAGGCACCTACTGGGTCGTCGCGCACTTCCACTACGTGATGGTCGGGGGCGTGACCGCGCTGGTGGGCGGTCTCTACTACTGGTACCCCAAGATGACGGGCAAGATGTACGACGAGTTCCTCGGGAAGGTCCACTTCGCGCTCTACTTCGTCGGGTTCAACCTGTTGTACTTCCCGATGTTCCTCGCGTGGGAGACCCCGCGCCGGGACTTCGTCTATCCGGAGGCGTTCCTCCAGTGGCACCAGCTATCGACCGTCGGCGGGTTCCTGCTGGGCGCGTCGTTCCTCGTGATGTTCTACAACCTGTTCGCCAGTCTCTGGCGGGGCGAGGACGCCGACGACAATCCGTGGCGCTACTCGACCACGACGGAGTGGGCGCTTCCATCGCCGCCGCCCCTCGAGAACTTCCCCGGCAAGCCGTCGTTCTCCAGCGGGTCGCTGGAGTTCCGACGCGGCGCGGGCGGCGTGGCCGACGGCGGCGAGTTAGCGGGCAAAGAGGCGACCGACGGCGGCGTCGCGCGGGACGCACAGGGGCAACTCGCGGACACGCACGCGGGAGACGAAAACGAAGAGAGCCACGCCAGCATCTGGCCGTTCGTAATCGGACTCGCGTCGTTCGTCCTGCTGTTGGGGCTGTCAGGCCTGCAGAAAGCGAGCTACCCCGACGGACTCGAAGGCGGGTTCTACGTCGCCCTCACGGTCGGCGGTCTGCTCGGCGGACTGTGGGCGCTGGTCAGGATGGCCCGCGAGGAGTTCCACGCCCTGACCGGTCCGTTCGGCGAGAGTTGGCCGTTCGAAGACGTCGGGAACACGAAGCTCGGCGTCTGGATATTCCTCGCCAGCGACGTGGTACTGTTCGGCGCGTTCATCGGGTCGTACGCCTTCATCCGGGTCGCGGAGGGGTGGACCGACTGGCACCACCTGATACCGGCCGCCCACGTTCCGCTCCCGGGACTCATCAACACGTACATCCTGTTGACGAGCAGTTTCACGGTCGTGCTGGCACTCGTCGCGGCCGAGCGGGGAAGTCGCTGGGGACTGGTCGGGTCGCTCGTGACGACGTTCGTCCTCGGTATCGCGTTCCTCGTCAACAAGGCGCTGGAGTGGCTCCACCTGTTCCACGTCCACACCGAGGCGTTCCCGCACGGGTGGGACATCGGGACAACGTCGCGTCCTCGACGTTCTACCTGACCACCGGCTTACACGGCCTGCACGTCGTCGCGGGGTTGATAGTCACGCTGTATCTCATCGTGCGGGCGTGGAACGGCGCGTACCTCGACGACGACCGGCCGGTCGAGTACTTCGGCCTGTACTGGCACTTCGTGGACATCGTGTGGCTGTTCCTGTTCCCGCTGTTCTACATCCTGTGACCATGACCGGCAACATCCCAATTACCACCGAACCGACATCACGAACCCGACCATGACAAGACTCAAGCTCTATACCGCGATTTACGTCGTGTTGTTCGTCTTCGCGACCGCGCAGGTCCTCGTGGAGCAGTCGGGCGGACTGCCCTACTGGACCGCGTTCTGGGTCATCATCGCGCTCTCGTTCGTGAAGGCGCTCATGGTGGCGTGGTACTACCAGCACCTCAAGTGGGAACCCCGGTCGGTGGCGTTCACCATGTTCGTCGGCCTGCTCGCGGCGCTGGCGCTGACGACTGCGGCGGCGTACTCGATACTGTAGGACGGCGGCGACGGTCTGTCCGCCGCGCTGTCGAGAGACCGACGCAGCGGGACGAGTTGGCGACCGCGCGGAACAGAAATTACCATACCTCAAAACTTTTCAGGACGGCCGAGACCACGTAGCGTATGGCGGAGAAAGGTGTTCGGGTGACTTGTCCGCACTGCGAAGAGAAAACGGGAGCGACGATACCGGCGCGACGCTCGGTCCGACGCGTCCACGAGGAGTACGACGGTCGGAAGGTCCGTGACGGGTTCTGCAATCGGTGTGGCGAAGAGTTCGCGGTCAGGTACGAGTAATCGGGCCGCGCGGTCGAACGCCGAGCGACCGGGAGCGGTTCATCCCGGTGCCTGCGCCATCGAGACCGCGAGATACGTCAGGAAGAAGAACGCGTACACCCCGACCAGCGCCGCGACGACCTTGAGGTGGTAGAGGAACAGGTCCTCGCGCTCGGCCTCCAGCGCGTCCTCGTAGGCCTCGCGCTGGTCGGTCGAGCAGTCCTCGCCGTGGAAGTCGCCGAGGTGGAGCGCGCGGAGTCGCTCGCTGCGAAACGGACGGCGGCAGTGGGGGCACCGCGCGGGCGTCTCGTCGTCGGGGACCCGGACCTCGGAGTCTGTGACGCTCACGGTCACCCACCGAGGACGAGTTTGACCGCGACGGCCGCCACGAACAGCGACCCAAACAGCCACGCGCTCAGAAGCGCCGCCTGCGCGCTCCGGAGACCGCGGAACCGGGCGGAGCTGTAGGTACCCCAGAGCAGGAATCCGAGGAGTGACACCCCCAAGACCGACCCCACTGCGACCCAGTCGCCGACCGCGGACGCCACCCCGACGTCGCTGACGAGCAGGACCGCCCCGCCGCCCGCGACCAGAACCAGCGCGAAGAAGGCCGCGGCCCACGTCCCGACCGAGTCGGTCGCGTCTGGCGACCGTGACGTGTGCGCGCCCTCGGCGTTCGCGGCGTCGTAGTGCCGCCAGTCCTCCATCCGTGTGACGAACGCCCAGACCGCGAGTACGGCGATTCCAGTCACGGCGGCGCTCGCCAGGTAGGCTGTTTCGGCCATGAGAGTCGTCCCTGTACGGTTGTTAGATAGTAACAGGCATAAAGATTGACCCGGTGTCCGTCGGTCGCTAGTTTGGTGACTGTTAACAGTGTTCAGTCAGCTTTAATAGATAACCGATAATAGCAGGAAACACTTCAGCCGCCCAGAACGACTGGGCGCGCGAGGTGATACACCCATGAACTGTCCACCACTCCGGGCGAGCGCTTTCGGCACGGAAGCCGACAGCATCGCGTCCGGAGGTTCGGTGTCCGCGGGTCCGACCGGAGTGATTCCGGTGATGCCCTGCGATGCCGGACAGGTGGACCACATGGGCAATAGTACGTATTGCCTCGAACGGACCACCCCGACCGCGTAGGGCGTTCGCGGACGCCGACGTTCCGTCGGCACTGCGACGCCGGGTCGGCTCGCTTCCTCTCGAACTCACAACTCGGAAGCGAGCGGCGTGCGTCGGGAGCGTGGTCCGTTCGGCCACGTCCTTCTCCGGCGCATCGACCCGGTAGTCGCGACTCGTCCGCGCGAGTCGGTCTCCGAACGAAGAGACACATCTGCGCTCCCGATAGCGCCGCGTCTCGCGGCCGCGAGCGAAGGCTCGCAGGGAGACACCGACCGAGACCGCCGCGTCCGCACCGGGCCACGCCGACCGACCGGAACGCATCGACCGCACTCGCGACAAACACGCCCACTTCGAACCGAATCGCACCGAACCCGACCTGACGACCACACCACCACACAATCCGCACTACCATGACCGCACCGACAATCGACGCGACCGCAGACCTCGAAATCCACGTCCCGCGCGGCGACGACGGTACGTTACAGGACGGCATCGTCACCGTCCTCGGCCGGAGCGCCGCGGTCGACCACACGGAGGTCGTCGATATCTCGGGCGTCACCCCGACGCTCAACGACCTCCGCGTGGACGCCTCGGTCCGCCTGCACCTCAGACTCGACGACTCGGTCGAGGACGAGCGGGCGGCCGTCCGCGAGACCGTCGCCGACCAGTTCGGCGTCCGGACCGTCACGGCCGTCGAGACCGACCGGTCGGCGTGACCGGGCCGCTCCGGGTCGGTCTCGGCGACTCCGCGACGACCCACCGACCTCGACGCCGTGCGGAGGCGACGCATCGCTCGACTACCGACAAGACCAGACCCAGACCAATGCGATACACGCAGTACACGCCCGAACGACCAACGAGAACGACCTTGCGGAACGCGGTCTCGCGAACGCGCTACGTCGCGGACCGCTACGCCAAGATGACGGCCGTCTTCGCCGTCGCCGCCGCGGCCTTCGCGGTCGGGACGGCGGCCGTCGCGTTCGCGCTCGGCGTCGTCTTGGCGACCCTGCCCGGCCACCCCTTCGCCCTGCTCGCGGCCGCCGCGGCGACGGTCGCCGCGGCCTCTGCGGTCCCCGTGCTGGCGCTGTTCGCGGCCCGCGTCGCGCTCCGCGCGCTCGACCGCCTCGCGTGACGCGGTGCGCGACGAGAACGCACGCGGTAGGACCCGATTCAGTCGGCCCAGCGGCGACGACCGTCGGCCCAACGAACGCTTCTTTCGCGCGGTTCATCCGCGGCGACCGACGACCGCCGTCGGACAGGTCCGACCTGTGCGGTCCTAGGAGCCTCCTACGGCGGATAAGGCGCGCCATAACAATGGAACCGTGGCCCAGACGACTCAACAAGATGGACCTGAGAGAGATAACCAGCGGACTGCGAGGAGGCGACGAACGCACGCGACGAGACGACGAGTCCGGGGTGACGGCCGGGCCGGAGTGCGAGGACGACTCGCGTTCGACGACCAGCGAGTCGTGCGACGCTACTCCGAACCGGTCGGAGACGACGAGCGACGACTCGGCGTCAGCCGAACGGGACCGGAGTGGCGACCACCTCTGCCCGTTCTGCGAGACCGAGTTCGACGCCGACCGGGGTGCCTGTCCGGAGTGCGACGCCGAAATCGTGCTCCGAGGGACGCGATAGGAGTTCGTCCGACGCCCGGGAAACTGGGCGTTGTCCAGCGCGGAAATCGCAACCTATCGCGCAACGTAAGTACACTTTTACACGAGATGCTGTCGTGGCGGGCTTCAATGACCCAGCGGTACACTCGTCGGCGGTTTCTGGGAGCTAGCGTCTCGGCCGGACTCGTCGGGGGAGCGGGGTGCACCGGTCCGACCGGGAGTCGGCCGCGACGGAACAGTTCCGCCCACGACGAGGAGAGCGGCCACGGGTCCTCGTCTACCGACGCGGCGACGGAGACGACGACTCAGATTGCCGCCGACCCCATCGACGTTCGGGGTGCGCTCTACGTCCCCTCGCGGGCGTGGAATACCTTCCAGATGTGGGACGACTACGACGAACAGGTCGTCGAGCGCGACCTCGGATACGCCGAGCGCGTGAACCTCAACGCCATCCGGACGTGGGTGAGTTACGAAAAGTGGCTCGAAAGCCCCGACGAGTTGGAGCGGTCCATCGACCACTTCCTGACGGTGGCCGACGACCGAGGGATGGAAGTACTGTTCGGCCTGTTCGAGAGCGTCGGCAGGGAACCGACCGAACGCAACCTCCACGATACCGACCCGCGGACCGCGCCGCCGGTCCAGTCGCCGTCGAGCGAGGTCGTCCAGTACAGCAGTCTGTGGAACGACCCGCGGGAGTACGTACGGTGGTTCATGGACCGGTGGCGAGACGACGACCGCCTGTTCGCCGTCGAAGTGATGAACGAACCGGGGTGGCTCCCGACCATGAAGCGGTTCGCGAGCGCCATGTTCGAGACCATGGCGGAGAACCGCGGGTCGGTCCCGCTGACCGTGGGTTCGACCAGCCTCTCCAACAACGCGGAGTACGTCGATTGGGGCGTCGATATCCTCCAGTTCCACTACAACTTCCCGAACAGCACCGACGTGTTTCACGACCTGCTCCCGAACGCAGTCGAACTCGGCGAGGACCTCGACATGCCGGTCTACCTGACCGAGTGGCAGCGCGTCGCCGACTACGGATGGGGTAGCAGCGGCAAGGTCGAGCAGTGGCAACCCGACTACGCCTCCATCGCGCCGACGATTCACCAGTACGGCGTCGGCAACTTCTTCTGGTCGCTGATGGTGAAACCGGCCTACGTCCGGTACATGCGCAAGCGCGGCATCATCAACGGACTGTTCCACGAGGACGGGGCGGTCTGGAACCGCGCGGACGCGAAGGCCATCAAGGCAATGTCGGGCGACGCGGACGTGAGCGGATTCGAACAGCGCCGCGAATGGCCGGAGTGGGCCTCGGAACTGAAACCGAAGCGGAACGCCAGCGATTAGACGGGGAGGAGTCGCCGCCAGTCCACCCGCCAGTACAACTCGATACCGGACCAACTGACGAGCGTCGTTCCGGCGACACCGAGCGGGAGGAACTGGACGGGGTCTATCCACGGCGGGAGGACGAACAGGATGCTGTTGAGTATGTAGGGCGGCGCGTTGTCGCTGAACAACTGCCAGACTTCGAGCGTGAACCGCGAGTACTTCGACCCCGACGGACCGCCTGCGGTAGTGTGTGACGGCAGTCCGAGCGCCGCGGCGCTCTGCCCGCCCCGACTCTCGTCGCCGGTTCCCAGTCGCTCGGCCTCGTACGCCTTGGTGGTCTCGACGAGCCAGACGACCTCCCCGCGTTCGTTCACCTCGAACACCCGGTCGCCGTTCGTGTCCGTGATGAGGGTGTGACCGTTGGGCATGCGGTCGCCGTCGCGCGTCCACTGCATCTTGGCGTCCTTCCAGACCCACGACTGACGCCACTGGTCGTTCACTCGCTGGAACTCCACGATGCGATTGTTGTGACTGTCGGAGACGATAACCGCCGGACCACCCCGGTCGCGGGGGATGTAGTCCATGTTGTGCTGTTCGTACAGCACGTCGTAGTTGTCGTTCGAACCCAGCGTCCAGTCGTCGATGACGCCGCGCCCCGGGCGGATGAACACCACCTCGTCCATGTTCCGGACGCTGGCCATGACGCGGCCGTCGTCCAGCACCTCGACGTCGTTGAGGTGCGTCCAGTCGTACTGGCCTCTACCGATGTCGCGGGGATACCGCTCGGAGGCGTGCCACTGCCACGTGATTCGGTCGCTCTCGACGTCGGCGAAGAACACGCGGTCCTTGCGGATTCCGGCCACGGCCACGTGGGTCCCGTTGACGCGGTCGGCGTCGTGCCACTCGTTGCTCCCCCGGTCCGAGTAGATGCGCGAGAACAGTTCGGTGTGTTCGCCGGTCGTGAGATTCAGTCGCCCGACGACGTTACGTCGGCAGCGCTTCCAGTCGCACTCGGTCTTCGGGACCCACTTAGTCGCGGTGTAGAGCAGGGTTCGACTCCCGACCGGACTCTCGTCTACGTCCCAGTAGCGCGCGTAGCGTTCGTACTCGTTCAGTTCGGTCTCGTTCGGTCCGTACACCTCCAGCGGACCGGTCTGTTCGGTGAGTACGGTCACCCCGTTACCGGCCAGCGACGCCGCGTTTCGGTCCGACGTTCCCAGCGCGGTGGTCACGTAGTTCCCGGCGAGCAGGAGAACGGAGAGCAGAAGCAGAACCGCGAACACGGAGCGAACCGCGGTGGTCCTCGACGGCCGCCCGATAGTCGGAAGTGTCGGTCGGACCATGAATTCTAGGCAACCCCGAAACACTATACTCTTCGGGCCATCTTTTCGATTGGGAACCCAACAGTGGGCCAGCGCGTTACGCAGTGCCAAATCCGAGACAATAGCGTCCCAGACGGGCGTTTCTCGTCAGTGAAGGTTGTGGCTACTGTCGGTGACGACGGACAGAGACGGACCGAAATCGGTCCGATTAGGGACGAGATAACTCGGGTACGACGGTGTCGTTCCAGTCCGCGTGCTGACATTCGCCCGTCGAGTGGTCGGTGCGGTCGTCGGTACGAGTCGTCGGCATCGGAACGGTGACCTCGACGACACCCCCACCGAGGAACTGGTCACGTGCTTCGGGGAACTCCAATGGAGAAGCCCAATCGAGTGATTCGTAAACCGACGTGAGGAGACGTCCAAGTGGACAGCGGTTGCCCCCTCTCGAAAGGTAGCCCCGACGAACCGCCGCTCTCCGGTGGGTCTTCTCGCAGGGAAAGACGGACCACCGGAGCTATTAGCAGTGGGTGATTACTACGAAGCGATACGCGATGAACAGAAACGATGCTATCGACTTCGGACTGGTGGGACTCGCCAATCTCCTGCCGCTTGTCGGGTTCTTTCTGTTCGACTGGGAGTTACTCGTCATCGGACTACTCTATTGGTGCGACGCAGTGGCGTTGATGCTCGTCTACAGCGGCTACGCGATGTTCGCACAACCCGAGAGCCGCGTCGAAGAACGGGAGTACACGGTGCTCCCCGGGACAGTTGCAAACGGATACTGGAGTCAGACGCCACGGACTCTCAGCCGGTTCCTCCCCCCGATATACACTCGGAACCTGCGGGTCATCCTTCCGACGCTGATTTTCGTGGTGTTCGTGATACTGTTCACCGCCGGTGCGGACTGGATGGCGGGCACTCTGGAGAGCAACATCGGCAGTCCGGGGAATCCGGTGGAGTTCCTATCGATGTTTTCGGTGTTCGCCTCACCACTCGTGCTCGGAGTCGGAGCGGTCATACTCGGCGTACACGTCGTTACTCTCTACCGTCGGTACGTTCGTCGGGGAAAACACGAAGAGCTGTCGGCGTACATGACCCTCGAACCGCCGGTACGGTTCATCCTCGTGTACCTCGCATTCGTTCCGCCGTTCTTCCTCTACGCGCTACTAGTTGGCGCGCTCCTGAACGGTGTCCTTCCGCACTGGGGAGTTTACTTGCTATGGGCCGGGTCGTTCCTCGCGTTGAAGCTGTTCCTCGAATGGGGGCGCTTTCGTGCCGAACGGCTCCCCGACCCCGATAGCTACGCCGCGTGGTTCTCGCCTTCGACCCCATCGGAGACCGTTACACTGTCGGGACGGGCGGCTCTCACGTACGTCGTAACGTTCGGCATCCTCCTCTCGTCGTTCTTGTTCGTCGTTTTCCAAAGCTCCGGCTGAGTCGGGGAGTTCCGATTCGCTCGACCGGACGAAGGACGGACACGCACACTCGTTCGATTACGCGCCGAAAAAAAGGTCTCGGACGGAGCGTTTATACGGGGAGTTACCCGTTACCGAACCCGACAACCCTACATGAAGGCGCCCGGGTCGAACCGTGGAGTCGTGAGACCGACGGACCCCGACAGAACCGACGCACAGACGGGACAGTTGATTCCCGGACACGGGTCTGCACAGACGTCGAGTCCCTTGAGCGAGACCTTCAGGCTAATCTCGCCGTTGGAATGCGTCAGGACTTGTAGGGCACCGCACAACTCGACTTCTCCTCCGGGCAGGTTCGCCCAATCGAACTTCACCGGACCGATACAGTAACCGTCTTTCTCACTGGGTCCTGCGGAAACGCCGAAACTCGCGGGGGTCACCGTGAGGCTCGCTCCGCCGACTGTGAGCGTGATGTCGCACGAGAGGGTAGCGCCCACTTGGAGGTCCGAAGTTATCAGGTCGATTTTGAGACCAGCACCGACTTTGACACCGACGTCGATGCTGTGTCCAGCTTCCTTGATGGTATGGGTACCGAGGTTCTTCTCCATGTAGAAGAGGTCGCTGACCTGCGGTTCGACGACGGCACCGTCCGTTACGAGACGGTTTTGGGAGTCGCTTTCGAGGGCTAGTGGACCGTCGTTCTGCTGGACCTCAAGGGGACTTCCCAACTCGGCGAACCTACCCGACGGCGGTTTCGCGTTTTTATACTTCCCGAAGTAGATTTCGACGTCGTCGGGAGTGGCGGACGGGGGAAGGGACTCGGGAGATATCGACTGCTCCTTGACCCGATGGTACGCTTCTGGCTTCGCGACGAAGTGTTCGGAGTTTTCGACTATCTCCGTGACCTTTGCCGGAGTCTGTGCGTGAGAGTCGTCGTTACTCTTCGACTGACCTACTACGACGGATGGAATTCCTACTATCGCACCGCTAAGTCCGGCGGAAGCCGAGAGGGCCTTCCGACGTGTCAGTTCGTTCTTCTCCGACATTGCAGTAGTGGATTGAACATCGACTTATTATGAACCTTTCTTATTATAGTCATATTTTTTGTTATTTATTGTATGAAATATCATCGGGACGTGAGCGTTCGAACAACACCACTGTCGTGACGGCGACGTTCACTGCCGGCCGCTCCGTTACGACTCCCGGTGCTGCCGACGCCCGCGACGACGAGCAGGCGAAGCGGTGCCAGCGGTGCGAAAGGTTTTCCTATCGAGACGATGCGACGAAAGTGGAAACCGCGAGTCGCTGAGACCATCGGAAATAGGTTTACGCGTCGTTCCTGTACAGGCGGTGTCATGCTGACTGGAACAGGAGACATCGCCACCGTGGAGACGTGTCACCGCCGACCCGACCGGCCGCCGAGAGCGCCACCCGCTCGGTCCGCGACTCGCGTTCGGGACGACGGATGACGAGGGACGGACTCCGTTCGCGGGTGACCCGCCGCGGACTGCTGGTCGGTACCGCATCGCTCGTCGGGACGATGGCTATCGGCGGTGGACTGCTCGTCTCCGGGGACGGACGGATTCTGTCCGACCCGCGAATCTTCGAGGAGAGTGCGACAGTCACGCCACAACCGACCGACGGGGCGCGCCACTGGCTCGGCCCGGAGTTGTGGGGCAACCGGCTGCAGGACTGGCGCAACGACGGCGGTCGAATCGAGTGCCTCCGGGGGGAGTCCGGTTTCGAACTCCGAACGGTCGCGCTGCTCACCCGCGAGATAGTCTCGGGCGACCGACCGGCCCACCTGCGGGTCCGCGCCGGCATCGCCGACGGGGCCGGGAAGGACGGGTTCTGCGGATTCCTCGTCGGAACGGGCACCGGGAACCTGAATCCACGCGCCGGAGCGCTGGTACAACGCGGGTCGGGAGTCGGTGGCGGACTCCTCTGTACCTACGAGTCCGACGGGCGGGTCCGGTTCCGCGACCACACCGACGAGGGGAGTCCGGTCGAGTACCGCGAACTCCCCGCGGCGCGTTCGACGAAGACGGACGACGCCGAACCGACGAGCGACGGGAGCGTTCGCCTCTCGGTGGACGTCGTACCGCGCGGCGACGGGTCGTTCGACCTCCGCGTCGAAGCGTTCGACGGCGAGGACGGGCGCTCGCTGGCGAGCGCGGTCCGGGAGGACGTCGCCGAGGAGACGTTACTCGGCGGAATCTCGCTGGTCTCCTCGCCACTGCCGGGACGGGACGGGCCGCGATGGTGGTTCGAAGACATCGAGACCGCAGGAGAGAAAGTCGAGACTCGTCCGGAGCGGTCCTTCGGTCCCATCGCCGGCACCCTCTACTCGGTGAACGATTCGGTGATGAAACTCTCGGCCCACCTGCTTCCGATGGGCGAGTCCGACCCGGACGAGGTGACGCTTCGCTATCGACCCGCGGGGAGTTCCGAGTCGTGGCGAACTCGGCGCGCGACGATGGGGAAGGGGTACGTGGCGCTGTTCAGAGTCGAGGACTGGGACGCGACCCGCGACTGGGAGTATCAGGTTCGCTATCGAGACGGGAGCGGCGAGACGTGGCGGTACGGGGGTCGCGTCCGGAAGGACCCGGCCGACGCCGACGAGTTGACCGTCGGCCTGCTGAGTTGCACCGCACCGTCGGGCCGCGCGCTCGACAGCGCGAAGGCCCGCGATAGCGACTCGGGCGCGGGCACGCCTCCGGGCCGGTACACGCCCGGGAACGTCTACTTCCCCTACGAGACGCTGGCGGCGAATCTGGGGAGACAGGACCCCGACCTGCTCGTCTGCGTCGGCGACCAAGTGTACGAACCGAAACCCACCTCGGTCGCGGGTCGAGACGAACCGACCCTCGACTACCTCTACAAGTGGTACCTGTGGCTCTGGTCGTTCCGCGGTCTGACGCGCGACCGGCCGTCGATACTGCTGGTTGACGACCACGACGTCTATCAACCGAATGTCTGGGGGTCGGGCGGCGAGGAGACGGCGATGGACGGTCTCAAGCGCGGCGGATACGTCGCGGACACGGAGTTCGTCAATCGAGTCCAGCGGATTCAGTGCGGTCACAACCCCGACCCCTACGACCCGACGCCTATCGAACGCGGAATCGACGTGTACTACGGGAAGTTCACGTACGGCGGCGCGCGGTTCGCCATGCTCGAAGACCGAAAGTTCAAGACCGGTCCCGAAGAGGACGGCGAAGCGTTGCTCGGCGACCGCCAAGCGCGGTTCCTCAGCGAGTGGGCCGAGCAGTCCGACGGCGAGTCGGTCGAACTCTGCCTGACCCAGACGGCGTTCGCCAACGCGCTCACCGACGCCGACGGGGAACTGATGACGCCGGGCGAGAACGCCGCCCAGAGCTACGACACGAACGCGTACCCGAAGGCGGGTCGGGACCGCGCGATAGAACTGTTCCGCGAGGCGGGCGCGCTCGTCCTCTCGGGGGACCTGCACCTCCCGATGCTGCTACGGCACGGTCTCGACGCCCACACCGACGGTGTCGTCCAGTTCGTCGGTCCGGGCGGGTCCGCGAACTACCCACGGTGGTTCGAACCGAAGCGGTCGCTCCCGAACGGGAGAGAGTACCCCCACACGGGGAACTTCACCGACGCGCTGGGGAACAAGTGCCGGATGCTCGCGGTCGATAACCCCGACATCTCCCACAGACAGTACGAGAAGAGTCACGACGGGCTACTCTTCGACCGGGAGGTTCGGCCCGACGGGTACGGTATCGTCAAGGTGAAATTCGACGAGGAGGCGTTCGTCGTGGAGTGCTGGCCGTGGTCCGCGAACCCGAACGGCGGTGACGCCGAACAGTACCGGGGATGGCCCTATCGCCTCGGATTCGGCGAGGTGAACGGGAAGCAGTCGTGAAGTGGGACAGGCGGCGAAGTCAGTAGAGTTCCCCGCCGAGGGGCACGTCGTCGTCGGGCGCGACGAGAACCGGGTGGCCGTCTTCGTCGGGGACGCCGACAGTCAGCGCCTCGGACTTCTCGCCCGCGATGCGGACCGACCCGAGGTCGGTCGCGCAGAGGACCTGTCGGCCCACGAGGTCCTCCGGGTCGTAGTTGTAGCCGGTCTGAGCGACCGACTGGACCGCCTCGTCGCCGAGGTCGATTCGGAGTTTCGCCATCTCGGGTTTGTTCGTCTCGGGGAACGACTCGGCCTCGACGACTTCGCCGACGCGGAACGTGGTCTCGAAGGGACCGCCTGACATGAGAGGGCGTACGCAGTCGGCCGACTTAAATGTCCAGTCGAGACCGAGGTTCGCGCTCAGTCGGCGCGCTGGACGCGGATTTCGTTGCCCGAGAACTCGTTGTTCGAGAGCGACACGTCCACGCCTATCGCGGAGACGCCGACGAGGTTGTCCGAGATGGTGCTGTTCTCGACGGTGCCGCCGGTGGCGTTCTCCAGTCGGACCCCGTAGGCGTTCGAGAACGTCGAGACGTTCCGGACCGTGGCCGACCCGCCCGTGACGAGGACGCCGGAGTGCCAGTCGTTGACGGAGACGTTCGTTATGGTAACGCCCTCGGCGTCCGCGACCGCGACACCCTTGGTGTGACTCTCGCCTCTGCCGTCGATGGTGTGACCGCCGCCGTCGAAGGTCACGTTGTCGGCGGTGATTTTCATGCAGGGCTGAGAGATAGCCGTCTTGCCCGCGTTCTCGATGTCGGTCGTCAGGACGTAGGTACCGGGTTCGTCGATGGTCGTGCAGGAACCGATTTCCGTCGGGGTCGCGTCGGTCGCCGTCGCCGCGTCGAACGGGGTCGTCGTCAGGACGCCGCCAGCGCCGAGCGCCAATCCGAGCGCGGTGAGAAGAACGACGAGCGTTCGGACCTCTCGAAATGTCATGGACTCTGCCACGATAGACGAGTAGTTATACCTACGGTGCAGTTCGACCGCTAACGGTCGTAAACGAAACGGTAAGCGGGGACTAATCCGGCGGCGAGGACTGGAGCGCGACCGGTGGTAAAGACGGAGAAACTGCTGACGGTCGGCAGTGCCACCGTGAGGACATCGCTTACTGCGGCGAGGGCGCCCGGACGGATTCTAGCTGATGCTATCGGCGCGCCTCGGCCGGACCGCGACGGTCGAGGCGTCTCCGTCCACCGACAGCGCGGGCAAAGCCGTCAGCGTCCGTCGGTTCGGCACGCCTCGCAGACGGCCACCTCGGCCGAAATCGGCCCGTCCTCCGGGCCGACGGGCAAGACCGTTATCGGAACGTACTCCCGGCAGTACGCACAGCGTTCGATGGCCGCGATTCCCGTGTCCATATCTCTCGGTCAAACCCCCACTACTCAAATTTTACTCTGGCTGTCAACGAATAGGAATAAATCTTGTGGCCATCTGTTGGAAAACCAAGGACGGACTCAAGGTAACTATTGCATTTTTTGTAGCGCAAATCGTTTATTCGCGATGCTCCTACGACGACCCGATGACCGACTCCGAGAACGATGTCGCCGACGCCGGCCCTCCCGACGAGAGCGACACTCGCCCGGACGAAGCGACCGACGCAGTCGAATCCGCCAGCGAAGTGGCCGACGACGAGGCGGTGGACGTCGAGTCGTTCCACGACGCCGTCGAGCAGTTCGGCCGCCCCGTCGTCACCGCCGAGGAAGTCGCGCGCGCACTCGACCGGTCGCAGGCCGAGACCGACGACGCGCTCGCCGGTCTCGCGGAGGGCGAGGGCGTCGAGCGTCTCGACGTCTCGAACGACCCCGTGGTCTGGTATCCGACCGACTGGGGGAAACTGGCCGACCGCGAGCGCGTCATCGTCTTCCCGAAGCGCCGCGAACTGGTCGTGGACCAACCGACCCAGTTCACTCGCGCGCAACTCTCCCAGTTCGCCCACCTCGTGGACACCACGCGCGACGGCGGTTACATCTACGAGATTCGCCAAGAGGACGTGTGGGCCGCCCCGTTCGACGACTTCGAGGACCTGCTGGGCACCCTCCGCGACGTGTTACCCGAGCGGTCGCCCCACCTCGAAGAGTGGATGGAGAGCCAGTGGAAGCGCGCCCGCCAGTTCGTCCTCCGGACCGACGAGGAGGACGGCTACGTCGTCCTCGAAGCCGCGAGCGAGGACCTGATGGGCAACGTCGCGCGCCAGCGACTGGACGAGGGCCAACTCCGCGCCCCGCTGTCGGACACCGAGAGCTGGGTGGCCGAGGAGTCAGTCGCCGAGGTCAAGCGCGTCCTCTACGAGGCCGGATACCCCGTCCGCGACGAGCGCGACCTCGACACCGGCGAGGAACTGGACGTGACACTGAACCTGCGTCTGCGCGACTACCAGCAGGAGTGGGTAAACCAGTTCGTCGAGACCAAGTCGGGCGTCCTCGTCGGTCCGCCGGGGAGCGGGAAGACGGTGGCGGGCATGGGCGCTATCGAGGCGGTCGGCGGCGAGACCCTGATTCTCGTCCCCGGCCGCGAACTCGCCAGTCAGTGGCACGAGGAACTGCTGGCCAACACCACCCTCGCGCCCGACCAGATAGGCGAGTACCACGGCGGCACGAAGGACGTCCGGCCGGTCACCATAGCGACCTACCAGACCGCCGGGATGGACCGCCACCGCCAACTGTTCGACCAGCGCGAGTGGGGCCTCATCATCTACGACGAGGTCCACCACGTCCCGTCTCGGGTCTTCCGGCGGTCCGCGGAACTCCAGAGCAAGCACCGACTCGGTCTCTCGGCCACCCCGGTCCGCGAGGACGACAAGGAAGAGGAGATATTCACGCTCATCGGCCCGCCCATCGGCACCGACTGGGACGCGCTGTTCGAGGCCGGATACGTGCAGGAACCCGAGGTCCAGATTCGCTACGTCCCGTGGGACGACGAGACCTACCGCAACGAGTACGGGAGCGCCGACGGGCACGAGAAGCGCCAGATAGCCGCGAGCAACCCCGCGAAACTCCGCGAGATTCGCCACCTGCGCGCGGAGCACCCCCACGCGAAGACCCTGATATTCGTGGAGTACCTCGACCAAGGCGAGGCGCTGGCGGAGGCGCTCAACGTCCCGTTCATCTCGGGCGAGATGCGCCACGCCCGGCGCGAACAGTTGCTCCAGCAGTTCAAGTCGGGCCAGCGCGACGCGCTGGTCGTCTCCCGCGTCGGCGACGAGGGCATCGACCTGCCGGACGCCGAACTCGCCATCGTGGCCTCGGGTCTCGGCGGGTCCCGACGACAGGGCGCACAGCGCGCGGGCCGGACGATGCGCCCGACGGGCAACTCCCGGATGTACGTGCTGGCGACCCGTGGCACGACCGAGGAGGACTTCGCCCGGCGGCGGATGCAACACCTCTCGGCGAAGGGCGTCCGCGTCACCGAGCAGAGCGCGGAAGCGGTCGAGGACCGCACGCCGTAACCGTCTCCTCTATCGACATCGGCACTCTCCTCTCCCGCAGGGAGGTTTCGTCGTTCCGGCTCGATACGATTTCTTTGTCGAGACAGCCCCTCTCGCGACGCGATTCCGTCCTCTACGCCGTCCGGTCGGCGGAGGAGACCGAGGTAGGCCGCACCTAGTCGCGGATATCACCCGATGAGTGACAGTTACGCCTCGTTTACGCGAGCGTAGCGTCCGGCAGAGAACGCCCCAGAGAGTCCATAACAAAGGGAAATACCGGAATACGGACGGTTAGCAGTGAGATGAACGTCGATAGAACCACGATTCTAAGCTTTGGACTGACGGTACTGTTGGTAACGTCGGCGCTGCCGCCCGGCATCGCGGGGCTGGTCGGGACGGCGAGCGCGGACCACGGCGACGCGCCGGTGTACACGGTTCGGCAACCCGGCACGAACGTCTGCTACGAGGTACAACCCTACTCGTACGACCACCCCAAGATGGTCCCCGAAGTCGAAGTTCGGCGGGACATCACCTACGAGGAGGCCGACGTGAAGGGGTCGTTCCGCAACCCCGACTGGAACGGGTTCGAGTCCATCGAGTCCCAGATGGACTACCGCTACCGGAACGACACCGACCCGCGTCCCGGTCCGGAGAACGTCTCCTACAAGGGCCAGATTTCGGAGTACGCACCGTACCTCAACACCCAGTTCGTCCACGAGGGCTGGGAGTACGCCACGTACGGCAAGTACAACTGGTCGGCTGACGGGGAGAGCCACCTGTTCTTCTACGAGAACGCGAACGGGGAGGTGAGTCTGGTCGTCCGCCACGACAGACTGTACGAGGAGACCGGCACCTCGTCGCACTACCCGTACAACGGCGAGTACGGTCCCGCCGACGGCTTCCTCGAACCGTCGCCCGGCGGCGGGACGGCCGACTGGACGTTCGACGACCTCCCGAGTGGCGAGTGGGCGTACATCGACGACATGTACCCCCGCGCGGAGATAGACGACCGGTACGTCGATGCCAGCGGAACGCAGTTCGGCCACCGGAACCTCGCCGAAAAGAACGCGAACTACGACCGCCTCAGCACCTTCACCGGCGGCTACTTCGACGTCCACTGGACGTGGGGTCCCGGCGGAACTGACGGCGGCGCGTACCGCGGGTTCCACAACCTCCAGCGGGGCGAGAACGTCACCATCGACGCTGCGTTCACCGGCGACATCCAGCGGTGGGCCGTGCGCCACAACACCGGCCACGACGACATGAACGGCGAGATGAAGAATCTCCAGATGGACAAACCGCTGGTCATCGAGCGCGGCGCGCGATGCCTCGACGCGAACTTGAACGCAGACCGGAGTCCGGTCGAGGCGGGCCAGAGCGTGACGTTCACCGCGGACGAAGCCGCCGAGAGCTACCAGTGGGACTACGACGGCGACGGGCAGGTAGACGAGAACACGACCGACCACTCGGTCGCCCACACCTACGAGAACGCAAGCGAGAAGCAGGCGACCGTGACCATGGTCGCCGACGGCCGGGAGGTGACGGCGTCTACCACGGTCGAGGTGAAGGCGGGCGAACCGCCCACAGCGGACTTCGCCGTCAACGACACAGCGGGCGACAGCCAGTACCACGTCGTCGGCGAGTCCATCGCGTTCGACGGGTCGGCGAGTTCCGACAACGTGGCGCTCGCCGACGGCTACGAGTGGCGCGTCAACGGGAGCGCGAAGAGCGGGGAGCGAGTCTCGCACACCTTCGGCGCGCCGGGCGAGTACGAGGTGTCACTCACTGTGGCCGACCGAAGCGGGAAGACCGATAACGTCACGAAGACGGTGACCGTCGTCACACAGGACGACCCGACCGCCGAGGCCGCGGCGACCCCCGCGACGGTCGAAGCGGGAGCGCCGATAACTCTCGACGCGAGCGCGAGCAGTGACGAACACGGGAGCGTCGAATCCTACTCGTGGAGCGCACCCGGCGGCGACGTGCGCGACGAGGACGGCGGCGACCCCGGAGCCAGCGTCACGTACGGGTCGGCAGGTGACTATCAGGTCGAACTGACGGCTACCGACAACAACGGGAACGCCGACACCGACAGCGTCAACGTCACGGTCACGAACGGGAGCGACCCGAACATCACGAGCCACTCCGTTCCGAGCGAGGTGTCGGTGAGCGAGACCGTCGAGGTGTCGGCGACCGCGACCGACAACAGCGACCGGTCGCTGAACTACACGTGGACGTTCAGCCAGTCGGGGACCGTGGCCGAACGATACGGCCCGGACGCGAGCTATCAGTTCGACGGGACGGGAGCGGCCACGGTCAAACTCGTGGTCAGCGACGCCTCCGGCCGGGCGGTCTCGACCGGCGATATCTCGGTGGACGTCGTCGACAGACCGAACGCGGAACTCTCGGTCCCCGACGAGACCCGCGCGGGGAACGAGGTGACGCTCGACGCGAGCAACTCCACCGACCAACGGAGTGAAATCACGGAGTACCGCTGGGACTTCGACGGCGACGGGACGGCCGAGCGCACCACCGACGCCGCGAACGCGACGGTGACCCACACGTACGACAGTTCCGGTACCTACGGCCCTGTCGTGACCGTCGCGGACGACGACGGGGACACCGACAACGCGTCGGCGACTATCGAGGTGAAACCCGAGGAGAAGGCCGCGGGCGGCGGTGGCGGGGGAGGCGGCGGTGGCGGTTCGACCAGTCTCGGCCCGCCGCCGGTCGTCACCGAGGTCAAACAGACCGGGGCAAACACCGCGGTAGTGGACGTGCGAAACGGGCAGTCCGACGAGACGATTAGTGCGGGACTGCCGACCAGCGAGGTTGCAGGACAGACCGGCGTCACCTTCCGGCGCGTGGCGGTCGATATCCGGAGCGACGACACGCACGTCGCGTTCGAGAGTTCCGCGAGCGCCGACCCGCCGGAGAACGCCGCCGAACTGACCGCGACCGACGAAACGCTGGCGTACCTCGGTCTCGACGCGAAGTATCTCGATACCGGCGTGGAGAACGCGACCGTGGAGTTCACGGTCAATCGGTCCGCGCTCGGCGGACTCGCGTCTGGCGACGACGTGGCGGTCTACCGGTACGACGCCGGGTGGACGCGACTCGACGCGACGGTCGTGGAATCGACCGGCGACGCCTACAGACTCAGGACGACCGCCGACGGACTCGGTGCGTTCGCGGTCGGCGCGAACCGGCCGCTCGCGGTCGCCGACGCCGAGTTGGCGAGCGAGACCGTGGCGACCGGCGACGAGGTGACGGCGACCGCGACGGTCGAGAACACCGGGACTGCCACCCGGAGCGCCGCGGTGACCCTCACGCTCGACGGGAGTTCGGTCGCCTCCGAGACGGTGGAGGTCGCTCCCGGCGAGTCGGCCGAAGTGACGCTCACGGGGACGGCCCCGGCGACCGGCACCTACGACGTCGCTGTCGGCGGCACGTCGGTCGGTAACCTCACGGTCAAAGAGACGATTCCGGCGAACACGTCGGTCACCGACGTGTCGCTGAACAGTTCGACCATCTCGGCGGGCGAGCAGGTCGAAATCACGGCCACGGTCGAGAACACCGGCGGCGAACCGGGCGAACGACCGGTGACGCTGACCATGTTCGGCGAGCAGTTGGCGACCAAGAACGTGACGGTCCCGCCGGGCGAGACGGCGACCGTCACCTTCGTCCGGCAGGTGGACGCCGCCGGTAACTTCACGGTGGACGTGGAGGGGAAGACGGCGACCCTCGGCGTGACGAGCGCCGACGACGGCGGCGTTCTCGGGAACGACGCCCCGAGCGTTCCCGGATTCGGCGTCGGCACCGCGGTCGTCGCGCTAATCGGGGCGGTGCTACTCGCACGGAGACGCGACTGAGCGCGGCGACAGTCGGGACTCCGACTCCGGTTCCGCTTTGCTGCCCGACGCCGTTTTCCGTCCCAGTAGCGTACTACGTTCGGGATGACCGACAGCGACGCCACCGAAGGACGAGGTCGCGGACTTCTCGGTGGAGGGTCGTCCAGCGACGAGGCGTCGTCGGACGACGGCCGGTCGTCAGGCGCGACGTCAGGCGGTAGTTCGGGGCTGGTGGCGAAGAAGAACCGCGTCCGCGAGTGGGTACTCCTCGACGGGAATCGGCTGGTCGTCGCGGGCGTCGTTCTGGCCGGGGTCCTCGCCGTGCTGGCCGGGATAGAGCGACTCGGGCTGGTTCCGCTGGACCGCAATCAGCCGGTGTACTACGTGTTCAGCGCGCTCATCAGCGGGAACCTCACGCTGATTACGGTCGTGGTCTCCATCAATCAGTTGCTGCTCGGTCGTGAGTTCCACTCGCCGGGCGAACTCGAATCCGAGATTCGGAACGTCATCGACTACCGGAGGGAGGTGGAGGAACACGCGGGCGAAATCGCGCCGGTGAAGCCCCTTGGCTTCCTGCAACTGCTCTACGAGAACACGCGCCGGGAGACCCACCGAATCGACGGGATGACGTTCGGTGCGGTCGGCGAGGAGACGCGCTCGGAGGTGGACGAGGTGGTCGAATCGATGACCGACCACGCCGAGCGCGTCCTCGACCTCCTCGACGACTCGAGCGCCAACACGTTCGACGTGCTGTCGGTGACGCTCACGACCAACTACGCCGGGGACATAAATCGGATTCGACGGATTCGCGCCAACCACAGCGACGACCTGCCGGAGTCGGTGACGGACGCCCTCGACACGCTCGTCGACCACCTCCAGAAGGTGGACGTGGCGCGCCAGTACTTCAAGTCGCTGTACCTGCAGGAGGAACTTTCGTCGCTATCTCGGGTCCTGCTCTACGCCGGACTCCCCGCGGAACTGTTCTCGGTGGTCGTCCTGCTCGGTCTCACGGCCCGACAGGGGACCGGGATAACCCCGTACGCCCACCTCCTATTGCCGATTACGGTGACGCTCGCGTTCCTGCCGCTGGCGCTGCTGCTGTCGTTCATCGTCCGCACGGCGACGGTGACCGAACGCACCGCGGCGACGATTCCGTTCACCACGGCGAAACAGGAGCAATGATTTTCGAGGAGTCGATACGTCACCCGGTTCCTTCGGGACGACTGATTCCGAGGTCTCGGTCGTCCGACGCATCGAAACCGTCACCGCCGTGCCGCGAGTCCCACGGGCGGTCGTTCGCAGGCGGAACCTGTCGTACCACCGAAGGGTATTAGACGGACTGCGTTGAGTGAATCGTTGGTGGGGGAAATGAGAACACACACCAACCGGCGGTCGGTGCTGAAAGCGCTCGGCGCAGGCGGCGTCGGCGCGACGACGACCGGACTGCTACGGCAGGGCCAGACGTACAGAATCGGGTCGGCGGTATCGAACTCCGGCGACCTCGCAGTGTACGGTCAGCGGCACAAGCGAGGGATGAACCTCGCGCTGGAACAGGTCAACGAAGTCGGCATCGGCGACGGCGGAACGCTGAAGGTGTCCGTCGAGGACACCGCCAGTTCGCCTCAGACCGGGGTCAGCGCGGCCCAGAAGCTCGTAAATCAAGAAGGCGTTCCGCTGTTAATCGCTGCCGTCTCCAGCGGAGTCACGATGGCAATCGCGCGGTCGGTGACGATTCCGAACGACGTCGTTCAGGTGAGTCCGCACAGCACCAGCCCGAAGATTACGAACCTCCAAGACGACGGCTACGTCCTACGGGCAGCGCCATCCGACGCCTTCCAAGGGGCGGCGATGGCCCAGTTGGCGCTCGACCAAGGCATCCAGCGGGCTGCGGTCATCATGGTCAACAACGACTACGGGCGCGGATTCGCCGACGTCCTCGAAACACGGTTCGCCGAGGGTGGCGGTACCATCACGAACAAGGTGCCGTACAACTCCGGGAAGTCGTCGTACCGACCGCAACTGAATCAGGCGATGCAGAGCGACCCAGAGGCGATACTGTTCGTCGCCTACCCGGAGTCGTTCACCACGATGGCGAGGCAGGCGTTCGAGATGGGTATCAAAGACCAAGTGCAATACATCGGCGCCGAGAGCACGCTCGCCGAACCCATCAAGGAGAACGTCCCGGCGAAGGCGCTCAACGGGATGATTGGCACGACGCCCAGCGCGCCGACACGGAACGAGGGCTGGCAGTCGTTCGTCTCGGCGTTCCGGGAGAAGTACGGTCAGGAGCCGACCGTCTGGGCGGCGTACTCCTACGACGCCACGATGCTGTCGGCGCTGGCGGTGCAGAAATCGTCGGAGTTCACCGGACCGGCGCTCAAAGAGTCTATCTACCCGGTCTCGCGGCCGGAAGGCAAGACGGTCTCGACGTTCGAGACCGCGAAGTCGGAACTCCAAGCAGGCAACGAGATAGACTACGCGGGCGTCTCCGGGTCCATCGATTTGAACGAGAAGGGCGACGTGCCCGGCACCTACAAGTGGTGGAAGTTCACGAACGGGAGCTACCAGATGCAGGACTTCATCGACGTGAAACAGGACCAAGGGACGACGAACGGGACGGGAGCGGAAACGACGACGCAGGGGCAGTAGGACGCGAGAGATGGCTAGCCTCCTCCAGTTGTTCGCCAACGGGGTGATATTCGGGAGCATCGTCCTGCTGGCGTCCGTCGGACTCTCGCTGCTGTACGGCATCGGTAACTTCGCCAACTTCGCCCACGGCGAGTTGCTGACCATCGGCGCGTACGTCGCGTTCGTCGTCAAGGTCACGCTGGGACTTCCGTTCGTGGCGGCGCTGGGGGTGAGTGTGGTCGCCACCGCGGTGGTCGGCGTCGCGCTCGACCGCGTCCTGTTCGTGCGCCACCGCGACTCCTCGCCCATCGTCCTGCTCATCGTGACCATCGGAGTGGCGCTCGTCCTGCGAAGTCTGATACGTATCGTCTGGACCAACCAACTGCGGTCCTACCGACTCCCGCTCCGGCGGGGCATCCAGTTCGTGGACACCACGCTCCACGTCGGGAGCTACGACGTCCTGCTCCGCCTGCGGGTCACTCGGGACGGCCTGACTATCGTCGCGGTCGCCGCGCTGTTCGCGCTCGTGACGCACCTCTTCCTGACCCGAACGAAGATGGGAGTGGCGATGCGGGCGACCGCCGACAACCGGTCGCTGGCGAAGATAACGGGCGTCGACACCGACAGAGTGCTGCGGGCGACGTGGGGGCTATCGGGGGCGCTGGCGGCGGTCGGCGGCGCCTTCCTCGGCGTCCAGACCGGCGTCATCCAGCCTCGGATGGGGTTCAACATCCTGCTGGTGGCGTTCGCCGCGGTCATCCTCGGCGGCATCGGTAGCCCGTACGGAGCCATGGTCGGCGCGTACGTCATCGGCATCGCTCAGGAGATGTCCATCGCCGTTCCGGGCGTGAGCGCGAGTTACCGGGCGGCCGTCTCCTTCCTCGTGTTGGTGGTCGTCCTGCTGGTCAGACCCGAGGGTATCGCCGGAGGGCGGTGGGGATGACCGTCGCGTCCAACGCGGCCGGAGGGTGGCGATGACGGTATCGGAGGTGGCGTTGGCCGGACTGACTGGACTCTCTGCCTTCATCGTCAACGTCGCCACGTTCGCGGTCGTATACGTGGTCCTCGCGCTCGGTCTGAACCTCCAGTGGGGGTACACCGGCCTGTTCAACATCAGCGTGGCCGCCTTCTGGGGCATCGGAGCCTACGCGGCGGCGGTCGTCACGAAACCGCCGAGCGCACCGACCGCGTTCGGCCTGAATCTCCCGTATCTCTGGGTGGACGTGGCCGGGGTTCCGCTCCCGCTCGCGCCCGCCGTGTTCGCGGGGGCGCTCACCGCCGGCGCGGTGAGTCTGCTCGTCGCGATTCCGACTCTCCGCCTGCGTGACGACTACCTCGCCATCGCCACGCTCGGTCTGGCCGAGGTCATCCGGTTGATTCTGACGAACGAGGAGTGGCTCACGCAGGGCGCTCGGGGACTCTCGGTGTCGAACCCAATCCTCGGGATGGATTACTCGAATCTGATTCTCCTCGGAATCGCGCTCACCTTGCTCGGAGTTACCTACTGGTTGCTCGAAGCGGGCGTCGATAGCCCGTGGGGCCGCGTGCTGAAGGCGGTCCGCGAAGACGAGACCGTCGCCAAGAGCGTGGGCAAGGACACGTTCGCCTTCAAGACTCAGAGTTTCGTGCTCGGGAGCATGGTGATGGGCGCAGCGGGAACAATCACGGCGCTTCAACTCAACTTCCTCGTCCCCGGCCAGTTTGCACCGAGGTGGGCCTTCTACGTCTACATCGCCGTCATCGTCGGCGGAAGCGGGACCAACCGCGGGGCGGTCCTCGGCGGTCTCGTGTTGGCAGTCCTGCTGGAACTCCCCCGGTTCCTCAGGGACTTCGTCCCCTTCGAGAGCGTCGTGACGAACCTCCGACTGCTCGTCGTCGGTCTGCTCGTGGTCGTCGTGATGACCTACCGGCCGTGGGGGATTCTCGGAGACCCCGAGGTGATGCGCCGCGAAGAGTGAGACCGCGGCGTCGAACTGTCGGCCTCAAGATTATTTACCGGCCGATTCATCGTGGATGGTATGACCCGCGAGCGAGTCGAGGAACTGGCCGAGTTCCTCCACGAGACGACAGGCGAGTATCTCCGGGGAGTCGGGCACTACGACGCCGAGGAGTACGAAGTACTGTACGTCAGACCCGACTTGCAACGCGAGACGCTCGGGGAGGAGATAGACAAGATGGTCGCGCACCTCCGTAACGAGTCACGCGCCCGAGAGCAACGCGCCTTCCCCTTCGGTGACCTCGACGGTACCGTTCGGTCGTTCGACGAGGCTATCGTGATGCACTTTCCGCTTCCGCAGGAACAGGGAGCCGTCGTCACGCTCGACACCGACGTGGCCCGTCAACTCAACGACTTCATGCGGTCGTGCATCGAACGGCTCTGAGCCAGAAGACCGACTGTGGAGCGTCGTGAGGCGGGAAGACGAGTACGGCGAACTCGGAGGGCGGGACGGGAGACCGTGGGTCGAAGGTCCGCGGACCGTCAGTTAGTAACTCGTCGGGACGAATCCGGCAGATGATAACAAAGGCTATTATTTTCCACCGTCTCGATTAATACCATGACCGTCGTCAGTATCTCGATGCCGGACGAACTGCTGGACCGCGTGGACGAGTTCGCGGGCGAACACGGCTACACCGGCCGGAGCGAGGTGTTCCGGGAGGCCGCCCGGAACCTGCTCGGGGAGTTCGAGGACAAGAAACTGGAAGACCGCGACCTCATGGGCGTGGTCACCGTGTTGTTCAGTTACGAGGACACGACCGTCGAGGAGCGAATGATGCACCTCCGCCACGAGTACGAGGGGTTGGTCGCCTCGAACGTCCACAACCACGTCGGCGACCACTACTGCATGGAACTGTTCATCCTCGAAGGCGGTCTGGAAGACATCTCGACGTTCGTCGGCAAGATTCGGGCGACCCAAGACACGCTCACGGTCGATTACTCCGTGATTCCGGTAGACGAGGTCGGACCGCTGAAGACCGGAGAGTGAGCGCCTTCGAGCGGTCGGCGGTCAGTCGTCGGTCCCTTCGCCGCCGTCCGCGGCCGTGCCTTCTCCGCCGTCTGTGAGTGCGGTCTCGCGCTTGCGCTCGAACCACGTCCACTCCCGGGTCTTCAGACCGTCGTCTTGGAGGTCCCACGGGTCGCCGCTCTCGACGCGAGCGCCCTCCATCCACGAGGTGACGATGTTGTAGACGAAGATGAGTTGCGCGAACGCGAGGATGAACGTCCCGACTCCGGCGATGACGTGGAAACTCTGGAACTTCGGGAGGTAGGTGGCGTAGCGCCGGGGCATCCCGCCGTACCCCAGAATGAGCAGGGAGAAGAACACCAGATTCGTGCCGAGCATGGTGAGCCAGAAGTGGGCCTTGGCGAGGGTGCGCTGGTACATCCGGCCCGAGACCATCGGGAACCAGTAGTAGATGCCCGCGAACCCGGCGACGGCGATGGCACCCATCACGATGAAGTGGAAGTGACCGACCACGTAGTAGGTGTCGTGGAGGACGAGGTCCACCGGGATGGACGCGAGGAAGACGCCCGTGACGCCGCCGATGATGAAGTTCTGGACGAACCCGATGGAGAACAGCATCGGCGCAGTGAGTCGCAACCGGCCGTTCCACATGGTGGTTATCCAGTTGAACGTCTTGACCGCGCTCGGGATAGCGATAGCCATCGACACCGCCATGAAACTCCCGCGAATCCGCGGGTCGATGCCGGTGGCGAACATGTGGTGCGCCCAGACCCCGAAACTCAGGACCCCGATTGCCAGCGTCGAGTAGACGACGAACTTGAACCCGAACAGCTTCCGGCCCGAGAACCGCGGCAGGATGAGGCTGACTAATCCCATCGGCGGCAGCACGAGGATGTACACCTCCGGGTGGCCGAAGAACCAGAACAGATGCTGGTAGAGTAGCGACCCGCCGCCGGGACTCAGGAAGAACGAGGTCCCGAAGTTCCGGTCGAGCAGGAGCATGACGAGCACGCTTCCCAACAGCGGGAACGAGAACAGGATGAGACCCGACTGGGTGAGCATCGTCCACGAGAAGATGTCGAGTTCCGGCCACCCCACGTCCTCGCCGCGTTCGGTGATGATAGTCGCGATGAAGTTGATGGCCCCCATCGTCGCCGAGACGCCGGTCAGGTGGAGTCCGAGCAGCATCAGGTCCACGCCGGGGTTGGTCTGCTCGACCGAGAGCGGCGCGTACATCGTCCACGCGGTCTGGGACGGTTGGATGCCGATGTTCAACGGCGCGGCGAAGAAGCCGAACCAGATGAGCAGCGCGCCCGGCGGGAGGAGCCAGAACGCGATGGCATTGATTCGGGGGAACGCCATGTCGTCCGCGCCGATGAGCAGCGGGATGAAGTAGTTGCCGAACGCCGCGATGATTGGCGTTCCGAACAGGAACAGCATCGTGATACCGTGAGAGGTGAGCAGCGAGTTGTAGAAGTTCGCCCCGATGACGACTGACTCGGGCGTCATCAGTTCGGTCCGCATGAGGATGATGTTGATACCGCCCCACGCGAACGCGATGAGACCGTAGATACCGTAGAGGATGCCGATGTCCTTGTGGTCCACCGTCGTCAGCCACCGGGATAACCCCTCCGGCTTCTCCCGATGGGTCACTTCCGCGCCCTCGCGGTACGCGCCACCACCCCCTCCGGTGAGCGGCGTGTACGACCGCCAGTCTTCGATGCGCAGGATGTACGCGGCGACGACGACCAGAAGCACCCCCATGACCGCAGTGAGTGCGAGTTGCCCTACTTCGACCATACGAAATCCTGAGTGCTACACCGCCAAGAAAGGTTGGGCCTGTTCTTTGAAACCGATGGGTTTCGGCGAGAAACCAACTGTCGACGGCCAGTGCCGTCGTACGGAACGGGAGCCTGCCGAAGTCACGGAGCGTCCGAGAGCGAGTTCGGCGTCACGTCACGGACCGCTCGGAGACGGTTCGATGACGCCACTGCTGGCGACGCCGCGGAGCCGACTGCCGCGAGCAACGGTCCTTTTGGCCTCGAAGCCGTAGATTGAGCTATGAACATGCTCGTGGACGGCGAGTGGCGTACCGACGCCTACGAATCCACCGACGAGGAGGGCGAGTTCGACAGGCAGGAGACCGCCTTCCGGGATTGGGTCGAGGACGACCCGGACGCCAAGTTCCCGGCCGAGGCGGGTCGGTACCACCTCTACGTCTCCTACGCCTGTCCGTGGGCGCACCGTACCCTGCTGGTCCGGAGTCTGAAGGGACTGGAAGACGCAATCTCGGTCTCGGTCGTAGACCCCTACCGCGAGAACGACGGCTGGGAGTTCAGCCCCGAGAAGGAGGGCTGTACCGAGGACCGCGTCAACGGCTTCGACTACCTCCGGGAGACCTACGTCGCGGCCGACCCCGAGTTCACCGGCCGCCCCACGGTGCCCGTCCTCTGGGACACGGAGCGCGAGACCATCGTCAACAACGAGTCCGAGGAGATAATGCGGATGCTCGACACGGCATTCGACGGAGTCGCCACCCGTGACGTGACCCTCTATCCCGAGGGCTACCGCGACGAGGTGGACGAGACCATCGAAGACATCTACGAACCCATCAACAACGGGGTTTACCGGGCCGGGTTCGCGGGCACCCAGCGGGCCTACGACAGGGCCGTCACCGAACTGTTCGACGCGCTCGACCGTTACGACGACCTGCTCGAAGACCGGCGGTACCTCTGTGGCGACGCGCTCACGGAGGCCGACGTGGCGATGTTCACAACGCTCGTCCGGTTCGACGCCGTCTACCACACCCACTTCAAGTGCAACGTCCGCCAAATTTCGGACTACGACAACCTCTGGCCGTACCTCCGAGACCTCTACCAGACCGAGGGGGTCGCCGAGACGGTTCACCTCGACCACATCAAGGAGCACTACTACCGGAGTCACGCCGACCTGAACCCCAAGCGCATCGTCCCGAAGGGACCCGACATCGACTTCGAGGCACCCCACGACCGCGACGAACTGTCGGGCGGGCCGCCCGAAGCGCTCGAACAGGTCCCGAAGTAGCGACCGAAATCGGCCCTACTCGCTACTCTAGGCGCCTCGGACGCGCATCCGCCAGAACTTTGACACGGCTACCCGCGGTAGACGTACCGGAGAGGCCGTGTTCGTTCTGCAACTCGTCCCCGACCTCCTGTCGTTCGTCGTTTCGATAGCCCTCCGGGCGGCGTTCTTCGTACTCGGGTTCGCCGTCGTCTACGCCGTCGGTCGGTTGTTCTTCGAACCGGTTATGAACCGGATAGTTCGCGCACGCAAACTCGAACCGACCCTCGCGCGCCCGCTCCGTCGTCTCGCTCGCGTCGCCGTCCTCTTCTTCGCGCTGACGTTCGGGTTCAGCGCGGCGGGTCTCGGGAACCTGCTCAGCGCCTCGGCGACCATCGCGGCCGCGCTCACGCTGGCGGTCGGTCTCGCGAGTCAGAGCCTGATGTCCAACGTGGTCAGCGGCGCGTTCATCGTCGCCGACGAGAAGTTCCAAATCGGCGACTGGATTCGGTGGGGCGACACGGAGGGCGTGGTCGAGGACATCGGCTTCCGGGTCACCCGCGTCCGGACTTTCGACGGCGAACTGGTCACGGTGCCGAACTCGAACCTGACCGCCAGCGAAGTGACGAACCCGGCCGCCGCGGACCGACTCCGGGTCACGCTCTCGTTCGACGTGAGCAGGGAACACGACGCCGACGAGGTGTCCGAGATGCTGCGCTCCGAGGTGGCCGCAATCCCCGAGACCCTCTCCGACCCGAAGCCGTCGGTTCGAGCGACCGAACTCACCCCGGACCACGTCCGACTCCAGATTCGGTTCTGGATTGCCGACCCCGAACACACCGACCTCGTGCGGGTGCGCTCGGTGGTCATCCGGCGCGTAGACGAGCGGTTCGCGGCCGAGGGAGTCGCGCTCGCGGACTGACCGCGCCGGTTCCGTCGCTCACCCATTCTTCTGGTTCTGGCACGCCAAGGGACGAGTCAGTGCCGACTGTATCGAGACTAGACGTCCCGAAGACGGGGTGCGAGCACGGCGTTTCCGCCGGTGAGAACCCGGCGGCCGCGGGACAAACGCAAGACGTCGGCCTGTCGTGTACGCGCTCGTCGGTCTCGTTATGAGTCCCAAGTCCCACTAAAACAGGCGAAGTCACCTGCGGGCGACGGTGAGTGTAGTCGAGCCGTACAGGAGTTCGAGTCGGTAGTCACCCGGTTGGATACAGCCATCCTGTGTCGGATTCGCCCACACATCGTAGGTGAGCGTTGCGGTCTGTCCGGGTTCGAGCCGGTAGTTATGGACAACGCCGGGTTGCACGAACTGGTCCTGTTTCGGTTTCCAGCACCCCGGCGAGGTCTGTCTCGGGTCGTACGCGTCGGAGAGGAGAAGGAGTCCCGGACTGTCTTCGACGCTGAATACGGGGTCCGGGGCGTCCGGGTTGATGTTCAGGCTGAGAGTGTTCTCGCCTATGTTCGTGTATTTCAACGACATACGAGCGGTCGAGTCCTCCGTAATCGTCGGGTCATGGACCGCTACGTGAAGGTCGAGTCCTTCGGGTGCTCCTTTCGTGCCGACGTTCGTGACGGAGACTGTCTTCTGCGTCTGTTTTGTGGAGAAGTCGTTCGTTGCGGCGATTCGACCGAGGCATCCGGCGCTCGCGGTGAAGGTTGCTGACGAGGCGAGGTAGGTGCGGCGTTTCATGGACAGTCAGACGTTCGTGCGTAACGGATAAACAGCTTCTGTGGGCTAAAAAAGCCGTTTTACCCTCCACGAGGGGCGGTGAGACCGCGGCCCGTGTCAGTACGACCGAAAGTGCCACCACGCCGCGACGGCGAGGAGCGCGAAGACAGCCCCGAGGAAGAAGATAGCTCCGGGCGAGAGCGAAAACGTCTCAGAGGGAGTCGGTCCGGTCGTACCGGGGGTGAGTTGACGCCGGGAGGCGGGTTGACGGACGAGTCTGTCGATAGCGAGGCTGACGACGGCTAAGAGACCGACGCCGCCGAGTAACCGCTTGAGGGTGTTCCAAAACGAGTCGCGTTCGAGGTCATCACTCGCGAACACGACGAGGGCTTCGTTGGTCGGCGCGTACACCTTCATCTCCCGTCCTTGGTCCGAGTAGCCGGTGTCAACCACTCGGATAAGGTCACTGTCCCGGAGGTTGTTGACGTGGTAGTTCACGTTCTGGAGCGACGTGTCCGTCGAGTCGGCGATTTCGGAAGCGGTCCGCGGTTCCTCGTAGAGCGACGAGAGGATGGAACGGGCGGTCGTGGACGAGAGTGCGGAGAAGACGTCATCAGCCGCTTCGTCATCGATAGCTATCAGAGCAGGGTCCTGTTCGTCGCCTTCTCGACCAGAGGCAGAAGACGGCCCCTGTGACAGAAGACGGCTTATCGACGACATAGACGACGATATGGACGGCGAGGTGATAGGGTTTAGCAAGAGTAAAATGGGCGTTTTACCCCCTCGGGACGCGCGCTCGTTTCCGAGCGGAGGGATTTCGCGTGTTTCTTTCGCGGTGCCGAGTGTCAGGCGGTGGTCGGTTGCGGTAACGAATACAGTTGGGTTCCACAGCCGACGCATTCGCCCGCGATTTCGGTTCGGACCGAACAGCAGGTCTCGGTCGGGGTTTCCCGTTCCGTAACTGGTTCCAGACAGTCCGGACACCGGTCGAGGAAGACCCGGAGACCACCGATAACCTGTTCCCGTTCTTGGACGAGAAGGTGCGACCACTCTGGATGGCGCTCCCGCAGTTCCAGTTCGGTCGCTACGTCGGCGAGTAACAGCGCTTCCGACCGCCACGACCCGAGATGGCGGCCGTTATACCGGACGGAAATCCGTTCGTCGCCCCGCTCTACAACTACGTCCGACGGAGCGACGTCGAGATGCGTACCGAGAACGGTTCGGACGTCGTTCTCTCGGAGCGACGCCATCCGGTCGTACCAAGACGACCGAAAGTCCGGCGCGATACAGACGTCTTCGCCGTTCTCGCACGGTTCGACGATTCCGTGCTCGTGGAGAAACACCTCGGTCTCGCCAATTCGACCGTCGGCGTCGGTCTCGTCGGACCCCCACTTCTCGGAACCGTGGAAGAGCGCCAGTACGGTCTCTGGGAGGTACTTCTTGGTGAGGCCGGGCGTCCCCGGAACGAGGTACCCGCGTGCGTAGACGAGTACCACTGAGAGAACGAGTATCGCGGCGGCGATAACGACTTCGAGGACGTGATAGGCGATTGCCGCGAGCGCGAACGAGATGGCGAGGTTGACAGCCGTACACGGGAGACATCGGTTCTCCCCGGTATATCTCGGGTCTTTCAGGTTCATGTTTCTGGCGTGGTCGTATTGGTCGTGAAAAATGGGCGTTGGGGAGGCTCAGCAGATGGTGAGGTTGTGGTTGTCGTGAAGGTGGTTGAACGCCGTTCCGTATATCGGGCTTCCCTTGTACCCGCTACCCCAGTGACAGCTCACCGAGGAATCCTTGTCGAACAGGGAGAAGTGCGCGATGATGACGGCGTACTGGTTCCCGTTGAACTCGTCGAGCGAGACGATGGGACCGCCCGAGTCCCCGTCGCCAGCCACGATGTTCGCTTTGATTCCCGCACCTTCGTAGTCGATGCAGTCGTAACCGGGAGTGCTGAGACCGTTGGCCTCGATGGTCCCTTCGGTCGTGCAGGTCGTCGCCCCGGTGTCGTAGCAGGTCTCACCCGAGGATATCAGGTCGTTGATGCCGGAGGTCGTCTTGTAGCCGGACACCCGGTACCGGATACCGTTGACGAACACTTCGTTGTCGATTCCTTCCGTGCTCGTGGGTTTGACGAGTGCGTAGTCCGTGTCCGCGTCGTAGCTATCGACCACACCGAACTCGTCAGTGTGCTGGTGGAGGGTCTTGCCGGTGTTGTCCGAGCACGTGTTCCACAGGTGATTCGCCGTCAGCAGTCGCTTGTTTCCGTCGGGGTCGTCGACACAGAAGCCGGCACTCCCGCCACCGTTTGCGGTTTGGACCGCGACGCCGCCGGGAACCGGGTCGTAATCGTCGTGGAAACAGCAGTCTCCCGGTCGCAGGTCGGGAGCGTCCGTAGTCCGAACCGGGACCCCACCCTTCGAGTCCGGGAGGGTATCCTTGTACGTCTCTGGGTCGACTTCGACCTCGACGAGGAGACCGTTCTTCCCGCCGAAGCGTTTGTCCCACCGGGCGGAGGCGATGCTCTGGACGCCCGGGTCGTCGAGGTGTTGCTCGACGAGTTTCTCTCGGACCTGTTCGGAGTGTTGGGTGTGTTCGTACCACGACCGCGGGACAGCTTTCCGTTTGAGGACCTCGTCGCCGCGTTTGACCGTGGGAATACGAACGGTGTCCTCGCCAGAACTCGCGGTGGCGAACCCGATACTCGAAGCACCGAGTGCGCCGGTTCCGAGTCCTTTCAGGGCGTTCCGTCTCGAAATAGCTCGCCGTTTCGTATCTTTCGCCATAGGGGTTGATTCACCCAATATAATCACTAAACTATAGATGTAATTAACTAACCGTTGGTATTACGTGCGGTCGATGAGCGCAGCGCAGGTCACGAGCAGAAGTTCAGCATTTGCACCTCGTCTCAGCGTCCACGGAGAGACCGACCGAATTCACCAAAACGCCTATCCCATGTCGAATTTCCCTCGTGAAGACGCGATAGGGGAACTTCCATCGCGGAAGTCGGCGTACAACGATTCGGCCCACTCGATAGCGGTCGAGGTATCGGCAACGAATGCACCGACGATACGCCCCCTCTCGTCGTAGACCCCGAACCAGACTTCCGTACCATCCACGACGACTAATTCGAACGTCAAGTCCTCCTCAATCGTGTGGAACGTCGTGTGTTCGAGTTCGAGAACGGTCCGAGTCTTCTCGGGATACTCGGAGAGGAGATGTTCGAGGACGAACGCAGAGAGCGTGAACTCGGCGGTAAGGTTCTGCTCCGTAATCTGTTCGTAATAGAGTTCGACGGTGGCGGGCATCACGACCGACGAAAGAACTTGTACCTCATCGCCATCTTCGACACGACTGTGGAGAGCGGTGAGCGGTTTGCGTGGGTCCGGTCGTTCACAGACGTGCACAGTCGCACTTCGGAGGACGTCGTAGTCGAACGGAAACGACGACGGTAGGTTGACCAGAAGGGGTTTCGCGGCAAGCAGTTTGTCGTAGAGGTGGATGAACCGCCGGTAAGACTGATACAGGCTCTCTCCGTAGAGCGTGAGTTCGCAGTCTCCCGCCCGTTCGCGGACGATTTCGAGTTCGGTGAGTTCGCTAATCGCCCGATTAACCGTCGAACGAGACACGGGGAGACTGTCCGTGAGGTCGCGTTTTTCGACGGTGCCGTCACGGATTTCCGCGAGTAATTCACCCCGTTTTTGGACGCACTCAAGGAGGACCTCCGAGGATTCAGGAGCCATATATTTCATACTATCTGTATTCTAGATAAACCCCCGCAACAGTTCAATCACGGAAAACCGGTCTCCCTTACACTACAAGTGACCTTTCCAAGGCGACGCTGTTAGATTCTCTAGAGCCGACGAATCCACCTCTCGGAGTCGAATAGAACGTCTCGGAGCGGTGAAACACCTCTTTTAGTCTCCGGAGGACGGTACGAGGACGCCGGACTACGGGACGACGCGCCAACTCCGACGACGACCGACCGAAATCTACGTTCGGGACGCCATCGAATCGGTGCTGCCGGGCGAGGAAGTCGAGTCGGAGTTCGTGCCCGCGCGGGGTTGCTCCATGAAGTGGAAGTGAGTTCGTCGTCCGGTCCACGAGGTGCTTCGGCCGCTCGTCCTCCGTCCGCATTTACTCCCCACCGCGGAACGCCGTCAGCGAGTCGGCGTACTGCATCGCCACCGTCCCGAGGATGCTCATGACGAGGACGTATGCCACCGTGAACGACGTGAGTTCGTCGGTTCTCGGGACGGTCGCTCCGCCCGCGGCCGCCAGCGAGGAGATGACCAGCGAGAACTCGCCGCGCGGGACCAGTCCGACGCCGACTCGGAGCGACCGACGCCGGTTCAGTCCGTAGAACCGACCGCCGAGGAGACCGCTGGCAAGTTTCGAGACACCGGTCGCCACCACCGCGACGGCGAGGAGTAGACCCACATCGAGAAACGTCGTCACGTCGGTCGTCAGGCCGATGGTCAAGAAGAACACCGCCGCGAACAGGTCGCGAGTCGGGCCGACCACGTCTTCGAGGCGCTCGGCGTGGTTCGTCCGACCGAACGCGATACCGACGAAGAAGGCGGCAACGGCCTCGCTGACGCCGATAGCGAGCGCTTCCCCTGCCACCAATGTGGTAATTCCCACCGCGAACAGCAAGAAGAGTTCGTCGGCCTCGACCGAGAGCAGTCGCTCAACGTACGGCGTGCCGTAGACCGCGGTGACCGCGAGCGCGAGCAGGAACGCGGCGGCGGTCGCGACCGACGAGAGGACCGCGGCGACTCCCCCACCCCCGAGCGCGACTGCGGACAGGACGGCGAGGACGACGGCGATGAGGAGGTCCTCGAAGACGAGGGTGCCAAGAATCACGTCGCTCTCGGGGTCGGCTATCCACCCGCGCTCGACCAGCGACTTCGTCACCACCGCGCTGGAGGAGATGTAGACGACGCTGGCGAAGAAGAGAGCGGTGAGCAGCGGGAACCCGAACAGCGCGGCCAGCGCCGCGCCGACGCCGAAGTTGATGGCGAAGTCCGCCGCGCCCACGCCGAGCAGTCTGGTCGGGCGCGCCAGCAGGCGGTCGGGACTGAACTCCAGTCCGAGGAAGAACAGGAGGAAGACGACGCCGAGGTCCGCGCCGACGTCGAGTACCTGCGAGTGGGAGACGAGCGTCAGGTCCAGCGGACCGAGCGACCGGGGTTCGTTCGGTCCGACGACGATGCCCGTGAGGATGTACGCCGGGATGACCGACTGGTCGACCCGCGCCGCGAGGGCACCCGCGACCGCGAGGGCGGTGAACGCGATGCCCAGTTCCACGAGGGCCTCCGCCATCAGTTCGACACGAGGTCCGCCAGCGTCCCGTGTTCGGCGCGAGTCCCGAGCGCGACCACCACGTCACCCGCGTCTAACTCGAAGTCCGCGTCCGGGTTGGCGAACGTCTCTCCGTCGCGCTGGACCGCGAGGACGGACGTGCCGGTCCGTCGGCGGATTCCGCAGTCGCTCAGCGACTGGCCGACGAGCGGCGAGTCCGGTCCCACGTCGTGCCACTCGATTATCTCGTCGCCGACCGGGACCTGCACGCGCTCTAAATCGAGCGGTTGGAAGTACGCGCCCTCCAGCAGGGTGCCGAACTCCCTCGCCTGCTTGTCGGTGAGTTCGAAGAGTTTCTCGCTGTCGGCCTCGGCCGAGCGCCGCCGGAACACCTCGCGCTTGCCGTCGTGGTGGATGAGGACTACGAGACGGTCGTCGCCGTCTATCTCGTACTCGAACTTCCGACCGACGCCGGGCACGTCCGTCTCGTAGACGGTCATGGCGTTCGATACGGCGTCTCGGGACTTAAGCCCGGTCGCCAGTCGGAGCTGATGCGGCCGCGCTCTCTTCGATACGTTTACAGGACGAAGCTGATAAGCCGCTACATCATGGACGTTCGCGCCCTCCGCAGGACGCTCCGGGACCGCGCCGGGAGCGCGCTCGCCCGTCGGTTCGGCGTGGACCCGCGGGCGCTGGCCGCGCTCCGGGTCTCGCTGGGCGTTCTCCTGCTCGCGGACCTGTTGCTCCGGTCGCGTGACCTCGTCGCGTTCTACACCGACGCCGGGGTCCTGCCGCGGTCGGTCCTCCGCGACCACGTCGGCGGTATCGCCGCGCTCTCGCTCCACGCCCTCTCCGGGTCGCCGTGGGTACAGGGCCTGCTGTTCGTCCTCGCCGGTGTGGCCGCCGCGGCGCTACTCGTGGGCTACCGAACCACCCTCGCCACGGCGGTGTCGTTCGTCCTGCTGGTGTCGCTCCACGCCCGGAACCCGGTCCTGCTCAACGGCGGCGACTCGCTGCTCCGACGCCTGCTGTTCTGGGGCGCGTTCCTGCCGCTGGGCCGCCGGTGGTCGGTGGACGCGCTCCGCGCGGAGACGGCGACGGTGAGCGAGGCGGGGAGCGAAGGAGTCGGGCGAGAGACGCGGGTCGGACGCGTCGCCAGCGTCGCGTCCGCGGCGCTGTTGGTGCAAGTAGTCCTCGTCTACACAGCGAACGCGCTGTTCAAACTCCGGGGCGACCTGTGGGTGAGCGGCGAGGCGATTCTGTACGTGTTCCGGTTGGACCAGTTGACGACGGGCGTCGGTGACGCGCTGGCCCAGTACCCGACCCTGCTCAGGGCCTTCGACAGGGTGTGGCTCGTCCTGCTGGTCGCGTCGGTCGGGCTACTGCTCCTAACAGGGTGGGCGCGCGCCGCGTTCGCCGCGCTGTTCGTCGGGATGCACCTCGGAATGGCGCTGACGATGCGAATCACCGTCTTCCCCCTCGTCTCCATCGCGGGCCTCCTCCCCTTCCTGCCGAGTGTGTTCTGGGACGCCGCGACCGCGAAGTTCTGCGAGTCTCGGGTCGGGAAGCGACTCGCCGCCACCGAGTGGCCGACGCGCGTCGAGCAACTGGTCCCGAAGTCGCGGTTCGGAGCGGTCGGGTCGGTGCCGTCCGGCGTCGCGCGGTGGGTGCGCCGAGTTCGACCGCCGGTCGTTGGGAGTCTGCTCGCGCTCGTCCTCCTCTGGAACGCGGCCACGCTCGGCTACGTCGCGCTGCCCGAGGACGTGAGTTCGACGGTGGACCCCGAGGAGTACCGCTGGGACATGTTCGCGCCCGAACCCCGGACGACCGACGGGTGGTACGTGGTGCCCGGCGAACTGGCGTCGGGCGAACGGGTGGACGTGTTCCACCGGCGAGCGGTGAGGTGGGACCCGCCGCCTAACGTGGCGCGGAGCTACCGCAACGTCAGGTGGTTCAAGTACATGATGGACCTCCGGGCGAGCGCGTACGCCCCGCTCCGTCCACAGTTCGCCGAGTACCTCTGCCAGCGGTGGAACGCGACCCACGAGGACGGCGTGCGGCGACTGGAACTCTACTACGTGGAACAGCCGGTTCGACTCGACGGCCCGGACCCGACCGAGCGGGTGAAACTCCACAGTCACACGTGTTCCGGGTCGGCGTGAGGTCGCGCGGTTTCTGCGTGAAGCACGTGGTGCCACGACGGTACTGCAGCAGGCCCTCGTAGACTGTTTTCGATTTCGAAAACGCAAACGTTTGCGGATACGAAAACGGGAGGAGTTTCGAAGACGGTCTCGGTGGGAGCGCGCTCACGGTCTTGTAAACGAACGAGACGAGACGCGGGACCGACGCCGCCTCCGCGCCGAGCGGTACCGCCGGTCGCGCCGAGTGTCGACGGTCAGTCCACGAACAGTCGGATGTCGTCCTCCACGAGACCCGACCCCTCGGGCGTGTTCTCCGGAACCGCGTCGAACCAGTCGGCGTCCCAGTGCTCGTTCTCGTCGTGACTGGGGTCGGCGGTGTCGGGGTCGCCCGCGACCGAAGCGCGGAAGACGACGCCGTACGTCGTGGCGTGCGGTTCGTCCTCGCCTTCGGCGAAGTGGTCTATCTCCCTGACGGCCTCCACGCCGTCGAGTTCGAAGGGGAGGTCGGTCGTTATCTCGACCGTCCCGCGGGCGACTGCGGCCCAGTCCTCGCCCGGTTCGACGCCGCAATGCGGGAGCATGGCGACGGACTCCTCCTTGTGGACTGCGAGTAGGACGTCGCCCGCGTCGTTGGTCAGGCCGACCACGGCCCGTCCGGCGGTGTCGGTGTTACAGTGGTCCCGGTCGTCGTGCATAGCCTCCTCGCTGGTGAACGGAACGTCGGCCCGGTCGCGCAGGCGTTCCGGGTCGGTGAGCGAGTCGGCGGGTGATACGTCGTCGGTGGTTTCCGTAGATGTCTCTGGCATGGGTGCGTTCTGTGGTCGGGTGTCGCGTCGCACGACGGTCCGGCGAGCGGTCGCGCCACGCGTCGCTCGTCGGGTCGGTTAGCGTGTAGTTCGTCGTCGAGAGCGTTCGAGCGTCTAGTATGCGAGCGCCGGAGACGTATCTACGGGGAACTGTTAGAAAAAAGCAGCGATTTTATTTCTACTTTACTTCCTGTGTAATATTTCGTTGCGGGGAATAATAAGTGTTTCGCATCGCACAGAAATAGAATTCTCAGAGATAGGTAGATAGTCCTCAAAGTAAGATATTTACGTGTTATCACGGAATCGGCGCGCACCGGACGGCGGCCCAACACTTTACCCGAAACCCGTCGAAGAGAGACGAGAGCGTGCCCGAACTCGAAGCGCCCCTCGAAGTCGGGGGTCTAGAACTCCCGAACAGACTGTATCGCGCGCCCCTGCTCGAATGCGCTGGCGACGGACCGGACGCCCCCGAGACGCTCGCGAGCGAACTCGAACCCGCGGCGGCGGCCGGGGCCGGACTCGTCTTTCAGGGGGCGGCCCCCGTTCGCGAGGAGGGCGGCCGGGTCGCGCCCTCGATGACCCCGCTCGCGGACCCTGAGTTCGCGCGGACCCTGTCGGCGCTCACCGACGCGATACACGACCACGGCGGACGCATCTTCGCCCAGTTGGACCACGGCGGTCTCCGGACTATGGAGACGTGGCACGCCGAGTACCGCCGGGCCAACCCGGAGTTGTCGCAACTCGCCGTGTCAGAACCGCCGTGGCCACTCCGACTCGCCGACCGACTCGGCTTCCTCGCCCTCGACGCGCGCGTCCTCTCGACCGAGGAGGTGTACGAACTCGCCGCTGACGTCGGTCGGTGCGCGGCCAACGCCGACGACGCGGGCTACGACGGTGTCCACCTCGCCGGGGCGAACATGGGCATCTTCCAGCAGTTCCTCTCGCCGTTCTACAACCGCCGGGACGACGAGTTCGCCGACGGCGTGCGCTTCTTGGAGGTAGTACACGACGAGATTCGGGCGCGGGCGGGCGACGTTGCTCTCGTCGCGAAAGTGCCCGCCGAGACGGCGTCGCCGCCGTTCGTCCGGCGACATCTCACCGACGACGACGCCGTCGAAATCTGTGCGCGCC
Organism: Halorussus sp. MSC15.2; assembly: GCF_010747475.1. Classification (NCBI taxonomy): domain Archaea; kingdom Methanobacteriati; phylum Methanobacteriota; class Halobacteria; order Halobacteriales; family Haladaptataceae; genus Halorussus; species Halorussus sp. MSC15.2. The sequence goes on along the minus strand of NZ_VSLZ01000004.1, from coordinate 32,507 downwards.
TCGACCGCATCGGCTACGACGCGCTCGTGCCGGTCCGGTGTTCGACGTTCTGGGACATGAGCATCGTCCGCGGGCGGTTTCCCGACCGAGCGTGGCGTGACGAGCAGTTCCGCGAGGGGTACGTCGCGGCGTTCGGGAGCAGGTGGAAGGCGGCGCTGGTCGCGGCCGCGAATCGCGTCGAGGCGGTCGCATACGACTTCGAACCGGGGTGGAACGCCGACCTCGCCCGGCGCGTCCGCGAGCGGACGTCCGTCCCGGTCCTGCTGGAGGGCGGGATTCGGAGCCGCGAGCAGATTGACGACTTGCTCGGAAGCGATGGCTCCGAGCAGGTCTGCGACGCGGTCGGGATGGGCCGCCCGTTCTACGCCGAACCGCGACTGCCCGCGCGCCTCCTCGATTCGGCCAACGACGCGGCCGAGGCGGTCTGCGACAACTGCAACAACTGCACCGTCCCGCAGGTCACCGGCGCGAACGGAGTCTGCCGGACGCCGGAGGTGCTGGCCGAGCGCGGCGAACTGGAGCGCGAGGGTACGTACGAACGGGACTGACCGACCAGAGATAAGGAGGCCCGGACGCTACCGTCGGCCATGGTCCGCGAGATTACCCACGACGCGACCGGTCCGCTCAAACTCGACGAGAGCGACTTGGACGAGGAGAAAGGCGACGTCGCCGTTTGCCTCTGCGGTCTCTCGGAAGAGTACCCCTTCTGCGACGGGGCGCATCGAGTCACCGAGGACGAGGAAGACGGGGTTCGATACAAGTACGAGAACGACGACCCAGAGGGCGAACGCCGTGAAATCGAGTCGTTCGTCTTCGCGGAGGAGTGATTCCCCGACGGCTGTTCGTCAACTGGTGAGCGCCCGCAGACGCTCCGGCAGGTCGTCGAGTCCGACGGCGTCCGGCTTCTCGCCGTCGGCGTCGAGTTCGCGGAATCCGGTCCCCGTCAGCACCGCGACCACGTCGTCGTCCGGTGCGAGTTCGCCGCGCTCCGAGAGTCGCCGAACCCCGGCGAGCGTCGTCGCGGAGGCCGATTCGACGCAGAAGCCCGCGTCGCCGCGAGGTCGGCCTTCGCGTCCAGAATCGCGTCGTCCGGCACCGAGAGGACCGCGCCCCCGGTCTCGCGGGCAGCCGCGAGCGCCCGCGTCCCGCTCGGCGGGTCCGCGTTGGCGATGGAGTAGGCGACGGTGTCCTCGGTGTCGCTTGCTGCGGTCACCTCGTCCGCGCCCCGGCGGTAGGCGGCCGCGATGGGGTCGCAGGCCGCGGCCTGTACGAGGTAGAGTCTCGGCAGGTCGGACTCGGCGAGCAGGCCCGCGGCCCGGAGTTCGCGCAGGGCCTTCCACGTCGCGCTAGCGTGGCCCCCGCTGCTCACCGGGAGGACGATAGCGTCCGGCGCGGGGGAACTCGCGCCCGTCGGTCCGGACGCGCCCCCCGCCGACGCGAACGCCTCGCAGAGTTCCAGCGCCGTGGTCTTCTGCCCGGCCACGCGGAGGGGCGTGTCGGAGTTGACGAACTCGACCGGCGCGTCGGCGTCGAGGGCGTCGTAGTAGAGTCGGCCGTAATCGCCCGCCACCCGGAGAACCGCTGGGTCGTACCGGGCGATGGCCGCGAGTCGCTCGCCCGAGATGTCGTCGGGGACCAGCACGAGCGCGTTCGGGCCGTCGGGACCGCTCCCGGCGGCGTTGGCGGCCACGCTGATGGCCATGTTGCCGTGCGAGACGGTGCCGACCCAGTCGCGTCCCGCCGCGCTGGCCCACGCCGCGCCGACCGCGCTCCCGCGGTCCTTGAAACTGCCCGTCGGATTCTCGCTCTCGTCTTTGAGGTGGAGTCTGCATCCGGCGTCGAGGTCCGGAACGCGGACGAGCGGGGTCGCGCCAGCGGCCGCGGCGACGCCCGCGTTCGCGCCAGCGAGAGGTCCGACCGGCAGGAGGTCGGCGTAGCGCCAGACCCCGGAATCTCCGCCGCCGCGGCGTACCGACCGCTCGGAGACGGGCCACTCGAAGTCTGCGGCCGCTCGGCAGTGTCGAACCAGAGCGGTTCGCCGCACTCGCATCGCTTGCGGTCGGGAAAGGCCGCGGTCCGGCCGCACCGGTAGCAGGTCAGGTCGGGCGACGCGAACGGGGAATCGGGCGGGTCGCCCGTCATCGCATCGCGTCGTCGTACGCGTCGTGAGCGCGCTCGGCACCGCTGGCGAGGTAGCCCGCGTCGGTGCCGACTATCTGGTAGTCGTAGCCGTAGTCGCTCCAACGCCGAATCTCATCCTCGGAGGTGGCGAGGGTGCCGACCGGCGTCTCGGACTCGTGGGCGCGGTCGAGGACATCCTCGACGGTCTCGCGGAATGTCTCGGAGTCGTACTCGCCGAACACGCCCAACGACCCCGAGAGGTCGGCGGGACCGACGAGCAGTGCGTCCACGCCCTCGACCGCGGCGATGTCGGCGGCGTTCTCGGCCGCGCGCTCGGTCTCGACCTGCACGACGGTCACGAGGTGGTCGCCGCCGGACGCGACCTGCTCGGCGAGGTCCCGGCCGTAGTCGTTGGCGCGCGACCCGGCGATGCCCCGGACGCCCTCCGGCGGGTAGCGTGTGGCTTCGACCGCCTCGCGGGCCTCCGCTGCGGTCTCGACCATCGGGACGAGGACGCCGGCGACGCCGGTGTCCAGCAACCGCTTGATTCGCACGGGGTCGTTCCACGCGGCGCGAGCGAGCGCGGCGGTGGTCCCGTCGCCCGCGGCCTCCACGGCCCGGACGGTGTCGGCGACGGTGTCGATGTCGGTCGGTGCGTGTTCGGTGTCCACGACCGCGAAGTCGGCGTCGCGGGCGCAGACCTCTGCGACCGCGGCGTGGCCGATGGAGAGCCAGTGGCCGACCACGGCGTCGCCGTCGCGGAGTCGTCGCTTGAATTCGGAGGCGTCTGTCACGAGGGAACCGTCGGCGTCGCGCGGCAAGTAGGTTTCCGAGGCGGCAGAACGGCCGGTCCGGTGGGAGGTTCGAGGCTGTCGCGGTGCTGTTCTGGAGGGGGCAGCGCAGTTGCCGTACTCACTTGCTCGAGCAGTAGCTAGCTTCTTTCCGACTGTCGTTCCCTTCGTGCCACAAACAGCCTCCTCCTTCGTGTCACCTACAGTCCGAACCTCGTATTACCTCCAATATTCACCCACACCTCCATCCTCCCACTCCACACAGTCTCCACCTTCAACCGCAACACCACGATAGAAGGAGAGCGCGAACACGTCCGACAACCCACGACCGACAGAAGTAGGACCGAGTTACTGCGTCCGAACGCTCGACACGATGAAGACGTACCCGACCGTCGTCACCGCGTAGTTGACCGTCAACAGGAGGCGACTCCGCGTGAAGTCGGTCAGGAACGCGCTGAAGGTGGTGGCCACCGCCGCGGCCACGACGAACGAGAACCCGATAGAGAGCAACAGCATCGCTCGGTTCTCCGTTTCGATGTACGCGCGTGCCGCCATCGCGACCAGCGTCAGACCCGCGATTACGAGGGTCACGCTGAGAACGACGTAGGCGATTTCCATCGGTTGCATTTCGCTACTTGGAGGCGTTTCACGGTCCAGAGGTTTAAACCTATCCGGTGATTACCAGTGTGGATAATTGGCAGCGTGCGGGAACGTAGCGAATCACCGTCGGCGTCTGAACCGATAGTCGGGACGGCTCGGTCAGCGAATGTTACGACCACCGCCGGTCCGCGGGTTCGCCGTCAGCGCCACGGGAGCGCCGCGGCCAACTTCTCGACGGGGTGGGTCGGACGCTGGGTTTCGAGTTGTGACCGGCAGGACGCGCCCGGTGCGACCACCTCGTCGGCGTCGGCCTCGGAAATCCGGTCGCGCAGGTCGTCGGCGATGGCCTGCGAGAGGTCGTAGTGTTCGGTGTGGTAGCCGAAGCTCCCGGCCATACCGCAACAGCCCGAGTCGAGCGCGGCCACGTCGTAGCCCGCCCGGTCGAGGACCGCGGCGGCGTGGTCGGCGGTGCCAAGCGCCTTCTGGTTGCAGTGGCCGTGGTAGGCGAGTCGGTCTGCAGGGGCGTCGAACTCGATTTCCTCGTCGCGGCCGGTCAGGTCGAGGTACTCGCAGACGCCGTAGGCGTTCTCGGCGAGCGCCGCGGCCCCCTCGGCGTCGGGGAGCAGGTCCAGATACTCGTCCTGCACCATCGCTGCGTCGGAGGGTTCGGGGTAGACGACCGACCAGCCATCGCGGACCCGCGGGGCGAAGCGGACGACGTTCGACTCGGCGCGTTCGCGCGCCACGTCGAGGAATCCCTCGGAGTAGGCAGGGCGGCCGCTCGGGTCGGCGTCGGGAACTCGAACGTGGACGCCCGCGGCTTCGAGGACCTGCACCGCGGCCCGGCCGGTCCGGGGATAGACGTAGTTGGTGTAGGTGTCCGGCACGAGCAGGACCCTGTCGTCGGCGCGGGACTCAGGGACTCGGGGACCGCCGCGGGACTCGAACCACGCCTCGAACGACTGGTCGGCGAACGCCGGGACGTCGCGCTCGCGGGCGACGCCCAGCGCCTTCTCGGCGACGAGACCAGTCCCCGGCAGGTCGGCCAGCCAGTTCGACACCGGCGCGAGCGCGGACCCGACCGCGGCCAGTCGGTCCGCCTCGGCGAACAGTCGCTCGCGCAGGCTCGCGCCCTCCTCCTCGTGGTATCGGTGTTTGACCTCGGCTTTGAGTTTGGCGAGGTCCACGCCGGTCGGGCAGTCGCTCTGGCAGCCCTTACAGCCGAGACAGAGGTCCAGCACCTCCTTCTGGAATCGTTCGGTGTGCATCTCTTCAGGCGGGAGTTCGCCGGAGATGGCGGCCCGGAGCATGTTGGCCCGGCCGCGAGTGGTCGCCACCTCCTCGTCCATGCCGCGGTAGGAGGGACACATCACGTCGGAGTCGGTCTGTCGGCACGTTCCGCACCCGTTGCAGAGTTCCACGAGGTGCGAGAAGCCGCCCTCCTTGGAGAAATCCTGCTCGGTCGCGGGTTCGAGCGACGAGTAGGCCGGGCCGTACCGCAGGTTCTCGCGCATGTCGGTGGGTGACTCCTCCTCGAAGACCACCTTCCCGGGGTTCATCCGCCAGTCTGGGTCGAAGGCGGTCTTGAGTTGCTTGAAGGCGTCCCATAGCTCCGGGCCGTACATCTTGGGATTGAACTGGGTGCGGGCCAGTCCGTCGCCGTGCTCACCGGAGAACGACCCGTGGTGGTCGAGAACGAGCGAGGTCACGTCCTCGGCGATGGACTGCATCTTCTCGACGTCCGCCTCGGACTTGAGGTTCAGCACCGGTCGAACGTGGAGGGTGCCGCTTCCGGCGTGGGCGAAGTAGGCCGCCGAGGTGTCGTGGGCCTCCAAGACGCCCTCGAACCCCTGCACGTACTCGGCCAGTTCCGCGGGCGGCACCGAGGCGTCCTCGATGAATGGGTAGGGCTTGGGGTCGCCCTCCATGCTCATCAGCAGGGGGATGGCGGCCTTCCGGAGTTTCCACAGTTTCGCCTGCGACTCGTCGTCGTAAGCCTCCAGCACGTCGAAGGCCTCGCCATCGCGGACGAACTCCGCGTTGGTCTCGGCGACGGCGTCGGTCAGGTCGTCGTGGACCTCCGAGTCGAACTCCAGCATCAGCGCGGCCGCGGCGTCGTCGGGAATCGGGTCGGCGTACTCCGCGTACTCTGCGGACTCCCGGGCCAGTCGGAACACCTCGTCGTCCATGAGTTCGACCGCACTCGGGTCGTAGTCGAGCGCGACGGGGACCGCCTCCATCGCCGACAGCAGGTCCGAGAAGCAGTAGAGCGCCACCGCCGTCTCGTCGGGTTTGGAGACCAGCGAGAGGGTCGCCTCGGTCACGACGCCCAGCGTCCCCTCCGCGCCGACGAACAGCTTGGCGAGATTTACGCATTCGTTTCCGTTTGCGTTTTCGTAAACGCACTCGTGGAGGTTGTAGCCAGACACCGACCGCTTGAGGTCCGGGTATCGCTCGGCTATCTCCTCGGCGTTCCCCTCCACGATGGCGCGGACCGTGCGGTAAATGTGGGCCTCGCGGTCGTCCTTCGAAACGATACGCTCGTACTCGGGACCGTCGAATTCGACCTCTCGGGCGCGAATCCGGCTTCCGTCGGCGAGGACCGCTTCGACCGCCTCGACGTAGGCGTCGGTGATGCCGTACCGGACCGAGTGTGCGCCCGTCGAGTTGTTTCCGATACCTCCGCCGACCGTCGCGCGGTTCGACGACGCCGGGTCGGGCGCGAACTTCAGGCCGTCCTCCGCGAGACGCGAATCGAGGTCGTCCTGCACGACGCCGGGTTGGACCGTCGCACGCTCGGTCTCGGGGTCCACGTCCAGAATCGCGTCCATGTGCCGCGTAAAGTCGACGACGACGCACCCGGGACCGACGGCCTGCCCGGCCAGCGACGACCCAGCGCCGCGGGGCAGAACCGGCGCGTCGTGGTCGGCCGCCACCGCCATCGCGGTCTGCGCGTCGGCGGCGTCGGTCGGGAAGACGACGCCCGCGGGCCGGGCTTGGTAGATGCTCCCGTCGGTCGCGTACAGAATCTGAGTGTACTCGTCGAACCGGACCTCGCCCTCGCACGCCCGGCGGAGGGCGGCCGCCAGTTCGGTGTGAGCGGGGTCGTCGGGCGCGTCGATACCGACCGATTCGCGGTAGCTCTCGACGTCGAGACCGTCGGCGGGCGGAGACGACATGATAGGTAATGACACCCGAGAGGTCATAAATTGCGGGTGCAGTTGCGGGTGTGAATGGGAGACGATTCGAAGGTGGTGCGTTCGTCGAAGTTTGGGCGACAGGTATGCGTTTGCGGCCGGGACGACACAGTGCAGATTGACTCGGTACGGCGTGTCCATATTCAGAGGGGGTACCGATGCACTCGGTCGATACGCCCGCCGAGTCCAGTTCGAGTCCGACAACGCGACTGACTCCGGCGGACCTGACGCAAATGTTTACGTAAACGGTTTCGAAAACGATAATGAAAACGGAATCGGTGACGCTGACGGAACGGAAAACGGAGACGGAAATCGGACCGGGAACGCGGGCGATACCGGCACTAGAGACGATGACGCCTCCGTCGAGGCCCGACCGCACTGCGACCACAGGACGACGCTAAGTCGGACGAGCGACCGGCAGGAGGTGTGTAACAAAGACCGACGCGCCGGAACGGTCGTCCATGGCAGTGCGAAACGGCGACCTGACCGAGAAGTGGTGCGAGTACGTCTACCGCGACCGCGACGAGTCGGTGCGCCGGTTCGTCGAGAACTACCCCGACGAGCGCGCGCTGTCGGTCAGTTGCGACCGGTTCGGTCACGACTACCGATTCGTGCGGCCGCTGCTCTCGAACCCCGACGAAGCGTTGCGAGCGGGGAAGGCCGCGCTCTCGCGGTTCCTCTCCGGGGAGTCCGACCGCGACCTCCGCGACGTCTACCTCCGAATCAGCGACCTCCCCGCGGAGAGCGAGGTGGCGCTCTCGGACCTCCGGGCGACCCACCTCAACAGCCTCCACACGATGCGGGGCGTCGTCGCCGAGACAGGGCCGCTCCGGCCGAAGGTGGTCCGTGCGGGGTTCCGGTGCGCGAAGTGCGAGGCGGTCACGCGCCACGTCGCCCAGTCGGGCCGGGAGTTCCGGACGAACGCCAAGTGTCCGCGGTGCAGTTCGGTCGGATACCTCTCGTTCGCGCCGGAGGCGAGCGAGTACGTCGATGCCCAAGAGGTGACGGTGCGGGACCCGGCGGGCGGCGACGGACTCCCGGTCCTGCTCGAACACGACCTGACGGGCACAGTGTCGGAGGGCGACGAAGTGCGGATAGTCGGCGTCCCTCGTGCGAGTCGGGCCGACGACTCCGCGGTGGGCGACATGTGGGTCGAATCAGTGAGTATGGAATGCTTAACGGGGGCAGACCCGTAGCGTCGGTCGATTTCGCTATCTTCTGACCGTGACAGGTCTCGGTTCTCGAAACGGCCATCATCCTTTTCCCGATAGGTAGGTTCCAATCTAAAAGGGGAGACGATGTACGACCTGACAGGCTTTCAGAGAGACTTGCTATACGTCATCGCGGGGTTAGACGAACCGCACGGTCTCGCTATCAAGGACGAACTCGAATCGTACTACGAGAAAGAGATTCACCACGGCCGACTCTACCCGAACCTCGATACCCTCGTGGACAAAGGGTTCGTCGAGAAGGGCCAGCGCGACCGTCGGACGAACTACTACACCCTGACCCGCCGCGGCGACCGAGAAATCGAGGCCCGCCGCGAGTGGGAGTCCCAGTACGTGGACCTGCCACAGGAAGCGACCGCGTAACGTCGTTCGAACCGTACCTACGAGTCACGGAGAGACGAGATTCCGAAATCGAAGCGACCGGAAGGAACGACCGCGAATTCAGGGATGCGACGGGGCGAGCGTCGCACCGACGACCGCCGCATCGAGCGACTGTACCCACCGGAGGACGGTGCAATCGGGTCCGACGACGTACTCGTCGCCGGACTCTTCGAGGACGCCGAGGTCCACTAACTTCTCGACGTGAAGCCAGACCCGCTTGCGCGAGACGCCCGTGAGCAGGTGAACGTCCTCTTGCGTGAGCGACTGGTCGGGGTCGGCCTCCAACAGCGCGTCGAGCATGAGTCGCACCGATTCGAGTCGCGCGAGGTACGCCAACCCGCCCTCGTCGTCGGGCGCGCCGGTGGTCTCGACGGCGGCCGAGAGTTCCCGCGCCGCGTGGTAGACGATAGCGTGTTCGTTGACGCGGTAGGCACCGTCGTCGGCGACCAGCACGCCGAGCGAGATGAGCGCGTCGATGGCTTCCGCTACCGCCGCCTCGGAGAGGTCCGAACGCGACGCCAGGTCGTCCTCGCCGTAACGGGCGTCCGGGTCGGCGTCGAGCAACGCCGCGAGAAGCGACCGAACAGACTCTTCGCCCGTCAGCCAGAGCCACCCGCTCGGGTAGGCGCGCCGGGCCTGCGCGGGGTCGGCGTCCTCGGCGAACTCCCACATCTCGGATGCGGTGTCGCTCGTGCGCAATTCGGCGTCGTCGGTCGTGGGGAGGTTCATTACGTCTGCGGTGTCGCGGGGACGGTAAAAAGCTACCGCGCTCGCGGGGACCCGTCGATGGTCCGAGAACGAAAGTTGGAGGCCACCGTGACGCGAGATACGGGTTCGAGGTAAAGTCGAAGGCGGAGGGGTCAGTCCGGCCGAGTCGTCTCGCAAGCGACGTTCCACCGACACTCGCCGAACTCCCGGAGTCGGGAGTACATCCCACGCAGGGCCTCTTCCGCCGTCTCCGGCAGGACGTGGAACTCCACGCTCCCGTAGCGAATCACGATGCGGAAGGCGGTAGAGTGGCGTTCGTCGTGGACCAGATACACCGGCGCGGGGAGTTCGAACCAGTCGCCGTAGGTGTAGCGGTCGCCGTCCAGAACGCCCTCGACGAGCGCGGCTAACTCCCGTTCGGGACGCTCCGGCTCGGGCGAGAGACGAAAGACGGTTCCCCCCTCGTACTCCACGCCCCCGTCGCGCGGGTAGACGCGCTCGGGGCGGCGCGGGATGTCGAACGTCGGCGCGTCGTCGGTCACGGGCGATAGTACATCGTCATCACTTATCAATCTCTACGTCGCGTGTCAGAATCCAATATCGTTCGCAGGTAGTGGACGCTTACGTTTTTGAAATCGTTTGCGATTTCGTTTACGGATACGTTTCCGTCCACCGTACCACCGAGTCGTGTGGGCTTCGGTGACGAATACTGCTCAACCTATCTGCTACAACCACGTTTGCGTAGACGTTTACGTATACGTTTTCGTATTCGCGCGGAACACATGCCGAGACGAAGGCGGGCGCGTCGCGAGACTGAATCGAATCAAAATCCACACGTGAACAGCCGTGGAAACGATTTCATTTTCGTAAACGATAACGGAAACGATACCGCGAACGATATCGGAAACGAAAAGCGAGTGAATTCGACAACGTGGCCGTAAACGCACAACGGAAACGCAGTCGAAAACGATTTCGAAAACGGCTGTGATACGGCCTGTCAGAAGTTGCGTCGGGCGTACTCACCCGACGCGTCCGCGAGGAGGTCCAGATACTCCGGGGCTGCTTCCCGCAGACCCAGACGGACCGCGAGTCGGACGACCTCGCTCCGGTCGAGCGCGTCGCGGTCCACGTCCCGTCCCAGCGCGCTCTGAAGCGAAGTCCCGACCGCTTCGAGGTCCTGTTCGCGTTCTGCCAGCGTCGTCAGGAGCGCGGTCACCGACTCGTCGCGGGCCGCGAACGTCTTGGCCTGCTCGCCCGAGTCGATGGCCGCGAGCGCGTCGACGAGGTCCTCCACCAAATCGTCGCTCTCGTCCTCCCTGCTCGCCGGTTCGGCCAGACGGTCGGTGCGTTGGGTCTGCTGGCGGAGTTCTTCGAGGTCGGGGTCGCTCACGCCGTCTCACCTCCCGTGGTCGCTGCCGGTTCGGCGCGCTCCAACCGCTCGGTCAGTGTCGCGGCAGTTTCGAGAAATGCTTCGCGTGCGCGCGCGGCAGTCGTCGATGGCTCTTCGAGCGCGAACGCGGTCCGGCCCGACTCGGCGGCGTTCCGGATGTCTTGGCTCACCGGGACGTGCGACGACACGAACGCGTCGGGGTACGCCTCCTCGAAGGCGTCGAGGTACTCCTCGGCGAGTTTCGTCCGGGTGTCGACCTTGTTCGGGAGGACCATGGCGAGTCGCACGTCCACGCCGAAGTTCGCGCCGATTTTGTCGAGGTCGGCCCGGAGCGCCTCGGCCTGTTCGGACTCGAACGGTCCCATCTCGACCGGCGCGATGACGTTCCGGGCGGCCCAGAGACCGTTGTAACTGACGTTGTTCGTCAGACCCGGCAGGTCGATGAGGATGGCGTCGTAGCCCAGCGGTTCGATGTACTCGTCCAAGAACGTATCGAGTCGCGAGTAGCGGTCGTGGGCGTCGTCGATGTTACCCAGTTCGGCGTCGAGGCTGTCAAGACCGGGGTGGGCGGGAATCAGGTCCACGCCCTCGTCGGTGTCGAGGATGAGTCCTTCGACCGCGGCGTCGCCCAACTTCTCGGCGATGGCGCTCCACTGGTCTTGGAAGACCGTGGAGATGTTGGGCCAGTCGTCGTCCTCGGCTATCTGGCGCTCGACGGTCTCCCAACGTCCGAAGTGCTTCACGAGGTCACCCTGCTTGCCCGCGAGGTCGATGAGCAACACGTCGTTGCCCTGTTCGGCGAGCGCCACGCCGAGGTGGGCCGCGGTGGTCGTCTTGCCCGTACCGCCCTTGTCGAGGAAGGTACAGGCTCGGATGGAGCGAGGCATAATTTGCGTTTGCGCAAACGCAAACGACCTATTTAATCCTTCGTCAGACACGTGTGTAGGAAACAACATTTACGATTGCGTATCCAGTACCGTTTTCGGATGCGTTTTCGTTAACGTAAACGCCCCCGAGCGTTCGCGACCGAGGCCGGAATCGCTAACGGGCGCGAACCCGAAGTCGAATCGTATGGAACCGTTCGTCCTCGTTGCGCTGGCTATCCTGCTTGCTGGGGTCGTCGGGAGCGTGGTGCCCCTCGTCCCCGGCGCGGGCCTGTCGCTGCTCGGAATCTACCTCTACTGGTGGTCCACCGGCTACGCCGAACCGGGACCGTGGGCGTTGCTCGCGTTCACAGTGGTCGGAGTCGCCGCTATCGTCACCGACCAGTTCGGCGGAGCACTCGCCGCGAGCGCCGGCGGTGCCTCGACGAAAACGGTGGTCGTAGCGACCTTAGTCAGCGTTCCACTCCTGTTCGTCGCCGGGCCGGTGGGACTCGTTCTCGGGGTCGCAGGCGCGGTGTTCGTCGCGGAACTCTATCGAACCCGAAGCGCCGAGCAGGGTACCCGCGCGGCCGTCTTCGCCGCGGTCGGAGTCCTGGGGTCGGCGCTCGTGCAGTTGGTCGTCACGCTCTCGCTGCTCGTCGCGTTCTTGTTCGTGGCGTTCTAACCTTTTTGTCCAAGCACGGAGTAGTAGTGTGGCATGGAGTCGTACGCCGCGCTTCTGGTGGGGGCGATGGTCCTGCTCGCAGGTTGTGCAGGCGGAATGAGCGGTGCCATCACGGGTGACGCGGACCGAGGAGGGTCTTCGACGACACCGCCGACGACGACTGACGTCGAACGAGTCGTCAACGCGACGTTCGTGGTGGAGGACGGAGAGAACGTCACCGTGAGCCTGCGAGTCGCCGACGAACCCGAAGAGCGTCAGTCGGGACTGATGCACCGCGAGTCACTGGCCAACAACAGCGGCATGGTGTTCGTCTACGAGGACGCCCAGCAGGTGTCGTTCTGGATGAAGAACACCCTGATTCCGCTGGACATGATATTCGTCGCACCCAACGGAACGGTACTGAACGTCCGGCACGCCAGTCCACAGCCGAACGCGTCCACGGACGAGTTACGGAGATACCCAAGCGACGGCCAGGCGAAGTACGTCGTCGAACTCCCGCGAGGGTTCGCGAACCGGACCGGCGTGGGACCGGGGACCGAACTCGTGTTCAACGGGACCCCGCCGACCGTGGAGTAGCGCGCGGACCGTCGTTCGTCGGAACACAAAGCATATATGTGATTGGTGAGACCGAAATAATACCTCGGGTAGGGGTACACGAGGTACATTCTTTCGACGCAATCAGGTAGTTACTGGCAGATTCGAAGACAAAAGTCGTTTGCGTTAACGTTTACAGTTACGTAAACGGTTGCGTTAGCGTTCTGTGAGTCGATGGATTTCCGGGAGTAAACTCGTCGGACAGCGGCACCACTCAGTGACGTGACGATTGGCCGACCCCGTATTGGTAGCGGGCAGTTCCGCCAGTATCACAGGTCGCAGTCGAAGGATTGGGCTAGCCCCCAACACGAAACTATTTTAACCGACCTGGAACTCCACGGACCTCACGGGAATCGCCGCCGGCCGGTCGTGGAGACGCCGCGTTGGGGAAAATGCGAGACGACGGTGGGGGCCTCAGAGGTCCTGAAACGCCCCGACGAAGTCGTCGTGGTCGTCCAGTTGGTCGCGAGAATGGTCCACTTCGGTCCGCAGCGACTCGATTTCGGTCTCCAGTTGGGCGTATTCGTCGTTGGATTCGAGCGCCTCGGCGTCCTTCTCGGATTCGAGGACCGCTCGTTTGGAGACCAGCGAGAAGTACTGCTGTAGCTTCGCGCCGTAATCGACGCGAGTCAACATCTGTTCGACGGTTTCGTGGAGGTCGTCTTTCGAGACGGGTTTGACCAGATAGTCGTCGAACCCCATCTCCAAGATGTCGAAGTCCGGTTTGACCGCGGTCACCATGACGACGCGGCAGTTGAGGTCGCGGTCTCGAATCTCCGCGAGGACCTCGTCACCGGACTGGCCCGGCATCCGGCGGTCGAGGAGGACGACGTCGACAGATTCGTCGAGCACGTCCAGTGCCGCATCGCCCTCGTAGGCACTCCGCACGCGATAGTCGTTCTCTAACCACATCGCGTAGAGGTCGGCAACGTCTTGCTCGTCGTCCACGACGAGAACAGTCGATTGATCGGGGGACATGGTCGTGACAGGCGCGACTCGAACGGCCTTTGGTTACTGACTGAATGATGCGACAATATGGACTTATATCTTGTGGTTATCGAATCGAAACAGTCCGAGTTTCCCGCAGCAAATCGGAGGTTCGTCGGCCCTCCGTCCGTTATTTGGAGCCGAAGACGTGAGACGGTGTTCGTGACCGACGCGCCGTCGAACGACGTCCCAATCAGGTCGTCCATCGGGAGAGAACGGGAGTCGAGAATCAGCCTCCGAACATTTCTTCACCGAACCGACCGCAACAACTAAATCGGTTCGGTCTCTACGTCCAGATGGATATGTCGAAACCCAGTGATCGTTTTTGCCACGGGCAGTGAACCGGAGACGACACCGGAACAACGATTCGAGCGACTCCTAGAACTCCCGCCGAGTGCGAAACTCGTCTACAGAGTGTTAGAGCAGGAAGACAGTCCGTTGACCCAAGGGCAGATTCGTCGGCAAGCGCTCCTTCCGGCGAGGACGACCCGCGACGCACTGACGAAACTCGAAGACGACGGACTCATCGAAGAGCAGATGTACGTCCCCGACGCGCGAAAACGGTTGTACCTGCCGCGGCCAGTCTCGGTTCCGGAAGACGCAGAACTGACTGCGTAAGTCCCGGAGGGGACTTAAAGGCCCGTCATATCATGCAGTACACCTATCCACGTAACGGTCGTAGATATTCCTGCCTGCAGGGGTCCCACGCCCCGGCGTCGCAGGCAAGGGAGTCGTAAATTAATTACTGTGCCTCTGACAACCGGGGCGGTCCTCGCCGCCCTGATTCTCACGTCCCGAGCGACAGCGTCGCGAAGACGGACGACCGGGCGGTCGGACTCTGGTCGTCCGCGGTCGGTACCCGTAAGTCCGACAGTCCTCACTGGAAGGCCTGCACGATACCGTCGTAGGCCCGGTCGACGTTCCACGACGAGATGAACGTCGCCATGGCGTCTTCGAGGTTGGTCAGCGTCTCGGGCGGCACCGCGAGACCGTGAGTAGTCGAGGGCGGTTGGGCCTTCGACTGCTTGAAGTCCTCCATCTGACCTTGGAGGAACGGCCCGAAAGCGTCCTTGGGCACGTCGGTTCTCGGCGGAATCGACCCCTTCTTGGGGTTGAACCGCTTCTGGGCATCGACGCTACCGACGTAGCGAAGGAACCGCGTGGTCGCCTCGGGCGACGGGTTGTTAGTCGGGAACGGGAACGAGTCCATGTTGAGCATGTAGAGGCCCTCGGTCCCGGGGAACGTGACCTGATTCCAGCCCTTCTGAAACTCTAGGGTCTCCGGCGAGTACATGCCCGCTGCCCAGTCGCCTTGGTGGAAGAAGGCGGCCTGACCGTTGAGTATGCGCTTGTTGGCCTCGGTCCAGCCGATGGACCCCGCGTCGTCGTTGAAGTACTGCTTGTAGTCCTTGACGATTTGGAGCGAGTTCTTGATGGCCTGTTCGTTCTGCGTCACTTTCCCCTCGGTGAAGGCGGTGTAGGTGTCCAGTCCGTGTTCGCCCAGCAGGACGGTCGTCCAGAGTTGCATCGTGGACCATCCCGATTTAGTCTGGTGGGCCATCCCCGCGGCCTCCGTGTTGTTGCTGACCTGCTTCATCGCGCCCAAGAGGTCGCTGGGTTTCGAGATTGACGAGGGGTCCACGCCCGCCTGCTCGACAACGTTGACGTTGTAGAACAGGTTGTTGATGCGGTGGATATTCAGCGGCACCGTCACGTAGTTGCCCGACGGTCGAGCGGCCTGCTTGGGTCCCTTCAAGTAGGCCGACTTCATGTCGTTCTTCGACCAGACCGACTCCTCGATGTTCTCCAGTTTGTTCGCCCGAGTGAACGGCAACAGGTTCGCACCCGGCCACGCCTGCCACGAACTCGGCGGGTTGTCGTTGAGTACCCGCTTCTTGATGACGGTGTGGAGGTTCTGGCCCGCGCCACCCGCCACGGGGTTCTGATTGACCTTGATGTCGGGATACTTCTGTTGGAACCCCTCGAAGAGCGCCTGAATCGCCTCTGCACCGTCACCCCCAGTCCACCAGTGCTGAACTTCGAGCGTCTCGAAGTCCTGTCCGAGGAGACCGGACAGTCCGCCGAGTCCGGCCGCGCTCGCCGCGCCGGTCGCTTTCAGATACGTGCGTCTCGATAGCGTGTCGTCGTTTGCTCCCATCGGTAACACCCAGACACGGTAACTACCCACAAACACTAATCGTTTCCTCCGAATACGACGGGAGAACGGTGCGAACGAAACCCCTGCGACTCCGAGAGCTACCCGGCCGACAGACCCTCGACGTTCTGCTGGAGTCGGATGGTCGTGGTGATGAGGAACCCGGCCACGAGGACGACGAAGACGTTCTCGACGGCCCCCACGACCACCGGACTGAATCCCACGAGGACGCCGAGGTCCGCGAGTCCCAGACCCGCCAACGAGACCAGCACCGGCAGGAGATGACGGCGGAGCGTGTCGAGCGACGTGCCGCGCGCCATCGACTCCAGTTTCTCGGCGAACACCACGCCGTAGGCCGCGAACGCGACGCTGCCGAGACCCTTGACGACCTCGGCGACGGCCGTCTGAGCGACGAGCAGAACCGCGACCCACTCCACGAGGATTACCACGACGAACGCGGCCTCGACTCTGCGGAGCGTGGCGAGCGAGAACCGCTGGTCGTCCGGCGCGGGAGCGAGCGCCGAGTTGTAGTAGACCTCCCGCATCGAGAACGCGAGGAAGACGATGCAGAACAGCAGGGCACCGTGGCCGAACGCGGTCAGGACCCGAGAACTGACGACCGATTCGGCGACGCCGAACAGACCGAAGAGTCCGGCGGTCGCCCCGACCGCCCCGAGGTAGCGCCAGAAGGGGCGCTGGGACTCCAGTCGGTTCAGTCGGAGGTTCCTGACCGCGTAGAACCCGAACACTCCGGCCGACACCGCGACAAGGACCGACCCGAGGAAGCGGACGACCGCGGCGCTCGGGTCGCCGGTCGCTTCGACGGAGAGCGGCGCGAGCGCCGTCATTTCCCGAAACGTCGCATCGGGGCCACTTAAATACGGGCGGAGTCCCGTCGCTCCGCAGTCGGAACGAACTTCGAGGGGACGGGCGGGCTTCCGAACTCGGACTAGAAGACCAGTCGTCGAACTAGGCCACCGGTCGGCGGTGGACCGAACTACCAGTTCCCGAACGCCGGGAGATTGAAACCGCTCGCTCCCGTCTAGTTCGACGTGCACTCCCACGACCCGGACGAGACGCCCTGCCCGGTCTGTGGCAAAGCCTACGACCAGCGCGTCGTCGTGGAGCGCGGCGACCGCTGGGCCGACGTGTTCGGCGGGCCGCCGTTCTCCGCGCTCACGAAGTATGCCCGGCGGTGTGCGACTCGGTACGATGCGGAGGAGGAGCGCGCCCGGAGCGAGAGCGAGCGCGTGGTCTACTTCCACGACGACAGTCCGGCAGGCGGGCGGTAGCTACACGTCGAACGACAGCGGCAGGTCCCGCGCGACCACCTCTAACTCCCGGCGAAAGTCCTCGGCGGTCTCGAATCGCGCGCGCTTCTCCTTCGTGAGCGCCCGCCCGACTAACTCGTCGATAGCCTCGGGCACGTCCTCGACGTGGGCGCTCGGCGGTTCAGGGTCCGCCTCGCGGATTTGCCGCGGGAGTTCTCCGGTGTCGCCGGCGAACGGCGGCCGCCCGGCGAACAGGGCGTAACAGAGCGCGCCGAGGAGGTAGACGTCGGTCGCTGGGTCCGGGCGGCCGAACGCCTCGGGCGCGACGTGTTCGGGCGCGGCGTAGCCCGGCGGAACCGGCGGGTCGCGGAGTTCCCCGAGCAGGTCGCCGAACCCCCAGTCGCCGACCTTCGGGACCGGCCACGCGCCGAGCGTGCGCGAGAGACCCACTGCACCGGGGCGGAGCGCGCCGTGGACGACGCCGCGGGCGTGGGCGTGACAGACCGCCGTGGTGACGCAGTGGGCGTACCACACCGCGCGGTCGAGACCGACCGACCCGAGGTGGTCGCGGAGACTCCCACCGTCCATGAACTCGGTGGCGAACCACGGTCGGGGCGTCGCCCCGCGTGCGAGAATTGGAGCGACGTGAGCGTGGTCGTCCACGCCCGACCACGCCCGAATCGCTGTCTCGACGCGCGACGGGTCGATGCCCGCGTCCGGCCGGAGCGTCCGGAGCGCGACCACGACGTGGCGGCCGCCCTCGCCCGGCGTCGGGGCGCGGGCCTTCGTCGCGTTCGTCAGCGGACCCTCCCCGAGGTCGGTCAACCGCTCGAACCCGCCGCGTTCTGGCAGGACTGCGGGCACCGAGGGAATCGAATCGGGCGGTCCGAGCGACTCGTCTACCTCGTCGTCGCCACCGCTCCGGTCGCCCGCCGCCTCGTCGTCGGTCGCTCCGCCGCGGATTCGTATCGGGCGGCCGCTCCCGCCGGACTCGTCGGTCACCGCGACGAGGTCGGCGTCGCCGGTCAGAATCTCGGCGACGTCCGGCGTGGCCTCGATGGTCTCGGGGAACCCGTCCTCGTCGAGTCGAGTGACGAGACGCCGGAGCGTCTCGGCGGCGACCCGGCGAACGAGTCCGTCGCCGTCCGCGACGAGGTCCGCGAGACGACCGAGCGCGGGTTCGGCGGCGTGGGGGTACTCTCGGGCCACGTCGGCGAACGCGAGCACGCTGTTCTCCCGGACGAGGGGGTCCTCGTCCGTCAGACTCTCGGTGACCGCCGAGAGCGCGGTGCGGGCGCGCTGGGGGTGCTGGTCGGCGACGGTCGCCAGCGCCCACGACGCGCCGCGGCGGACCCACCGGTCGTCGTCGTCCAACAGCGGCGCGAGTTCGGACTCGACCGGAAGTCGCCGCGAGCGGTCGGGGTCGTCGGCCGCGATTTCCGCGAGGGTCCACGTCGCTGCCGCGCGCTCCTCGGGGTCGTCGCTGTCGAGTCTGGACGCGGCGACGTCGGCGTCGTCGTCCACCGTCCCCCACCGCTCGCGGGCCTGTTCCCGGAGGCGGTCGGCCCGCTCGCGGTCGTCGGAGTCGCGTCCGTCCATCGGTTGGACCGATGTCACGCGAATCGATAAGTGTTCCTTCACCGGCACTCGGTGCCGTTCAGAAGAGAACGAGTGATAGTCTCGGCAAGGGTTCGTGCAGCGTCGATTCCGTCGGACCTTCGGCAGCACCTGACAGTCAGTCTCGTCGAGTCGCGTCGAGGTCCACGACGGCGTCCGCGAGTTCGCGGACGCCGAGAGCGACTGCTGGTCGTGGAGCGAAGGGTGCAACAGGTAGTAGCCCCGACCATCGACGCTCTCGATGCGGCCCGCGAAGAGGTGGAGGAACCGGAAGGCACGGTCGAGGGCGACGGTCTCCAGTAGCGCCGTCAGCGAGTCGAAGCAGACGACCGTCCGGCGACCGTTACCGTCCCACGTGTCGAGGTACTCGCTGGCGCGAACGCCGACGCTGGCGAGGTCGGTGGGGTCCGAGACCGTTTTCACGAACGGGGCGGTGTCGGCGGAAGGGCGCGAACGCGCGGTCGAACTCGTCTCGGAGGAAACTGCCGTCGCCGACGAGCGCGTCGTTTCGCCGACGTGGACGAATCCGACCTCGGGTGGCAGTTCTCCTACGTTCGTTCGCCACTGACGAAGCCAGACGTCGGGGGAACGCCGGTAGGAGACGACGAGGAGATTCCGCTCGACGGGGCGGGCGAGTTCGTCGAACACCGCCGCTGTCACACCCTCGGTTGCCGTCGGTCCCTCCAACAGGGTGTTGGAAACCGAAGATTGTGAACGAGACACATCGTTAAGTGTTCGTGAAGAAACTTAAATTCTAGTGAATTCGTTACCGAGTGACGTTCGGGCGTCAAACAGGTCGCAAAACCTAACACAGATGCGTCCATCGAGTCGGTCAACGCATGGGTCTCGGTCCAAAGCAGTGGAAATGTAAAGACTGCGGGCGGCAACACGCGACAGACCGAAAGCAGTGCATGGAGTGCGGATATAGCGTGTTGAAGCCCGTAGACAACGAGAAGCGACTGGACCGACTCACGACGGTGGTATTGGCACTCTTGCCGACGCTGCTGGCGGTTCTCACGATGGGACTCATCGCGTGGGTGATGTTCTTCTGACGGAGCGCAGGGTGGCAGGAGGACGGAACGCTCGGGAGCGTCGGCTATCGCGTCAGTCGTCGTCGCCGGAACCGGACGCGTTCGTTTCGCTCGCCGCGCTTCGCTCGGCGGTGCTCGCTTCCGGCGACCAGTCGTCGAGCGTTCGCTGGACCGCCTCCTCGCCGACCGCGCGGGCGAGGGTCTCGAACCCGGCGCGCTCCGTGCGGTCGTCTGCGCCCGCCAGCAGGCGCGAGACGATGAACTCGGGCGTGGACTTGCCGACCGTGCCGAATCTGGGCTGGTAATCGACTTCGAGTTCGAGGTCGTCGTCCAGTCCCTCGGCGAAGATGCCGTCCTTCCGGGCCTTCTCGGGCAGGGGTTTGAGGTCGTCGGCGAGGTGGGTGACGAACACCCCGAGCGCGCCCCTATCGACCGTGAGGCGGACGAGACCGTGCAGGAGGTCGGCCGCGCTCCCGGGTTCGGTGATGGCCTCGAACTCGTCCACGAGCATCAGGGTGTTCGCGCCGTCGGTCAGCGGCGGGACGATACTGCGGAGCGTCGATTCCAGCACGCCCGCGTTGAAACTCGCGTGACGCCGGTGGAAGACGATGTCCTCCGAGATGGAGACCTCCGCGTGCTCTGCGGGCACCGGAAGCCCCATCTGAGCCAGCAGGGCGACCTGACACATCGTTTCGAGCAAGGTCGTCTTCCCGCCGGAGTTCGCGCCGGTCAGGACCGACACGCGGTCGCCGTCCGGGGGCGTCGGGTCGGCGTCTGACGCCGACTCGCTCGACAGGTCGTGGCCGCCGACTGCGTAGGTGATGGGCTGGACCGCCTCGCCGCTGGCTTCGATGGAGACGTTCCGTGCGTTTCTGACCGCGAAGCCGTTCTCGGTGAACGCGGGCCGAGTGAGGTCGAAGTCGTGAGCGAAGCGGGCCAGCGAGAGGTGGAAGGACAAATCGGAAACCGCCGCCTTCGCGGCGTCGATGGCGCTCTGGGTCTCGGCGATGCGGCCCCGCAACCGGCGGGCGACCGACCGCTCGCGCTCCTCGACGGTCTCTCGCAGGTCGTCGGTGAGGTCCCGGAGCGTGGCGTTCACGAAGTCGGCGGCGTCCACCGCGTCGTCGGGCGTGGCGTCGCGGACGCGCTGGAACCCGGCCTCGGTCTCGCTGGCCACGTAGTCCACGACGACCTCGCCGAACTCCGCCCCGGCGCGGGCCTCCTCGCGTATCTCCTCCATCGCGTCGAGCGAGTCGGCCGACAGCGCCTCGACGCTCTCCAGCGAGTCGCGGAGCGCGTCGAGTTCGTCGTCCACGCCGCGGGCCACGTCGCCGCCGTCGAGGTCGGCCAGCGCCGAGGCGGCGGCTCGCAGGTCGTCGCCGTCGATGTCGGCCACTCGCGAGAACGCGCCGTCGGACAGAGGGTCCGACGAGTCTCCACTCGCTTCGTCTTCTCGCGGGCTTTGCCCGCTCGAACGGTCCGAGGGACTCCGTCCCTCGCTACTCGCGGAGCCGCCGTCCGAGAGGCCCGCCTCGCGGAGCGCGAGAACGGTCCGAACCGCGGCCTCGTCGTCGCCGATGCGCTCGTCCTCTGCGAACTCGGCGAACGCCGAGAGGACTCGCTCGCGGGTCTCGGCGTCGAGTCGGCCCCACGACTCCGCGGCGTCCATCACGGCGTCGAGGCGCTCGGTCGCTCGGTCGCGCTCCATCAGCGGCGTCAGCACTCGGATACGGTCGGCCGCGTCCTCGGTCACGGCGTAGTCGCTGGCCACGTCGAGCAGTTCCTTGTAGACGGCGCGGGTGTCGCGGGTCGCCAGCACCGACATCCCCTCGCCGCCGTTGGCCCGCCGGAGGATGCGGGTGGCGCGCCCGCGGGACAACCCCGCGGAGACGAGCGCCCGTACCGCCCCGGTCTCGATGGCCTCCACCGCGCGCTCGGTGCCGAGTTCGGCTTCGAGGCGCTCGCGCGTCTTGGGTCCGACTCCCCAGTACTCCTCCAGTCGCATATCCGAGACCTGAGGCTCCCGGCTCTTAATGGTTGCACAACGCGCCCCGATTGCCGGGGTAGAATCACGGACGCCCCGTTTCCCGTGGGTCTCCGTCACCGCGGCGACGCGCCGTAGTGCGGTTTCGACGCGGTTTACTCGTCGAGGAAGGCCGAGAGCAGTTTCCGCTCGCCCACGCGGAGGTGCTGGTGGAAGGTGGGAGCGGAGACGCCCAGCGAGTCGCTCACCTCTTCGCCGGTACTCTCGCGGGGCCACTCGAAGAACCCGGCGTAGTAGGCCGCGTCGAGTGCGGACCGTTGGCGCTCGGTGAGGTCCTCCTCCAGCGCGGTCCGGAACTCCTCGACCGTCCGGGCGGGTCGCTCGCGCTCGCGCTGGGCGACAACTCTCGTCCCGGGGAGTTCCTCCTGAATCGACTCCACGACCGGCCGGACGTCCACGTTCCGGGGGAGTTCCACGACGCTCCGGGCGCGTTCGGCCGTGAACTCCGCGTACTGGAGCGTCCCGCCGTGGTCCGACAGCGCCTGTAACGGCGACGGGCCGGTGTAGACGAACTCGAACAGGTCGCCGTCGTCGTGTTCGTTGACCAGTCGGGCCTGCTCCACGTCGGGCGCGTCGTCGGACAGCGCCAGCACCCGGTCCGGGTCGATTCCGTCCACCGTCACGAAGTAGACGAACGACCCGTCGGTGGTCATCGTCACGCCCTCCAACGTGAACGTCCCGCCCTCCTCGCGCGGGGTGCGCAAGAAGAAGCCGTCGCCCTCGCGGATTTCGAGTTCGACCTCGACCACGCCGTCCGAGAGCAGCGCGCGCTTGTTCTCGGCGGCGTTGATGGCGTGGCCGATGGTCTCGCCGAGTTCGGCGAGGACCGCCCGTTCGCGGGCGTCGAAGGCGTTCGTCCGGTCGGCGTAGACGCAGAGGACGCCGTACACCGTCTCGCGGTAGCGCAGCGGAATCGCGGCGAGCGCCTGAAAGCCCCGCTTCAGCGCCGCTTCGCGCCACGGTTCGTAGTCCTCGTCGTCGGAGATGCTCTGGACGACCTGCACCGACCCGGTCTCCATCGCCTGCTGGGCCGGGCCGGTCGGGGTCTCGTCGCGCATCTCGACGATTCGGTCGAGATACCCCTCTTCGGGACCACCCCACGCGGTCGGTTCGACATCGTTGGACCCGGCCATGCTCTCGCCGACCCACGCGAACTGGTACTGGGCGGACTCGGCGAGGCGGTCGCAGACCGCCTGCGTTATCTCCTCGCGAGTCGATGTCCGGACGAGCAGTTGGTCCACGTCGCGGATGACCGCGTTGATTCGGTCGAGTTCGGCGAGTTGCCCCCGCTGTTCGGCGAGTTCGGCCTCGCGGGCCGCCCGGTTCAGCGCCACCTCGGCGTTGGCGGCCAGCACCCGCACGAGGTCCATCTCGTAGTCGTCGAACGCCCCGACCGTCGGTGAAGCGACGGTCATCACGCCCCAGTCGCCGAGGGGGAACGCGCCGAACGCCCGAATCCCCTCGGACCCGTCCTCGTGGGCGCGCGTGTCGTTCCAGGCGTTGTCGAAGGTGAGCGCCTCACCGTCCTCGAAAGCGGTACCGACGATGCCGTTGCCGGACTCGAAGGTGGGAACGGAACTGACGTCGATGACGGTGTCGTCGGGGATTATGTACGGTTCGAGGCGCTCGCTGTCGTCGTCCCACTTGAATACCGACGAGTGCGGGATGTCGAGGACTTCGCGCGCGGTTTCGACCGCGGTCTCACAGATGTCGCGCTGGCGTTCGGCCGCCATCAGGTCCCGGGTCGCGTCGTGGAGCGCGTCGAGCATCTCCTCGCGCTGGACGCTCTCGGTCACGTCGTAGTACAGTTCGACTCGACCGCCGGCGTACAGGCCGGACTCGATGGGTCTGCTGCGGTGCTGGAGGTAGCGTTCTCGGCCGTCCTCGTTCGACCGCACTTTGCAGATGAACTCTTCGAGACCGGTGTTGTCGTCGTAGGTCGCGGTCACCGTCTCCACGAAGCGCTCGGAGTCTTCGACGAGGTGGCTGACCCGCTCCTCGATGAGGGTTCGCTTGTCCGCGCCGACGACCGTCTCCCGGTCGAGACCGAAGTACTCCGACACCGCGGCGTTGGCCCACGCCACGTCGAACTCGTCGTCGAGGACGAAGATGCCGACGTCGGTGTTGTCCATCACGTCCTCGGTCATCGTGCGGTAGCGCTCCTCGTTGCGCTTGCGCTCGGTGATGTCGGTGTAGATGACGTAGTTGCCGCCGTCGCCGGACACCTCCGCGTTGCGGAGCAGGAAGTCGCGGGTCCCGTCCGCCGCCTCGCGTTGGACTTCCACGTCCACGCGTTCGCCCCGTTGGACCTGCTGGTTGAGTCGCTCGGCCTTGCCGGACTTGCCATCGGGGACGAGCAGGTCGTCGATGGACTCCCCGACGACCGTCTCGGTGTCGTAGCCGAACGTGTCCTCGAAGGCCTCGTTGACGGACTCGATGACGGGTTCGCCGTCGCGGAGTTGGTACCGAGCGGTCGGTTCGGGGACGTTCTCGAACAGCGCCGCGAATCGGTCCCGTTCCTCGCGGAGCGCCTCTTTGGACTGGACGCGGGCCAGCGCCTCGGCGGCGTGGGTGACCAGCAACTCCGCCAGTTTCGCGTCCTCGCGGTCGAACTCGCCCGGCAACTGGGACCCGGCCTGCAGGACCCCTTCGTCGCCGAACGGGACGCTGAGCAGCGACCGGTACCGTTCGCTGACGATTTCCACGTCCGAGACCTCCGAGACGTCGTCCACGACGAACGTCTCTCCGGTCTGGTAGGTCTCGCCAGCGAGACCCTCGTCGGCGCGAAGCACGTCGTACCCGGTCTCGTCCAGTTCCGACGACGTGGCTTTCGGGACGAGGAAACCGTCCTCCTCGACGTCCACGCCGCAGATGTCGAACTTCAGAATCTCCTCGGCGGCGTTGACGGTCCGGCGGAATATCTCCTCGGGCGTGTCACAGCCTTCGAGTTTAACCGCGACGTGATGCAGTTCCTCTATCTTCTGTTTCTGGCGGGTCAGGTCCCGCTCCAGCTGCTTACGGTCGGTGATGTCGGTGTAGATGACGTACCCGCCGGAATCCGGACCCGGCATGCTCGCGGTCCGAACGAGGAAGTCGCGCGTCTCGGTCGCCGTCTCGCGGCGCACCTCCGCGTCCACGTGTTCGCCCCGGCGCATCTGCTCGACGTGGCGCTTGGCCTCCTCGATGTGGTCGTCGGGGACGATGCGGTCCAGCACCGACTCGCCGACGACGCTCTCGGCGTCGTAGCCGAACACCTCCTCGAACGCCTCGTTGACCGACCTGATAACCGGCTCCCCGTCACAGATGTCGTGGTAGACGACGGCGTCGCGGGTGTTCTCGAACAGCGCGGCGAATCGGTCGCGCTCCGCTTCGAGGGCCGCTTCCGACCGGATTCGCTTGAGCGCCTGCGCGAGGTGAGAGGTCAGCAGTTCCGCGAGTTCGCGGTCGCTCTCGCCGAACGCGCCGGCCTCCTTCGAGACGGCCTGAAACACGCCCAAATCCGCGACGGGGACGGTCAACGCCGCGCGGTACCCCCGCTCGGCCGGGTCCACGCCCTCCTCGTGGAGGTCGTCGGTCCGGAGCGTCTCGCCGTTCCGATAGGCGCGCGCCGCGAGTTTATCGTCCGCCGTGACCGGCGTCGTCGTGTAGTAGCCGTCGGACGGGACCCCCTTCGAAACGGCCTGCGGGACGAGTTCGCCGTCTTCGAGGGTATCGACCGCACAGAGGTCGAACTCAAGCAACTGCTCGGCGGTCTCGACCGCCAGTCGGCAGACCTCCTCGACGCTGTCGCCCTCCTCCAGCATCACCGCGACCTCGTGGAGTTCTCTGGTCTTTCGCTTCTCGGCTTCAAGGCGGTCCTCCAGTCGCTTGCGCTCGCTCACGTCGCGGACGACCGCCGAGAAGTAGTGGTCGTCGCCGCGTTCGGTCTCGCGGTACGACACCGCCAGCGGCACCTCGCGGCCGTCGCGGTGCTCGCCCGGCAGTTCCGCGTAGTCGCGCTGGAGGTGGCCCTCGTCCTCGGACACCGATTCGAGGGTCTCCGCCACGGAGTCGCGGACCGACTCGTCGAGCAGCGACAGGACCGACTCGCCGACGACCGACTCCGGGTCGTACCCGAACACGCGCTCGACGGCCTCGTTCGCGAACACCACATCAAAATTCTCGTCGAATGTCAGGATGGGGTCGGGCGACTCCTCGACCAGCGTCTCGAACCGGTCGGTGATTCGGTCGCGTTCGCCGGTAGCGGTCCGGAACTCGATGGCACGTTCGACGCGCCGGGCCGCACGCGCCGGGAGTCCGGCCCGCGGTCGAGTCGGGACGAACGCGACGTCCGGCGGCGCGTCGTCCACCGACTCCGCGAGCAACACGCGTGCGGTGTCGGGGTACAGTTCCGCCACGGCGTCGAGCAGTTCGGCACCGTCCACGTCCGGGAGGTCGGTCTCGGCGACCACGCAGTCGGCGTCGGCGGTCTCGACGTGGTCGAGTGCCGCCGCGCCGTGACGTGCGCAACTGAGTTCGGCGTCGGTCAACTCCTCGGTGATGGCCGCGGCCCGCGTCTCGTCGCCGACGTAGACTATCTGGCGCGTCGCACCCCGCCTTCGACTCCGTTCCCCCTGGGGCCTTTGCATCGTTACCACGACAGACACTCCGCGCTTGTTAGCGTTTCGTTCTCACCAAAATCGTCGCCCCACATATTGCAGTTAAAATCCATTCAGCGGCCCCATATCTTTATATTCCTGTCTCTAGAATCGTTCTTAAAACTCGCATCGGCCGATGGTTCGACCGACAAAACGGTGACCGGTACGGATGCATGAGACACGAGTCAATCACCCGACTCCGCGGGCGGCGTCGGGTCGCTCCCGTCGCGGAACCGCTCGGGGAGGTGCGGACGCACGCCGGAGGGGACGTATCGAACGAGGTGCTCGGCCAACGACGCGAGGTGCTTGCGCGCGAGCGCGTACCCCGCCGAGACCAACAGCAGCGCCGCCACGAACGCCCTGACCGGGCCGTCGTACGCCACCAGCATCGGGGCACCGAAGACCACGGCGAGGAGGAAGTCCTCGGGCGCGCCGTCGTAGCGAATCCAGCGCCGCGGCGCGACCCACCGCCCGCGGTAGTGGTCGTACACCGCACGCTCGGACTCGGCGAGCCACGGCTTGAGTTCGAGACCGCCGCCGAACGCGTCCATCACAGAGTGAGCGGCGGCCCCGACGAGGAAGACCGCGAGCGCGACGGTCGCCGCGACCGGAACCAGAACCGCGAGACCGACGGCCGCGAGAGCGGCGACCGCGTAGTAGACCGGGAAGTGGAGCGTCCGGCGGTGGCCCGCGTAGAGGTCGAGGTCGGGGAAGACGCTCCCGAACACGCCGGTCGCGAGCGCGACGGGCGCGAACTCGGGCGCGACGCCCGCCGCGGCGCTGGCGAGGACGACGCCGAACAGAGCGTGGGTGGTCGCCATCATAGGGCGGAGAGTACGGCGGCCGACGGTAAAGCCGTGTCGTGTCAGTCGGTCACGACCCGCGGGGACTAACCGCCACGTTCGAGGGCGAGTCTCCTACGCGCTCGGTTCCGACGGACGAAAGTCGGGCGGGACCGAAGACCGACCATGCCAACTCGCGACCTCACCCAACCGCTCGACGACGGCGTCACCGTCTACCCGGGCGACCCGCCGGTCGAACGCACCCCCGCGGCGACCCACGCGTCGGACGGCTATCGCGTGACCGAGGTCCGCCTCGGCACTCACTCCGGAACGCACGTGGACGCGCCGAGTCACACCGAACCGGACGGGAAGAATCTGGACGAGTTCGCGGTCGAACGGTTCGCGTTCGACGCCCGTCTCGTGGACTGCTCGTCGTCGGGAGCGCGCGACCCCGTCTGTCCGGAGAGCGTGCCGGACGACGCGGACGCGGAGATGCTGGTCTTCCGGACCGGATGGGACGACCACTGGGGGACCGAGCGCTACTACGACCATCCGTATCTGGCTCGGGAGACCGCGGCGAAGTGCGCCGAGCGCGGGTACCACGTCGGGACGGACGCGCTGAGTCCGGACCCGTCGCCGAGCGCGCGGGACGCCGAACGCGACGGCGAACCCGACGGGGTTCCGGCCCACCGCGAACTGCTCGGGAGCGACCTGCTCGTCGTCGAGAACCTGACGGGGACAGACGACCTCCCGGAGCGGTTCGAACTCCGGGCGTATCCGCTGGCGCTGGCCGGGGCCGACGGGTCGCCGGTCAGGGCCGTCGCTGTGTGGTAAAGTGGGACTGGACGAAGG
Organism: Halorussus sp. MSC15.2; assembly: GCF_010747475.1. NCBI lineage: Archaea > Methanobacteriati > Methanobacteriota > Halobacteria > Halobacteriales > Haladaptataceae > Halorussus > Halorussus sp. MSC15.2. The sequence continues at coordinate 4,572 of NZ_VSLZ01000004.1, read as the reverse complement.
AACCGTACGGTCGCGTATCAGTGCGTCGATGGAAGCACGTCCTTCACCGGATAGAGGTCCTCGTGGATGCCCTCCGCGTCGCAGTCGTCGTTCGGACATCGGTAGTACCACCCGTCGTCCGTAGCCTCGGCGGCCTGAAATCGCTCGCCGCATCGGCCACAAAACAGGAGCGAGTCGAAGTCGTCCGCGCCGCGGGATAGGTCTACGTCGTCAGTGTCGGTCTCCCGACTCTCGAGCAGTTGTTCCATACTGTTAGTAACCGCACCATCATATAAAAGACCCACCGTTTTTCCACACCTACCGGAGATATCGCGGAAAATTTAGCCGCGGGATTTCGGAACCGAATTAGCCGGAGTCCGACCGCCTCAGTCGGCGCGCAGGTACCACGCGACTCCGAACGCGAGCAGTACGACCACCCCGCCCGCGAAGAACAACAGTCCCGGCGGGAGTCCGCTCACGGCGGCCCCGCCCGCTTCGGTGACGGTGGTCGTAGTCCGGGCAACCTCCTCGGTGAACGTCCCCGTCGATTCCGCCGCTGATTGGGTGGTCTGGGCCGCGGTTTGAGTCGCCTCCGCGACCGTTCGTCCCGACTCGGCGGTCCCGGAGGCCCCGCCGTTCGGGCCGGGCGCGGTCGCGTTCTCGGCCACGGTCGTCGTCGCGGCCGCGGAGTCGCCGCCCTGCCACGTAAGGTCGGTATCGACCGCACCCCCCGCGTTTCGACCGCCGAACAACCGCTGGACGAGCAGACTCGACAGCCCGAGGACGCCCAGCGCGCCCAGCAGTCGGGAGAGCGCCGACTCGACACCGGGCGCGTCGTCGTCGCTCCCGGCGAAGACGACCAGCGGTTTCGCGGCGGGCGCGTACACGTTCATCTCGCGGCCCTTCTCGGAGTAGACGGTGTCGGCGACCTCGACGAGGTCGGCGTTTTCGAGTCGTTCGAGGTGGTATCGGACGTTCTGGATGGAAGTATCGACCTCCTCAGCGAGCGAGGACGGCGTCGCGGGGTCGTCGTACAGCGCCCCGAGGATATCGCGGGCGGTCTCCGACTGGAGGGCGGCGAGCAGGTCGTCGGCGTCGTCGCTGTCCACGCCGACGACCCGAGGCTCACCCCCGTCTCCGGCCGAAGGGTCGGGACTGGAGGGCAGCAGGTCGGCCATACCGGCTTGTTGGCGGCGACCCGGATATAATTTTGTCCCTGTCACGTCGGCAGGATACGACGTTCGAGCGGGCGTCCGTTCGTCGTCGTACCGAAACCCCTTTGTGTGAATTTAGGGTAGCCTAAACAAGAGAATGGCGAGCGACACTCGGACGGAGGAACGGACGCCGACCGAATCCGGCTGGTTCGGGTGGATAGACGCGTCGCTCGCTACGGTCGTCCTCGGAAGCGTGGCCGTGGTCGTCGTGGCGGGACTCGTGCAGGTGAGTTTCGGGACGTACTCGATGACGCTGGCCCAAGCGTGGCACGCGGTGTTCGACGCCGACGTCGTCTTCGACCCGCAGGTCTGGCAGGCGTTCCTGCTCGGTAGTGAACTGCCCGAGATGTCCAGACAGCAACTCGTGGTCTGGAACATCCGACTGCCGCGAGTGATAGTGGCGGCGTTCGTCGGGATGAATCTGGCAGTCTCGGGGGCCATCTTTCAGGCCGTGACCCGGAACGAACTCGCCAGTCCGTACGTCCTCGGCGTGAGTTCCGGAGCGGGTCTCGCGGTCCTGCTCACCCTCGTGGTGTTCTCGGGACTCGCGCCCTATCTCCCAATCTTCGCCTCGCTCGGCGGTGCGCTGGCGTTCCTGCTCGTCTACCTCATCGCGTGGAAGGGCGGGACGAGTCCAGTCCGACTCGTCCTCGCGGGCGTCATCGTCAGCACCGTCTTCTGGTCGCTCCAGCAGGGACTGTTCTACCTCGCCGAGGACCTCGGGGTGGTCCAGTCGGCCATCGCGTGGACCACCGGGTCGCTCACGGGCGTCGATTGGGAGCAGGTCCGAATCGCGCTGCCGTGGACCGTCCTCTCGGTCGGTCTCGCGCTGATAGGGTCGCGGCAGTTGAACGTCCTCCTGCTCGGCGAGCGCACCGCCAAGTCGCTCGGTATGTCGGTCGAGAAGGTGCGGTTCGCGCTGGCGGGCGTGGCGGTCCTCGCGGCCAGCGCGGCCATCTCGGTGGCTGGCATCGTGAGTTTCGTCGGTCTGGTCGTACCCCACATGGTCCGGACCCTCGTCGGGAGCGACTACAAGCGTCTGGTAGTGGGATGCGTGTTCGCGGGTCCTGCGCTCGTGGTGGTGGCCGACGTGGGCGCGCGACTCGCGCTCAGTCCGACGCAGGTCCCGGTCGGCGTCGTGACCGGACTCGTCGGCGGACCGTACTTCCTCTATCTGATGCGGAAACAACAGGAGATAGGCGAACTATGACGCAGGAAACCGACGCGAAGGAACGCGGCGAGCGGAGCATCGACGCGACGACTACTCTCGGCGATGGCGGCGAGGGCGAACCCGTCGAAGTCCAGAGCGCGCTGGTCGCCGAGGACCTCGAAGTCGGCTACCCGACGACGGAGGACCCCGTCGTGGAGTGTCCGCGCATCGACGTTCCCGAGGGCGAAATCACCGCACTCGTCGGCCCGAACGGCAGCGGCAAGAGTACCCTGCTCAAATCCCTCTCGGACCACCTCGACCCGGACCGGGGCGTCGTCGCGCTCAACGCCGAGAGATAAGCGAGTACGGTGGAAAGGAACTCGCTCGGGAACTCGGCCACCTGTCCCAGGAGAACGACTCGCCGGGCGGTATCACGGTCGAGGAACTGGTGTACCACGGTCGCTACCCCCACCGCGGGTTCTTCGATTCCGTCTCTGCAGAGGACCACGACGCAGTCGAACGAGCCATCGACCTCGCGGGCGTGAACGACCTCCGGGACCGGGAGGTCGGTGCGCTGAGCGGCGGGCAGAAGCAGTTGGTGTGGATAGCGATGGTTCTCGCACAGGAGACCGACGTACTGTTGCTCGACGAACCGACGACGTTCCTCGACCTCCACCACCAACTTCGAGTGATGGAGACGGTCAGCCGTCTCAACGAAGAGGAGGGCGTCACCGTGGCGGTGGTCCTCCACGACCTGTCGCAGGCGGTCCGGTTCGCCGACTACATCGTCGCCATGGACGACGGCGGCATCTACGACTGGGGACCGCCCGGAGAGGTCGTGACCGAGCAACTGCTGGCCGACGTGTTCGGCGTGGACGCCGCGGTCACGCGGTCGCCGGAACTCCGGATTCAGCCCAAGCGGGCGCTCCCGGACGAGTAATTCGCATCGAGACGCCACTTCCAGTTGAAACAGTCGAAGCACTCGAAATCGCCGAAGCACCGGAAGTGGCCGAAGTACTCGAACCACCCGAAGCGGCGGACCCGCCGGACGCGTCCGCTCAGTGTTCGATGGTCGTAATCTCCTCGACGGGCCACTGGCTCAGAATCTCGACGCCGTTCTCGCGGACGACCACCATCTCCTCGACGCGGACGCCCTGTCGGTCGGCGGGGCGCATCGTCTCGACGGCCATCGTCATCCCCTCCTCGATTTCGATGGGGTGGTCGGGCGAGAGACCTCGCCAGATGAGCGGGACCTCGTAGAGTTGGAGACCCAAACCGTGCGCCCAGTGGTTGGTGGTCATCTCCCAGAACTCGTCGGCACCGTACCAGTCCATGTGTTCGCCCTCCTCGTCGGGGAAGCCCTGACAGATTTCGTCGGTCGTCGCCCCGGGTTCGATGCGTTCGAGCACGTCGTAGAGGTCGTCGCGGGCCTTCTCGTAGGCGTCTTTCTGGGCCTGCGTGGGTTCGCCCACGCTGAAGGTGCGGTAGTAACAGGAGCGGTAGCCCATGAAGCCGATGTTGTAGAAGTCGGCGTACACGAGGTCGCCGGGCCGAATCACGCGGTCGGTGGTGTTGGCCTGATGCTTGGGCCACGTGTTCGGTCCGGAGGTGACGTACCCGCCCTGCACCATCGCGCCGAGTCGCCAGAGTTCCTTCGTCGCCTCGCCCCAGACCTCGGACTCGCGCATGCCGGGCTTGGCGGTCTCGGTGATGCGCTGGAATCCGGCCTCGCAGAGCGCGGCGACCATCCGCAGGCACTCGATTTCGTCGCGGGTCTTCACCTTCCGAGCGTCCTCCATCACGTCGGCGCAGTCGCCGGGTCGCACGTCCACGCCGCGCTCCTCGAACTTCGAGAGGAGCGACCGGTTCCCCACGTCGATGCCCATCGGCTCTTTCTTCACGCCGTACTCCGCCATCGCCTCGACCACGAGGTCGGCCATCTTGCCCTTCAACCAGTCCCGGGCCGAACTGCTGCCCGACGCCCGCGGGACGTTCCCGAGTCCCGGCGCGGCGTACCGGATGTCGTCGAGCCACGGGCAGTTGAACCGCTGGTTGCTGGCGTGGTCGGCGGTGTCCCAGTGGACCACGTCGCCGTCCTCGGTCAGGAGGGTGTAGTGGTCGGCCCCGCTCCCGCCGGTCATGGCAAGACCGGTGACGTACCGCACGTTGGGGTCGTTCACGAGGAGCATGCTCCCGAGTCCGGCCTCCCGCATGCGTTCGAGCGCGCGG